>NZ_JBEOWQ010000009.1:0-187270 GCF_040296145.1 Micromonospora sp. NPDC002296
TCCCGGTTGACCCCTATCGAGTACGAGACCATCATGACCCCACCGGCCAGTCAGGCCGCGTGACTGCAACTGTCACCTACCGGTGCAGCAGACCCGGGAGGAGGCTCGGGCTGAGCAAGTTGTTCGTGACGGCACCGCTGCACGCCACGAACTGCGCGTCGATGGCCGGGTTGTGGCCGGACGCGAGGCTGGCGATGCTGCCTGGCGCGCCGGGGATGACGGCCTGCTGGGACCACGCGCGCGGGCTGCGTCGGCACGAATTGCGGTTGGCGTCGTCGTCGCCGTACTGGTCGCTGACTCGGGTGTAGTCGCCGCTGCCCTCGCCCGAGGAGTACGAGTCGCCCAGCGCGACCACGAAGTGCCGGGGCTTGCTCGGCAGCGGCTGGACCGCGATGGCGTCCCAGGCGATGTCCTGCACCCCGGTGCCGTCCCGCGTGAAGTTGCTCAGTTCCACCTTCGGGGTGCCCGTTCCGGTGAAGTCGAAGACACCCAGGTTGACCCACTTGTTGGACTCCCACTGGGTGGGGATGATCCGATGCTCGACCGTGCCGTTCGGGCGGCGGACGGCGTAGTCCGCCTGCCGGGTGTGCGCGCCGTGGTCGGGCATGTGCACCCACACCCTGGTCCACGCGTTCGTCGGGTTGATCGTCCAGGTGCCGGTGACCCGGTAGTTGGGCTTCTCCGCCTGCTTGTAGGTGTGGCTGAACCAGAAGTGGCCGCCGAAACCCGCCCCGATCTGGTGGAAGTCCACCTTCCCCGGGGTCACCACGTCGCCGTCGAACTGGGTGAACGTGGCGAAGTTCAGGCCGAAGCTGCCGCCCCTGGTGTACGTGGGCGTACAGCCCTCCGCGCCGAGCGCCACGGTCGTGGTGATGTCGTCGATGATCCGCGCGCCGCTGGGCAGTCCGTCCACCTTGCAGGACCCGTCGCCGTTGGCCGGCGTGGGGTGGATGTTCTCCCCCGGCTCCGTGTACGGCCGGGGCTCGACGCTGGTGTACGTCCGTCGCTCCGTGCCGCAGGTGGAGGCGCAGCTTGCCCAGGTGGCGGGGCCGTGCCACCAGCACTTCAGGTCGTCGCGCTGGCACGCGCCGGCTTTGGTGGTCGGGTAGTCGCCGGGCACCTTCGGCGGCAACGTCTCGTCGCAGGTGTTGACGGTCGGCCCGCAGAACGTGTAGCGGGCGGGTTGCCCGTGCGCCGGCGTGCCGGGCGACCAGGCCGTCTGGTACGTCGGGAGGTACGCCTCCTCCTCGTAGTTGTAGCGGATCAGCGACGTGTAGGCGAAGCCGGTCACCCGCTCCGGGTAGGACCAGTGGTTGGGGTGCTTGGCGTTGTCGTAGGCGATCTCGTCATCGACGATCAGGTTCCCGAACGAGTCGTAGATGTCCAGCGGCATGGTGAGGAACATCGCCCGGTCCGCCGGGTAGTCGGTGTTGGCGGGATTGTTCGACCAGCCGACGCCGTAGGGCGCCGACGGGTTCTGGGGATCCTGCGGGTAGAAACCGGTGTTGTACGCCCAGATGGCGAACCACCAGTTCTCCAGGTACTTCGGGTCGCCGTCGTTGGCGATCAGACCGGCGTTGCGGGTCTGGTTCCACTTGTCCTGCAGGATGCGCAGCGCCGCGGCGACGTTGACGGCGTAGTCCGTCGCGACCGCCTTCTGCTTGGTCTCGTCCCACGTCACCCCCGCGATCACCTGGTTGGTGTCCGACCGCTTCATCCCCGAGGTGACCTGACCCGCGCCGTAGCCGCAGTCCGTGTGCGCCCAGTCGATGAACTCGTAGTTCGGGGCGGCCAGGTCGAGCCCGTAGTAGCCGAGGCTGGTCAGCGGGTTGCCCACCGAGGCGTCCACGGCGAAGCGGCTGGCCTGCCAGAGGTTCGACTCCTGGGCGAGGATGCCCAGGAAGATCTGCGCGGGAACGTTGCCGCCCCCGGCCAGCGCCAGGGACGGGAACATCCCCTGTGGTGAGTACGCCGGCATGCTGTTGTTGTTCCAGTTGGCGGGCCGCTGGAAGGTCAGTAGGCCGCGCACCGCCAGGTCCGCCGCCCACTCCATCTGCCGCACCGTCGGCTGGTAGACCTGCAACTTCGGGTCGTTGCGGGACACCGCGCAGCTGCGGTCGGGGTCGTCCGGCTGGTTCGGGTACGCCGTGGACGCGGTGCGGGAACCGGGCCGCGTCGGCTTCGGGGCGGGGCCGCCCAGGGCCGGCGACGGTCGGCGTCCCGCGCCGCTGTCCTCCGGCTGCACGGTGAACGTCAGGGAGCTGCCGTTCGTCGTCCGGCGGGCGGAGATGTCGACCCGGTCCGCCCGGCCCGCGTCCGGCCGGCCCGCCGGTCGGCCGGCGGCCTCGCGGCCGGTGGTCGCCCGCGACACCAGCAGCGCCCCGGTCGTCGACACGTCGCTGTCCGGGAGCCCGTCGATCGCCGACCAGCCCCGGGGCATCCGGGCGGCGACCCGGGCCTCCGCCCGTCCGCCGACTGCGAAGACGCGCCCGCCCGCGCCGGCCCGAAGCTTGATCTCGCCCTTCGGTGCCGAACCGTGGTCGCTGACCCGGCCACCCGCGAACCGCTTGAACTCGGTCCGTCCGTCGCGGACGACCTGGAAGGCCACCCCGTCGCGGCCGTCGGCGAGCAGGCGGAACGGGCTGGCCGTCGCGGACGCGACGGTCGTGACCCGGCCCTTGGCGCCGATCCGCACCAGGCTCGCGCCCTTGGAACCGATCAGCTGTCCGCCCACCGGCAGGGTGGAGGTGACCTGACCGGCCGTCCGGACCGCACGGATCGCCCGGGTCGGGTGCGCCGCGTCGACGGTGCCGATCCAGGTGTGTGCCGCTTCGCCGGGCCGGGCGGGCGGCTCCAGCCGGGACAGCGCGACCTGCTCGCCGGCTCCGCAGCCCGGATTGTGGTAGGCGAGGGAGACCCGCTCCGGCAGCTTCGTCACCGCGCCGGTCCTCAGGTCGACGACGGCGGCGAACCCGCCGCGCTGCATGAGCGGCTCCCGGTTGGTGAAGGTCCGGGGGCCGTAGACGACCACGGCACGCCGACCGGAGCCGGTGACGCAGGCCTGCCCGATCCACTGGTCGGCGTCGAGGCCGGGCTCGGCGAGGGTCGCCGCCGTCCGCCAGGCGTACGCCTGAGCCTCGTCGGCCACGAGGAGGTGCAGGCCGCCGGCGTCGCTGGAGGTGGTCACGGCGCGGTCCGTGGAGCGGCGCCACCCCGCGCCCAGCCGGGCGTCGGGGTCGCGTACCCGATCGGGGTGGGTGGGCGCCGCGGTCCTGCCCGCACCGGCGGGCGGCGTGCCGCCGCGGTCGGGCGAGCCGTCGGGCGCTCTGGCGGTCGCGGTGGCCGGCACCGACAGGACGGTGGCGGCGCAGAGCAGCGCCGCCATGGCGGCTGGGGAGTGTTTCATGGTCACCTCAAGCAGACGAGGGGCATCTGCGCGAAAGGTTGACCAACCCAATCATCACCGGGTCATCGGTGCTTCACGGCCACGGGAACGGCCGTGCCCGGCGGGGCCTCCCCACCGGGCACGGATCCGAGCCGGGCTCAGCCCTTGACGTACGGCTTGCCGCTTGCCGCCGGCGCGCGGACCCTGCCGACCAGGCCGGCCACGGCCAGCATGGTCGCCAGGTACGGCAGCATCGCCAGGAACTGGCTCGGAATACTGCTGCCGATCGCCCCGAGGTACGTGCCGAGCTGGTCGGCGAAGCCGAAGAAGAGCGCGGCGAGCAGCGCCCCCGTCGGGCTCCACCGGCCGAAGATCAGCGCGGCCAGGGCGATGAAGCCCTTGCCGCCGATCATGTTCTTGGTGAACGAGTAGAGCGCCAGCGTGTACGACGCCCCGCCGATCCCGGCCACCATGCCGGCCAGCACGACGTTGCGGTAGCGCAGCCGCAGCACCTTCACGCCGAGGGTGTCGGCGGCGGTCGGGTGCTCCCCGATCGACCGGGTGCGCAGCCCCCAGCGGGTGCGGAACAGGGCGATGTGGATGACGAGCACCAGCAGCAGCCCGAGGTAGAGGAAGATGTTGGCGCGGAACAGCGCCGGCCCGAGCAGCGGGATGTCGGAGAGAAGTGGGATCTCCCAGTTGCTGAACCGGGGCGCGGAGTTGTACTTCTCCGCGTTGGTCTGCATCAGCCCCTCGTAGAGGAAGCCGGTGATGCCGACCGCCAGCAGGTTCAGCACGATGCCCATGACCACCTGGTCCACCAGGTAGCGGATGGCGAACACGGCCAGCAACAGCGAGATGAACGCGCCGCCGATCGCGGCGGCGAACAGGCCCACCCAGACGCTGCCGGAGAGGCTGCCGAACAGCGCGCCACTGAACGCGCCCATCAGCAGCTGCCCCTCGATGGCCACGTTGACCACGCCGGAACGCTCGCAGAGCACCCCGGCCAGCGCGCCGAAGATCAGTGGCAGGGCCAGGATGAAGGTGCCGCGCACCATGTTGACCAGGGGCATGAAGTTCCGCCCCTCCGGGGCGGCGGAGACCTGCCAGCACAGGAACGACAGCACGAAGGCGGCCAGCCCGACGCCGAGCAGCACGGTGAACCAGCGCTTCGGCACCCCGGCCATCAGGGCCGCGCCCGCCGCCACGGCGATGATGCCGAACAGAATCGCGCCGACGGTGCCGTTGATCTCCAGCGCCGCGCCGCCCTCGGTCTCGCTGAGGGTGAAGCGGGCCTGCCGGTCGGTGGCGAGCGCCCCGAAGAGCACCGTCGCGAGCACGCCGAGCGTCAGCAGCACCGCGCCGATCTTGCGGGTACGGGTCCAGAAGCCCTCGTCGACCTGGGCCACGGCGACGTCCGGAACAGCCATGGTTGACATGCGTTACCAGCCCTTCGCCAGGCTCGTCTGCAACCGGGCGGCACGGGCGGCCCGGAGCTGGAAGATCGCCTTCACCAGGGCCGGCGCGGCGATGAAGATGACGATCAGCGCCTGGAGCACCGTGACCAGCTCCAGCGAGATCCCCGAGTACGACTGCATCCGGTTGCCGCCGGCCTGGAGCGCGCCGAACAGCAGCGCGGCCAGCAGCACGCCCCACGGCTTCACTCGGCCCAGCAGGGCCACCAGGATGCCGTCGAACCCGATCTGGGCGATCACCAGCGGGGTGAGCGCGTTCGCCGTCGAGCCGAGCACCATCTGGCTGCCGCCGAGCCCCGCGAGCAGGCCGGCGATCGCCATCACCAGCACGTACGTCTTCGCGACGCTGATCCCGGCGGTGCGGGCGGCGTCCGGGTTCGCGCCGACCGCGCGCAGCTCGAAGCCGAAAGTGGAGCGGTTGAGCAGCCAGGCGACGAACCAGGTGGCCAGCACGGCGAGCAGGATGCCGGCGTGCACCCGCAGGTCACCGCCGAGCAGCCGGGGGAAGTGAGCGGAGGAGTCGACGGGCTTGCTGATCGCGTCGGCCCGGTCGGGGTTCTGCACGCCGCTCTGAATGATGATCCAGGACAGGAAGTACACCGCGACGTAGTTGAGCATGATCGTGTTGATCACCTCATGGGCGCCGGCGCGCGCCTTCAGGATGCCGGGGATGAAGCCCCAGAGCGCGCCGCCGACCGCGCCGGCGAGCAGCGCGACGATCAGGTGCAGCACCGGGGGCAGCGGCAGCAGGAAGCCGGCCAGCGCGGCGAGGATGACGCCGATGGTGGCCTGGCCCTGCGCGCCGATGTTGAACAGGCCGCCCCGGAAGGCGAGCGCCACCGACAGGCCGGTGAAGACCAGCGGCGCGGTGTAGGTCAGCGTCTCCGAGATCGGGCCGAGCGCCGCGGTGAACCCGGACGCCTCGGGGTCGAAGATCGCCCCCTTGAACAGGTTCGCGTACGCCTCGCTGACCACCGTCCAGCTCGCGTTCAGCGCGTCGACCGGGCGGGCGGTGATGTAGCCGTAGGTGGCCAGCACCTCCGGGTCCGACACGATGATCAGTACGGCGCCGACGAGCATCGCCAGCAGCACCGCGAGCACCGTGACGGTGACCGTGTTGGCCGCCCACAGGTTGTCCAGGAACAACCGGCCCAGCGTGGGGCGGGCCTCCGGCTCCGGCCGCTTTCCGGCGGTGGCCGAGGCGGCCCGGTCGGCGCTGCCGGCCGCGACCCGCGCCGCCTCGGTCGCCGGGTCCTTGTCGGGGGAGCCCGACACCGGGTTGGGGTTGTTCATGCCTCGTCCTCGCTACCGGGGCCCTCGGGGGCCGGGGTCGCCGCGTCGGCGGCCGGAGTGCTGTGGCCGGCGGCTTCGGTGGCCGCGTCGGGGGTGATGCCGGCCATCAGCAGGCCGATCTCCTCGCGCGGGGTGTCCGGGCCGACGATGCCGATGATCCGGCCCCGGTACATCACCGCGATCCGGTCGGCCAGGCCGATCACCTCGTCCAGCTCGCTGGAGACGACCATGACGGCGGTGCCCACGTTCCGCTCCCGGATCACCCGGGAATGGATGAACTCGATGGAGCCGACGTCGACGCCACGGGTCGGCTGGGCCGCGATGAAGAGCTTCAGCGGCCGGGACAGCTCCCGGGCCACGATCACCTTCTGCTGGTTGCCGCCGGAGAGGGTGCCGACGGCCGCGTCGGCCGACGGGGTACGGACGTCGAACTGCTCGATCCGCTCCTGCGCCGACTTCGCGATGGCCTCCGGCTTCAGGGACAGCCCCTTGCCGAACGGCGGGCGGTCGTAGATGTCCAGCACCAGGTTCTCGGCGACGGAGAACTCCTTCACCAGGCCGTCGACGCTGCGGTCCTCGGGGACGTAGCCGACCCCGGCGCGCAGCACCTTCTTGGTCGACCACCCGTGCACCGGCTGGCCGTCCAGGGTGACCGTGCCGGCGAGGACCGGACGCAGGCCCATGATGGCCTCGATCAGCTCGGTCTGGCCGTTGCCCTGCACGCCCGCCACGCCGAGCACCTCACCCGCGCGCACTGTCAGGTCGACCCCGTCGACGGCGCGGATCTGCCGGTCGTCGTCGACGACCAGGCCGGCGACCTCCAGGATCGGCCGGCCCGGGGTGGCCGGCGGCTTCTCCACGGTCAGCCGGACGCTGCGGCCCACCATCTTGGCGGCCAGTTCGTCCCGGCTCGCGGTCGGCGAGGCGGTGCCCACGGTCTTCCCGCGCCGGATCACGGTGATCCGGTCGGCGATGGCCTTGACCTCGCCGAGCTTGTGGGTGATGAAGACGATCGACTTGCCGGCGGCCTTGAGCGACCGCATGACCGTGAGCAGCTCCGCGGTCTCCTGCGGGGTGAGCACGGCGGTCGGCTCGTCGAGGATCAGCAGGTCGACGTCGCGGGTGAGGGCCTTGACGATCTCCACCCGCTGCTGGATGCCGACCGGCAGGTCCTCGATCACCGCGTCCGGGTCGACCCGCAGGTTGTACCGCTCGGAGACCTCGGCAACCTCGCGCCGGGCCCGCCGCCGGTCCAGGAAACCGGCGATGCCGCCCTTGACCTGTTCGGCGCCGAGCATGACGTTCTCGGCGACGGTGAAGACCGGCACCAGCATGAAGTGCTGGTGCACCATGCCGATCCCGGCCGCGATCGCGTCCGACGGGCCCTTCAGCTTCAGCGGCTTCCCGTCGACCAGGATCTCGCCCTCGTCGGGCTGGTAGAGCCCGTAGAGCACGTTCATCAGGGTCGACTTGCCGGCGCCGTTCTCGCCGAGCAGGGCGTGAATCTCTCCAGGCTCCACCGTCAGGTCGATGTGGTCGTTGGCGACCAGATCACCGAACCGCTTGGTGATGCCGCGCAGTTCGAGTTTCAGCGCAACCTCCTGGAGTGCGAGCGATGGTGCGGCGGGGCCGCCGCGGGGCCGGTCACCGGCCGGGCCGGGCGTCGGGTGGCGCGGACCGGCCGCCCCGGCTCCGCGGGGTGCTCCCCGCGTACGTCGAGGCGGCCGGTCGTCAGGCGTGGGGCCCGCCGGCCCCCGCGGTCGATGATCGCACCGCGGTGGCCGGCGGAGCGGTCACTTGGTCGGCTGGGCCTTCGAGGTGACCGTGATGGTGCCGGCGGCGATGTCCGCCTTGAGCTTCTCGACCTCGGCCTTGAGGTCCGCCGGGACCTTGCTGTCGAAGTCGTGGTACGGGGCGAGCGAGACGCCGTTGTTGGCCAGGTTGCCCACGAAGCCCGGGCTGGCCTGGAGCTTCTCGCCACCGGCGGCCTTGACCACGGCCTCCTTGACGGAGTCGGCGATGTTCTTGACCACGGTGGTCAGCAGCACCGAGCAGCTCGGGGTGCTCTCGCAGCCGTCGGCGTCGACCCAGATGACCGAGTACTTGCCGCCGGAGGCCTGGGCCGCCGAGGTGGTGCCGAGGCCCGCGCCGCCGGCGACCGGCATGATGATGTCCGCGCCCTGGGCGAACAGGGTGTCGGAGACCTTCTTGCCCTCGTCCTGCTTCTCGAAGGAGTTGGAGAAGGAGCCCTTCTGGGTCGCCTTGTCCCAGCCGAGCACCTGGACCTTCTTGCTCTTGGCCTTGTTGTAGTGCGCCACGCCGTCGGCGAAGCCGTCCATGAAGATGGTCACCGGCGGAATCGGGATCGCGCCGTAGGTGCCCACCTTGCCGGTCTTGCTCATCCCGGCGGCCAGGTAGCCGGCCTGGAACGCGGCCTGGGCGGTGTCGAACTGCATCGGGTAGACGTTCGACTCGGGCAACTTCGAGTCGACGATGCCGAACTGCTGGTTGGGGTTCGCCTTGGCGATCTTCGAGGTCGCGTCGCTCATCAGGCCACCGACGGCCAGGATGAAGTCGCACTTCTGGTTGACGTACCCGGTCAGGTTGACCTCGTAGTCCGCCTCGGCCTTCGACGCGACGTACTTGATGTCGATGTTGTCGTTGGCCTTCTTCGCCTCCTGCAGGCCCTTCCAGGCGGAGGTGTTGAACGACTTGTCGTCGATGCCGCCGACGTCGGTCACCATGCAGGCGCTGTATTTCTTGGCGCCGGTGCTCCCGGCGTCCTTGTCGTCCTCGGGGGCCTCACCACACGCGGCGGCGCCCAGCACGAGCCCACCCGCCACGAAGGCGGAGGCGATCCGCATCCCACGCACAGAGCGCAAGACGTCTCCTTCCCATTGCACACCGCTCTGCGCGGTGGCAGCCCTTGAGCCGGCCTGCGCTGCGCCGCCGGCGTCCCACGTTACGGACGGGAGCGTACGCCCGCGTCCACCCACTGGCCGACAATCGTGCACGACTGTTGAGCGCCTGTTACCCCTACGTGATCCTTCGGGTGCGGCAGATCACTTGTGCCCTGACAGTGGGCCGGTCAGGTGTCGCGAACGTCCGTTTCCCGCAGCCTTCCCCTGGCCAGGACGCTACCGCCAGAAGACTGCCACCGCCGCGTTGACCAGGGTCAAGCCTGCGATGGCGAGGAAATGGCCACGGTTGACCGACTCCCGCTTACGGGAGAAGAAGACCATGACAAAGATCAGCAGCGCGAGCACCAACTTGGTAACAAGTTTCGCGGGGGCCGGTTCGTCGCCGTCGCGCAACGGGGCGGACAGTCCGATTCCGGTCAGCAGGCCGATGACCGACCCCCAGAGCATGGCCGCGTTGATCCGCAGCCGGCCGCTGACGTATTGGGCGATCGTGCCGCCGAGCAGCAGGGCGAACCCGATCAGATGGACGTAGAGAAGGATCAGTCTCAGAGCTTCCACCCAACCATCCTCCCCCATCAACGACAGTTCGTAGTAGCGGGGCAGACCAACGCGTGCCGATTGCCACCCCACCCCTACCCACCCCTACCCACCGCGCGATCTTGCACTTTGGGCCCTCGATCTGGGTCAGATGCCCCTCTTGTCGGGGCCGCAAGTGCAGATCGACGCAGCTGGCGGGGTGAGGGGTGGGGTGGGTCAGGTTAGGCGCCAGGTCTGGAAGGTGGGGCCGTCGGCCGGGAGGGTGATCGTGCCGTCCGCGTCGGGGCGCAGGGCGGGTGCGCCGCCGTGGATGTTCTCCGCCGGTCCCAGGCCGGTCAGGCGGACCGGATCACCGGCGGCGCGGCGGGCCAGGACCAGCACCGCGCCGGTCGGGGCCTCGCGCAGGAAGACCAGCGTGTCCGCGTCGGCGTGCAGCCGGCGCAGGCCGCCGTGGCGCAGCGCGGGCTCCGCGCGGCGCAGCGCGATCAGGGCGCGGTACGCGGCGAACGTCGAGGCGTCCCAGCTCTCCGGCCGGTGCCACGGCATCGGGGTCCGCGAGCCCTCGCCGTTGGTGCCGGTCAGCCCCAACTCGTCCCCGGCGAAGATCACCGGGGTGCCGGGCATGGTGGCGAGCAGGCCGGCGGCCACCTCCTGCCGGGCCGCGTCCCCGACGACGGTGCGGATCCGGGCCGAGTCGTGCGACCCGAGCAACTGCCACGAGTGGGTGTACGACCGCCAGGAGATCAGCGACCGGTAGGTGTCCATCGTCGCGAGCACCGCGTCCGCGTCCCGCCGCCGCACCCCGCCCGGGGTGCCGAGGAAGTTCGGCACCGGGTCGTCGCCGTGCCGCAGCCAGGACCAGACCGGGTCGGTGAAGCCGACGTAGTTCATCGTGCCGTGCCAGCCGCCGCGGTCCAGGTCGCCGGTGTGGTCGTGACCGTGCTCGGCCATCAGCAGCCCGTCGGCCCGGGTGTCGGCCACCACCTCGCGCAGCAGCGCCGCCACCTCGTGGGTGTACGCGTCGGCCCCCCGGCGGCCGGTCATGTTCGCCACGTCCACCCGCCAGCCGTCCAGCCCGTACGGGAGGCGCAGCCAGCGGCGCAGCAGCGAGTCGTCGGCGGTGGCGAAGCGGCGACGCAGCTCGGCGCTGCCCCAGTTCAGCTTCGGCAGCGACCTGACCCCGTTCCAGGACTCGTACGACGGCTCCAGGTCGCAGCCGGTCACCTCGTCGAAGTAGTACAGCTCCCGCTCGGGCGCGGACACGTCGGAGGCGGCCCGGGTGAACCACTCGTGCGCGTCGCCGGTGTGGTTGCTGGTGATGTCGCCGAGCAGCCGCCAGCCCCGGGCGCGTACGGCGTCGGCGAGGCGGGCCAGTGCGGCGTCACCGCCGAGCAGCGGGTCGACGGTGTCGAAGCTGGCCGCGTCGTAGCGGTGGTTGGAGCGGGCCGGAAAGATAGGGGTCAGGTAGACGGTGTTCACGCCGAGGCGGTCCAGGTGGTCCAGCCGCCCGGTGATGCCGTCCAGGTCGCCGCCGTAGAACTGACGGGGGGTCTCCGGGCCCCGGCCGATCACCGGGGTGTCCCAGTCGCACGGGATGGCCCAGTCCGGCAGGTCCCGGCCGTCCGCGGCGGCGGAGCGGGCGAACCGGTCCGGGAAGATCTGATAGATCACCGCGTCCCGGGCCCAGGCCGGGGGCGGGGCGTGGGTGACCAGCTTGAAGTCGCCGTTGTCGGGCACGTCGTGGGGCACCACGCCGGCGGCGTTCAGCCAGCGGTAGCCGCGGCTGCCGGTGAGCATGAACCGGTAGTTGCTGACCGGGTTGCGGGCCTCCACGGGGACCCGCCACCAGACGTCGCCGCCGTCGGTGCGGTCGACGACCGCCTCGGTGAACCGGGGCTCGCCGTCGCCGGTGGTGCGCACGTGCACCTGCCGGACGTCGGCACCGGCCGGCACCCGGACGAAGACGTCGACGGTGTCGCCGAGCGCGGGTTCCTGCTCGGGGACGTACAGGGCGGATCCGTCGTGGTGCGGCAACAGGGACATGGCGGTGCCTTTCGCGTCGGTCGGACGGGGAGAGGAATGGGCCTCCCGCCGCGGCCGGTTCCCCGACCGCGGCGGTCGATCCGTGACTGCTCCGGTGTACGTCGGACGCCGACGCCCTTGCCGTAGCGGTGAGCCGAGGAGGCTCAGCCCTTGACAGCTCCGGCGGTGAGGCCGGAGACGATGTAACGCTGGACCATCTGGAAGACCAGCACCGTGGGGATCGCGGTGAGCAGGGTGCCCGCCGCGAAGATCCCGAAGTTGTTGTTGCGTTCGCCGGCCACCAGGCCGAACATGCCGACCGCGAGGGTCTTCGACTCGCTGTTGGTCAGGAAGACGTTCGCCATCAGGAACTCGTTGATGGTGCCGATGAAGGCGAGCAGGCCGGTCACCGCCAGGATCGGCGCCACCAGCGGCAGCATGATCCGGAAGAAGACCTGGGCGTGCGTGGCGCCGTCCATCGTGGCCGACTCGTCCAGCTCCCGGGGGAGCGTGTCGAAGAAGCCCTTCATCAGCCAGGTGTTCACCCCCAGCGCGCCGCCCAGGTAGAGCAGCAGCAGGCCCCACGGGGTGTTGAAGCCGATCGCCGGCCACAGGTCGGTGATCGTCGTGAAGAGCAGGAAGATCGCCACGATCGCCAGGAACTGCGGGAACATCTGGATCAGCAGGAGCGACAACAGCCCGACCCGCCGGCCGGAGAACCGCATCCGGGAGAACGCGTACGCCGCCAGCGCCGACAGGACGACCGACGCGAACGAGGCCACCCCGGCGATGAGCAGCGAGTTGAGGAACCACCACCCGAACGCCGTGCGGTCGAACAGGTTGGTGAAGTTCTCCAGGGACGCCCCGGTCGGCAGCAACTCCGTGGAGGAGAGCGTGCCGAGCGGGTTGAGCGCGGCCGACAGCACGAACAGGATCGGGAAGAGGCTGAACGCGACCGCCAGCACGGCGACCAGGTGCCGCCAGCCGACCTGGGCGAACCATCGGTTGCGACGCCGGCCCGCGTTGCGGTTGACGGCCGGGGCGGTGCCGGTCGCGCCGCCCGCGACCGGAGTGCCGCGAAGCGAGGTCACGAGTACACCTCCTCCTGCTTACGGGTGCGCCGGAAGCTCACCGCCGACACCACCGCGACGATGGTGAAGATGAAGATCGACACTGCGGCCGCCAGGCCGAACTGGGCGCCCTGCGCGCCGAAGGCCAGCCGGTACGTGTACGTGATCAGCAGGTCCGTCGCTCCCGCCGTCGGGTTGTCCGCCGGGAACGGGCCGCCCTCGGTGGTCAGGTAGATCGCGTTGAAGTTGTTGAAGTTGTACGCGAACGACGCGATCAGCAGCGGGGAGAGCGCGACCAGCAGCAGCGGCAGGGTGACCGCCCGGAACGACTGCCAGGGAGACGCTCCGTCGACCGAGGTCGCCTCGGTCAGCTCCTTCGGGATGGCCTGGAGCGCGCCCGTGGCGACCAGGAACATGTACGGGTAGCCGAGCCAGAGCTGCACCAGGATCACCGCGATCCGGGCCGACCACTCCTGGCCGAACCAGTCCACCCCGAGCCCGAACAGGTTGTTGATCAGACCGAAGTCGGTGTTGAACATGTCCCGCCAGACCAGCAGCATCGCGAAGGACGGCATGGCGTACGGCAGGATCAGCAGGACCCGGTAGATGTTGGTGCCCCGCATCCGGGGCGAGTGCAGCGCCAGGGCGATGAACATGCCCAGGATGAACGTGCCGCCGGTGGAGCCGACGGCGAAGGCGAAGTTCCACAGCAGCGTGCCGAAGAACGGCCCGGAGATGGCCGGGTCGGTGAGCACCCGGGAGAAGTTCTTCAGCCCGACGGTGACCTTCCAGCCCTGGGCCAGCCGCTCGCCGTCGGGGGCGACGAAGGCGCCGGACTCCTCGTCCGCCGTCCAGGTCTTGCCCGTCTCGATGTCCTTGATGCAGTCGCAGCCGGCGTCGTACGCCCGGATCGCCTTGCCCTCGTAGGCGCGGGACAGGCCGGCGGAACGCAGCGCGCCGCCGGAGGTCGGCACGACCAGGTCGGTGATCTCCTGGCTGCGGGCGCTGGCCTGGCCGAAGTTGAGCACGGTGTAGCCGTCGGCGGCGGTGACCTTGCCGCCGGGGGCCACGGTGACGTCGGCCGGGTCGAGTTGGCGCAGCCCGCCGGCGTCGCCGGCCGAGACGGCGCGGGTGCCCGGGGCGCTGACCAGGAAGACGAGCGGGCCGGTCGCCGGGTCGCCCTGGGTGGCCACCGAGAGGGCGTACTCGGTGGAGCCGGGCACCTGCTTGACCGAGGCGGTCTGGATGGCGACGACGGCATCCTCCTTGGTGCCGCGGTGGCCGTCGCCGAAGTTCGTGAAGGCGGTGCTCGCCGTGTAGAGCACCGGGACCACCTGGAACGCGATGAGGAACAGCGTGCCGGGGACCAGGTACTTCGCCGGGATGTGCCGGCGGGTCAGGTAGAGGTAGAAGAGCCCGGCGGTGGTGGCGGCCAGCAGGGCCAGCCCGACCCACTTCTCCGCCTCGATGAGCGGGAAGGCCGCCCAGACCGCGATCCCGGCGGTCAGGCCGAGCAGGATCACCTTGACGAGCAGACCGGTCATGGTGATCGGCGCGTGGTGCCGCGCGGTGCGGGACCTGTCCGGGAGCCCGGGTCCGACGGGCTCCCGGCCCGGGGACTGCGTGGCAGCCCCCGGGCCGGACAGCGACGTGCTCATTACTTGATCTGGCCGGAGATGGTCCTGCCGGCCGCGGTGATCGTCTTGGTCGGGTCGGCGCCGCCGATGATGGCGGCCTCGGCCTTGCCGAACGGGTCCCAGATGGTGGCCATGGCCGGGATCGCCGGGAGCACCTGGCCGTTCTTGCCGGCCTCCTGGAACTTGGCCAGGTCCGGGTCGGTGCCCTTGACCTGGTCGAGGGCGGCGGTCAGCGCCGGCGGGCGGGGCTCGGCGTTGTAGAGCGCCACGGCCAGCTCGGGGGTGGTGACGTGGTTGGCCACGAACTCCTGGGCCAGGGCCTTGTTCTTGCCCTTGGCGGCCACGTAGAACGCCTGGACACCCACGAACGGCTGGGCCTCCTTGCCGCCGGCGAAGCCGGGGACCGGGGAGATGTCGTAGGAGATGTTGGCCTTCTTGGCGT
Source organism: Micromonospora sp. NPDC002296 (assembly GCF_040296145.1). Lineage (NCBI taxonomy): Bacteria > Bacillati > Actinomycetota > Actinomycetes > Micromonosporales > Micromonosporaceae > Micromonospora > Micromonospora sp. NPDC002296. The sequence continues at coordinate 14,783 of NZ_JBEOWQ010000009.1, forward strand.
CCGCGACGGCCCACGGGCCGGAGACCAGGAAGGCGCACTTCTTGCCGGTGAACGTGGCGATCGAGTTCTCGCCGGTGATCGAGCGCTTCAGCGCGCCGTCGCCCTTCTCACCGAGCTTGGCGATCTTCTTGAACGCCTCGATCGACTCCGGCTTGCCCACGCCCAGGTCCTTCGGGTCGTAGTCGCCGTTGGCGGCCGTGCCGAAGAGGTACCCGCCACCGGAGGTGTAGAACGGGTAGATGTGGTAGGCGTCGCCGTTCTGGCCGGACTGGAGGCAGAGGATCTCGCTGGCCTTCTTCTCGGCCTTGAGCTTCTTGCCGGCGGCGACCAGGTCCTCGACGGTCTTGGGCGCCTCGGGGGCCAGCTCGGTGTTGCGGATCAGCGCCAGGTTCTCCATGGCGTAGGGCACGCCGTAGAGCTGGCCGTTGAACGTGACGGCCTTGACGGCGGTCTCGTTGAAGCCGCTCTTCTGCTCCGCGGCGAGCTGCACGGGGTCGATGGCGCCGTTCTGGACGAGGTTGCCGATCCAGTCGTGCGCGCCGACCACGACGTCCGGGCCGCTGCCCTGCTGCGAGGCGGTCACGAAGTTGGTCTGCAGGTCCTTGGAGACGGCCTGGACCTCGACCGTGACGCCGTTCTCCTTGCCGAACTTCTCGGCGAACGGCTTGAGGGCGGCGGTGCGCTTGTCGTCGGCCCAGATCACCAGCTTGCCGCCGGCCGCCTTGGCGGACTCCTTCGCGGCCGGCGCGTTGCTGTCGTCGTCGCCACCGCCGCAGCCGGTGGCGGCCAGCGCCAGGCCGAGGACGGCGACCACACCCGCGGTACGGATGCGCATCGGTACTCCTGTCGTCATGGCGGATGTGCCGGGGAAGGGCTGCCCCGCCAGTGGGAAGCTTCGTAAGTTCTTGCTGCCCGGCGCCCGGTTGCTGCGCCGCTACTCCCGTATGTTGCGGGGACGTTAGCAAGAGGTTGCAGATAATGGAAGAGCTTGCAGGCGCGTACGCAAGAACTTGCCCTTGGGCTAAAGTGCGCCCATGCGCGCTCGACTGTCCGACATCGCCCAACAGGCCGAAGTCAGCGAGGCCACGGTGTCGCGGGTGCTCAACGACCGCCCCGGCGTGGCCCCTGAGACCCGGCAGGCCGTCCTCACCGCCCTCGACGTCCTCGGCTACGAGCGCCCGGCCCGGCTGCGCAAGCGCAGCGCCGGCCTGGTCGGCCTGGTCGTGCCGGAGCTGGACAACCCGATCTTCCCCGCCTTCGCCCAGGTGATCGAGTCGACCCTGGCGCAGAGCGGGTTCACCCCGGTGCTGTGCACCCAGACCCCGGGCGGGGTCACCGAGGACGAGTACGTCGAGATGCTGCTCGACCGCCAGGTGTCCGGCATCGTCTTCGTCTCCGGGCTGCACGCCGACACGGCGGCCAACCACGACCGGTACCGGGCGCTGATCGCCCGACCGCTGCCGGTCGTCATGATCAACGGGTACGTGCCGGGCGTCGCCGCGCCCTTCGTCTCCTGCGACGACCGGGAGGCCACCGAGCTGGCCGTGGCCCACCTGGTCGCCCTCGGGCACCGCCGGATCGGCCTGATCACCGGACCGGACCGGTTCGTCCCGGTGCAGCGCCGGGTTGCCGGCTGGCGCGCCGCCATGGAGCGCCTGGCGGGCCTGCCCGACGCCGAGCTGGACGACCTGGCCGAGCTGACCCTCTTCGGGGTGGAGGGCGGCGAGGCGGCGGCCGGGCGGCTGCTGGAGCGCGGGGTGACGGGCCTGGTCTGCGGCTCCGACCTGATGGCGCTCGGCGCGGTCCGGGCGGCCCGGCAGCGCGGCCGGTCCGTGCCGGGCGACCTGTCGGTGGTCGGGTACGACGACTCGCCCCTGATGGCCTTCACCGACCCGCCGCTGACCACGATGCGGCAGCCGGTGGCCGCGATGGCCGTGGCCGCCGTCCGAGCCCTGGTCGACGAGATCAACGGGCACGCCGCGCCGCACTCGGAGTACCTGTTCCGGCCCGAGCTGGTGGTGCGCGGCTCCACCGCCGTCGTCCGCCAGGACACCGCCGGCCCGGCGACGGGCGGCCAGCCCCGGCAGCGCCCGACGCCTCCGGCCCTCCCCGTCCCCGCCTGAGTCACCCCCGCCCTCCCCCGTCCCCGCCCGAGCCGCCCCGGGCTCGCGCCGGCCGCCGTCCCGCGCCGCGGATCGCCCGGCGAGTCCACCGCCGGGCCGGGCGTCGACTCCGCGCCCCGTCGCCAAGGGCGTCAATTCTTGCGCAAACCTTGCTTGACTCTTGCAGTGGCCGGGCGGCATTCTGCTCTGACACCCGGCTGACACACCGCCGTGCCACGCCGCGCCACGCCGTCCCGCGCCACAGAACGGGGATCGCCACCGATGACCGCCAGCAACCCGACGCCACTGACCTCCGACGACGACTGGTGGCGCTCCGCGGTCGTCTACCAGGTCTACGTCCGCAGCTTCGCCGACTCCAACGGCGACGGCGTCGGCGACCTCCAGGGCATCCGCGAGCGCCTGCCGTACCTGCGCGACCTCGGGGTGGACGCGCTCTGGCTGACCCCCTTCTACACCTCGCCGATGGTCGACGGCGGCTACGACGTGGCCGACTACCGCAACGTGGACACGATGTTCGGCACCCTCTCCGACTTCGACGCCATGATCACCGACGCGCACGCCCTCGGCCTGCGGATCATCGTCGACCTCGTGCCGAACCACACCTCCAGCAGGCACCCGTGGTTCAAGGCCGCGCTCGCCGCCGCCCCCGGCTCGCCGGAGCGGGCCCGCTACCTGTTCGCCGAGGGCAAGGGCGAGAACGGCGAGCTGCCGCCGAACGACTGGGAGAGCATCTTCGGCGGCCCGGCCTGGACCCGGGTGCCCGACGGCCAGTGGTACCTGCACCTGTTCGACCCGGCCCAGCCCGACCTCAACTGGCGGCGCCCCGAGGTCCGCGCCGAGTTCGAGGAGGTCCTGCGCTTCTGGCTGGACCGGGGCGTGGACGGGTTCCGCATCGACGTGGCCCACGGCATGATCAAGGCCGAGGGGCTGCCGGACGTCGGCTTCAACAGCATGACCACCGGCCGACGCCAGTCGGAGCTGCTCGGCAAGGGCCGGCTGCCGTACTTCGACCAGGACGAGGTGCACGAGATCTACCGGGCCTGGCGGCCGATCCTGGACAGCTACCCGGGCGGCCGGATGGCGGTCGCCGAGGCATGGGCCGAGACGCCGCAGCGGCTGGCCCGCTACATCGGCCCGGACGAGCTGCACCAGGCGTTCAGCTTCGACTTCCTCGACGCCACCTGGTCGGCCGACTCGTTCCGCAAGGTGATCGACACCGCGCTGGCGGAGGCGACGATCGTCGGCGCGCCGACCACCTGGGTGCTGTCCAACCACGACAAGCAGCGGCACGTCACCCGGTACGGCGACGGCGAGGTCGGCCTGCGCCGGGCCCGGGCCGCCAGCCTGCTGATGCTCGCCCTGCCCGGCTGCGCGTACGTCTACCAGGGCGAGGAGCTGGGCCTGCCCGAGGTGCTCGACCTGCCGGACGAACTGCGCCAGGACCCGTCGTTCCTGCGCACCGGCGAGAGCCGGGACGGCTGCCGGGTGCCGATCCCGTGGAGCGGCGAGCTGGCCCCGTACGGTTTCGGCCCTGCGGGCAGCGCGCCGAGCTGGCTGCCGGCCCCGGCCACCTGGGCCGCCCTCTCCGTCGCCGCCCAGGCCGGGGTGCCCGGCTCGACGCTGGAGCTGTACCGTGCCGCGCTGCGGATCCGGCACTCCCACCCCGCGCTCGGCCCGGACGCCGGCGAGGTGACCTGGCTGGAGACCGCCGGCCCGGGAGTGCTGGCCTTCCGTCGGACCGCCGGCGAGGCCGAGCTGACCTGCGTGGTCAACCTCAGCGAGGCCGAGGTCCTGATCGACGGGTACGGCCAGCCGGTCGCCGCCAGCGCGGAGCTCACCGAACAGGGCGTCGGGCACGTCCTGCCGGTCGACGCCGCCGCGTGGTTCGACCGGCGCTGACCTGGGTAGACTCCCAATTGAGCCCCTGGTCCTCCGTTGTGCCCCGCGCCGACGGAGGGCTGGGTCGTCGACCCCTTGTGGTGGGGGGTGAGGTGCCGCCGACGCCCTGCGGAGTCCGCTCCGCGGGGCGTCGGCGTCCATCTGGGCCACAGGACCGGCACCCGCCTCGCCGGGTCGCGGGACGGCGGTGGTGTTCCCCGTCACGTTCAGCGGGGAATCCCGCGGGCGTCCCGGGTCAGCCGCCCTTCTCGGTGAGCAGCTTGGCGATCCGGGCGAAGCCGGCCCGCAACTCTGCCTCGTCCGGCGCCGGGAGCGGTCCGGTCCGGTCGGCCGCCTCGGCCGCCGCCTCCAGCTCGTCGTCGACGACGTCCTCGAAGTCGCCGTAGAGGTCGGCCGCCTCGATCCGGTTGTCCTCGTCCCGCGCGGCGAGCTGGGCGGCGGCGATCTCGCTGCGGATCTCGTCCGGCGACAGCGCCGGCAGCAGGGGTTCGACCACCGCCATGAGTTGTTCCTCCGCCACCACCGACTCGGCGAGGGCCAGCGCGTGCGGTCGCTCGTACGGGCCGCAGACCACCGACTCCCACTCGTCGGCGTCGCCCAGCGGGGCGAAGGTGACGATCCACGGCAGGCCGTGCATCGGTGAGCCTTCCGGCAGGTCCAACGTCACGAGTGCGCCCACCGGCTCATCATGGTCGCTCCGGCCGGGAACGTGGGCGTCATTCGCCTCAACTTGCACCGAAGTAGCTCGGCAGCGGCGGAGGTGGCCAGCCGACCCCGACGATGTGCCGCCCCGAATCAGCGCGCGTTGAGGATGAGCGCGAAGTTCTCGTCGGAATTGTGGTTCGCGAGCAGTTCGAACCGGGAGGACCGCTGGCTCTGATAGTGCGGAACGGAGAAATCCGCGCTGATCAGCCAGTCGAGCACCGCCGTGCGCTCCTTGGCCTTGAGGACCGGGCCGAGACAACCCTCGACCAGGGCCTTCAGCAACGGCCGCCGCACGGCGCCATGAAGCCTGACCATGCAGAAGACGTGGGCCACCTCGTCCCGGCGGTCCTTGTTCGGCTGACCGACTGCGGCCGACAGTTGGTCCTGCGTGCCCGGCAGGGTCACGCGGATGGTATGCAGCGAGCCGTCCACCGTCACCGGACCGGGCCACCGCTTGACCCAGGCGTCCGTGACCCTGCTCGGTGTCATGCCGGCGAACGCCGGCACCGGTCCGGAGGGGGTGGCGGTGGGGGAGCTGGGCAGATATTCCCCCGGTTCACCTCTGGCACCCTGCGTACCGGGGGGGCGCTGCGGGGCCGCACCCCTGCCGTGCACCACCACGACGGCCAGGAGCGAAGCCAGCACCACAGCGGGCGCTGCCAGTAGGAGCCACCTTTTCGACGTCGCCCCGCCGCCTCCCGGAACCGATCCGGGTTCCCGTTCGGTCTCGTTCACAATTGCGCTCCCCGTGTCACATTTAAATGCAGCAGCGTCATTACACACTGCTGGCCGCCTCGGAGAGTACCCGCAGACGGTGCACCCGTCAATATTGTAGATCCATGACCGTATATGGAAGGGTGGCGCTTACGGCACAACCTAAACGACCACGGGGAGGACCACTTGAAAAACCTGCGAACAGCGGCGTTAACCGCGCTGACCTGCGCGAGCCTCGTCGCAGCCCTGTCACCGGCAGCCTCGGCATCGGCTGCGAGCTGCAGCCGCACCGGATGCAACGGAAAACTGGCATCCGCCAATGGGTGCATGACCGGCGCCTATGCCATTTCCAGCTTCACCCGCGTGGACGGCAACGACCCGGGCGGCACGGTGGCCCACGGCGATCTCTACTACTCGCCGGCCTGCGGGGCGATGTGGGGCGACTACACTGCCACGTATTTCGCGGACAGTTCCACGGTGCGTCTGGACTGGCAGCCCACGTACGGCGGTCTGACGCAGAGGGCAACCTCGGTGGCGGTAAACGGCATCGGCAATTACGTCACCACGATGTTCAGCTGGGAATATTCCCTGCAATTGTGCGCGTCAACTCCCACGGGCAACCCCAGCGGCAATGACACCTGCACCGCTTGGCGATGACCATTCATCTCGCACGGCACGGCCCTGGCGCTGATCGGCGCTTTCTGCGAACGGGGGAAAATTGAAAAGAACCAGCCACAAAGCATGCGCGGCGATAGCCGCACTGGTCACACTCGCCGGCACCGTCGGCGCGGTACCAGCGACCGCGGCGTCGACCGGCCGACCGACCGGCGCCTCAGCCACAGATCCTTCAGCGGTCCGGGACCCGGACGCGGCACTCGGTAAGGACTGGTCCGCCTCCTCCGACGTACTGGTCACCGGAGTGGGTGACAGCAACGGCTTCCACCTTTACGTGGCCCGGGAACGGAACGCCTTCGCCTGGTCGACGTTGGCCTCCCTGTCCGCCTCGTCGCTGGACATGGGGCCGTGGATGGGTGAAACCTGCGTGACCGGCTCCGGCCGTTACGCGGTGGCCGTGTTCGCTCCGAAGATGGCGGCCAACAAGCCCAGGCTCGTGCGGGCTGGAGCGATCGCCGCGGTGGTCGACATCGCCAACGGCAAGGCGACCACGGTGGCGACGGGGCTGCAACTGGCCTACTTCAACCCCGCCTGCGGACCGGACGACCGGGTGCTGCTCACCCGGGCCGTCGGCGAGGACATGCAACAGACCGACCTGCTCACCGTGGACGCTGCCGCTCACCGGGTCACCCAGACCCGCCGGATCGCGGCCCAGCTCACCACGCCCGCACCGGCGGCCGATGGCGACTACGGCATCGCCCGGGGACGACTGGTGAAGGTCGGGTCCACCGGAGCACTCACCGAGGTGGCCCGGCCGGTCGGGCCGGTCTCCACTCTTCGCGGCACCGCACGCAGCGGCATCGACCTGGTCGCCATCACTGGTGAACGGGCCGTGGCGCAGCGGTACCAGGCAGGTCGGCTGCGGACCGTCGTCGTCGGCAAGAAGGGTCACCTGCAGCTGATGGGCCAGGCGGGCGGCCGGAACGTGCTCGTCGGCACCGCACCGGCCCCCACGCGCACCTGGCCGGAGCTGGCGGTGATCCGGTCGGACCACCGGGTCCGGGCCGTCTCCGCGCGCGGTCACCTGCTGGCCGAGGAGATCACCACCGCACAGGGCGAGAAGGCGGTACGCGCGCCCCTGTCGCCGGCGGACCGGGCCGACGCCGGCCGGGTCCAGGTGGCGGTACACGCCACCGCCAGCGGTCGCCGTTCCACCGTCGCCTTCGCCACCTCGCGGACAGCGCCCCGGCTGGACGCGCTGCCGACCCATGCGGCGGCCGGGCCGACGGTGAGCGGGCTGGCGGTCGACCCGACGATCTCGAACCCGAAGTGCGCCGTACGGCGGAACGACCCGAAGGTGCAGGCGCAGCAGCCGAGCGCCAACATGGTCGAGTGGGCGGTGGACCGGGCGGTGCACGCCACCCTCACCACGTCCCGGCCGGCCAACTACCTGAAGTCCGGCCTGCCCTCCTACAGCCCGCAGGGGCTCTTCCCGAGGCGGGCGGTGGCCGGCGGCGGTGAGGTGCCGGCGCAGCTCATGTTGGGGATCCTGGCCCAGGAGACGAATCTCTCGCAGGCTTCCTGGCACGCCGTCCCCGGCGACCTGGGCAACCCGCTGATCGCCGACTACTACGGCAACGCCGGGGCCAGTATCGACGTCATCAACTACCCGAAGGCCGACTGCGGCTACGGCGTCGGCCAGGTGACGACGGGGATGAGCGTCGGCGACACGGTCTACACCCGCAACCAGCAGATCGCGATCTCGATCGACTACGCGGCGAACATCGCCGCCGGGCTCAACATCCTGATCGACAAGTGGAACCAGATCTACAACGAGCCGCTCGGGCGGAGCACCCTCAACAACAACGACCCGACCTGGATCGAGAACTGGTTCCTGGCCGTCTGGGCGTACAACAGCGGCTACCACCCGAGCAGCGAGGCCAGCGCCAACAACGGCCGGTGGGGCATCGGCTGGCTGAACAATCCCGCCAACCCGTCCTACGATCCGGCCCGGCCGAAGTTCCTCCGCGACACGTACGCCGACGCGGAGACGCCGAACCACTGGTCGTACCCGGAACGGATCATGGGGTGGGTCGAGACGCCGCAGCTGAAGGGCTGGCCGATCTCCACCGAGGCATACGCCCAGCCGACGTACGGCGCCAACTCTCCGAACTACCCGAGCCGCTTCACCAAGGTGCTGTCACTGCCGGGCGTCTACACGTTCTGCTCGCCGAGCATCAACAGCTGCACCCCGAACGCCGCGAGCCCGTGCCCGGCCGACAGCGAGGCCTGCTGGTGGCACGGCAGCGCGACCTTCGCCAACTGCCCCGGTGGGGCCTGCGCCAAGGAGAAGCTGACCTACAGCTCGACCTCAGCCGAGCCGGGGGTGCAACGGGTGTACGACCGGGACTGCTCGGTCTTCACCGGCAACTCCGACCCGGACAAGGACGCCACCCGCAAGACCAGCGTCGTGTACACCACGATCGACTCGTCGCAGTACGCACTGGGCTGCACCAGCGACCCGAACGACGGAAAGTTCACCCTCCGGGCCGGCTCACCGACAGGCAGCACGAACGCGCTCTACGCCGACATCGACCTGCACCAACTGGGTGCCGGTTACCAGGGGCACATGTGGTTCAGCCACGTCTACCCGACGGTCAACGGAAGTGCCAACCCGAAGCACCACCTGGTCGGCGCCTGGACCCCCAACCTGGACCTGCAACCGGGGGAGCGGATGCGCTTCGACGTCGTCGCGCACCTGCCGAGCCACGGGGGCGAGCACGACGCCGCGGAGTACGTCATCCGCGGCGGCAACGACGGCAGCGAGTACTACTGCGAGCTGGACCAGGGCACCGGGCTGCCCGGGGTGAACGGCCACGACAAGTGGGTGTACCTGGGCGCCTACGACATGGGCCGGGGATCGCAGGTGCTGCTCAACAACGCGGGGACGTCGACCTCCACCGGTAACGTCGATGTCGCCTGGGACGCCATGGCGTTCATCCCGATCTACAACCGCGCGGGCCACCACTGCAAGGATCCCTACTAGCAGGGGGCCGGCATCGGTCCGGCCCGCTGACCCTGAACGTCAGGAAGCGCCCCTTGTCACGCGAAAGAGCGTCGTGGCCGGGGGCGCTTCCCCTGTCCTCGGGTCAGGCCGGGTGTGCGGCGTCCAGGGCGGCCCGGACCAGGTCCAGCGCGGCATCCGGCGCCACCCCGAGCCGGAGCGCCTCGGCCGCGTAGCCGGCCGCCGCCCGCTGCAACCGGTCCACCGCGTCGTCGCGGCCCGGCGCCACGAAGGTGCCGTGCCGCCCCCGCGTCTCCAGCAGCCCGGCGGCCTCCAGCTCCCGGTACGCCCGGGCCACCGTGTTCGCCGCGAGCCCCAGCTCGCCGGCGAGCCGGCGGACCGTCGGCAGCCGGGTGCCGACCGGCAGCCGCCCGTCCCCGATCTGCTCGGCGAGTTGGCCACGCACCTGCTCGTACGGCGGCGTCGGCGACGCCTGGTCCACGATGATCCGCATGTCAGCCCGCTCCCCCGGGCGCACCCGGATCGGTGTCGGCGTCGATGTCCGCCGGCACCGGTCCCTCGGCCAGGTCCACCACCCGGCCGTACGGGCTGGTCGCGGCGAGCGCCGCGCCGAACAGGACGAGCTGGTTGAGCAGGTAGAGGTAGAGCAGCACGCCGACCGCCCCGGCCACCACCGCGTACGCCGGGTTCCGCTCGGTGCGCACCACGTAGTACCGCCCGACCGTGTTCAGCAGCGTGATCCCGACCGCGACCACGAACACCACCGGGCGCAGCCGGCGCCGGCTCATCCGAAGCCGGGGCACCGCCACCAGCAGCGCCGTCGCCAGCACCGCGTTGACCAGGACGCTGAGTACCGCGCTCACCACCGTCAACCCCACCGAGCCGGTGCTGCGCAGCAGGAACCGCAGCACCGACTCCAGCGTGTCCACGGCGGCCACCGAGACACCGAGCATCACGAACACCAGCACCAGCACGCCCAGGTCGATCACCCGGCGCACCACCAGGTTGCCGGGCTGCTGGTTGAGCCCGTATATCAGCCGCTGCGAGGAGCGGATCGCCTCCACCCAGCCGATCCCGGTGAAGGCCAGGATGACCAGGCCGATCACGCCGACGGTGCCGCTGCTCTGGGCGATCTGCGCCGGGTCCAGGAAGGGCAGGTTCTCCCGGAGGAAACCGGCGGCGGAGGCGCTGATCTCGTCGTTGTCCTCCAGGATCGCCCCGAAGATCGCGTACGCGACCAGGCCGAGCGCGAAGACCGCGAAGAAGCCGTAGTACGCGATGGCCGCCGCCAGCCGCGCGGCGAGCACATCGCCGTAGAGCGTCCCGGCCCGCCACAGGTGGTCGAACGTCCGTGACCGGCGGCGCGCGGCGGTGACCCGCCGGCCGAAGCCGGCCTCGATCCGCCCGATCACGTTCACGCCGTCATCCTCGCCGATCGGCCGCCGGCACGTCGACGGCCCGCCGGGTTCAACCGCCGAGCAGGAAATCCCGGCGCGGCTGCCACCGGGCCTGCCCGCTGTGGGAGAAGAGGGTGAACGAGCCCACCTCGAACATCGCCGAGAAGTCGGCCAGGTCCTCGTACACCTTGTCCAGCGCCTCCGGCGCGACGTCCTGGGCCACCGTGACGTGCGGGTGGTACGGGAAGCGGGTTTCCCGGTGCAGCTCCGGCGCGACTCTGATCGCGGCGGCCAGCAGCTCGCACTCGCTGATCCCGGCGGCCACCGCCACGAAGACCACCTGGGTGACGGGGCGGAACGTGCCGGTGCCGCGCAGGTGCAGCGCGAACGGCAGGTGGGCGGCGGCCACCGCGGCGAGGTGCCGCTCGACCGCCGGCAGCGCCGCCACCGGGATCTCGGTGGGCCCGAGCAGCGTCACGTGCGCCTGGACCACCAGGGGGTCGCCGGTCTCGACCCGGCGCCGGGTGAGTGTCCCGCCCCACGGTTCCGGGATGTCCACCGCGATCCCGATCTGGATGGTGTCGCCGGCCACCGGCGCCCCCTCCCTGCGATCCACGTTCCGCGCCACCCCTTCGGCCACCGAGCCGTCCACCCGTATCACGTCGCGCCGGCTACTCGAAGCACGCCGGCGAAAACATTCCGGCAATTCTGTCAGCAACCCCCGGCGTACGTCATTACGGGCCGGCGGGTCGGCTCTCGGCCGCCGGCACCGGGGCGGCGACCTCGCGCCGCGGCTCGGGCAGGCGCACCGCGGAGACCGCGAGCCGGGCCACGCGGCGCCCCTCCAGCGCGAGCACCCGCAGCAGCCACCCCTCGGGCGGGACGTCGGGGGTTCCGCCGTCGCCCGGGGCCAGGGGCACCGACACCTCGTCGCCGTCGATCGGCAGCCGGCCGAGCGCCGCCATCACGTACCCGCCGACCGTCTCGTACGGGCCGGCGGGCAGCCGCACCCCGGTGCGCTCGGCGAAGTGGGAGAGGTTGAGCCGGCCGTCCACCACGGCGGGCAGCCCGGACAGCGCCGGCTCGGGGGCGTCGTCGTGCTCGTCGTGGATCTCCCCGACCAGTTCCTCGATCAGGTCCTCGCAGGTGACGATGCCGGCGGTGCCGCCGTACTCGTCGACCACCACCGCCAGGTGGTGACCCTCGCGGCGCATCTCGGTCAGCGCGGCCAGCACCCGCTTGCTGCCGGGCAGCTGCTTCACCTCCCGGGTAAGCTCGCCGACGGTGGTGTCCGGATCGAGGTCGGGGCGCAGCAGCACGTCGCGCAGGTGGACGAAGCCGACCACGTCGTCGTGGGTGCCGTCGACCACCGGGTAGCGGGTGTGCGTCTCGGCCCGGACCAGCCGCTCCGCCTCGGCCAGGCTCAGCCCGGCGGAGAGGAAGACCACCTCGGTGCGGGGCATCATCACCTCACGGACCAGGCTCGCGCCGGCCACCAGCACCTCGTCGATGATCCGCCGCTCGTCCGGGTCGAGGACGGTGTTGGCGGCGACCAGGTCGCGCAGCTCCGCCTCGCTGATCCGTTCCCGGCCGGCCGCGGGGCTGGCCCCGAGCAGGTCGGTGACCAGCCGGGTGGCGCCGTCGGCAGCCCGGACCACGAGCCGGGCGACCGCCCGGGCCAGCGGCCCCGGAACGCGTCGGGCCCGCCCCGGCGATCGTCGTCGGAGCCCGGGACCGCCCGCTTCCCGCATGTCTGTAGATGGTAGAGCCCCGAGGGCCCGGCGATGGGCCGTGCGGCCACACCGGGCCGTCGTAAGGTGATCACGAACGGCCGCGCGAGGCGCGGCCAGGCAGGAGGCTCGACGTGAAACTGCTCGTCACCGGCGGCGCCGGCTACATCGGCAGCGTGGTGACCCGGATGCTGCTCGACGCCGGCCACGAGGTGGTCGTCCTCGACGACCTGCGCACCGGGCACCGGGAGGCGCTCGCTCCGGAGGCCACCTGGGTCGACGCGCCGATCCACGACGCGGCCCAGGTGCTCACCCCGGGGGCGGGCTTCGACGGGGTGCTGCACTTCGCCGCCCTGATCGCCGCCGGCGAGTCGATGGTCAGGCCGGAGCTGTACTGGCACACCAACACCGTCGGCTCGCTCGCCCTGATCGACGCGGTCCGGGCCGCCGGCGTGCCCCGGATGGTCTTCTCCTCCACCGCCGCCGTCTACGGCAACCCGGTCGAGCTGCCCATCCCGGAGACGGCCGTCAAGGCCCCCACCAACACGTACGGCGCCACCAAGCTCGCCGTCGACATGGCGCTCACCTCCGAGGCGATCGGGCACGACCTGGCCGCCGTGTCGCTGCGCTACTTCAACGTCGCCGGGGCGTACCTGCGCGGCGACCTCGCCATCGGCGAGCGGCACGACCCGGAGACCCACCTCATCCCGATCGCCCTGGACGTGGCCGCCGGCCGGCGGGAGAAGCTCCAGCTCTTCGGCGACGACTACCCCACCGCCGACGGCACCTGCGTGCGCGACTACATCCACGTCGAGGACCTGGCCCGCGCCCACCTGCTGGCGCTCACCGGCGCCGCTCCCGGTCGGCACCGGATCTACAACCTGGGCAACGGCGCCGGGTTCACCAACCGGCAGGTCGTCGACGTGGTCCGCGAGGTCACCGGCCGGCCGCTGCCGATCGAGGTGGCGCCCCGCCGCGAGGGCGACCCGGCCGAGCTGGTCGCCTCCGCCGCGCTGGCCCGCGAGGAGCTGGGCTGGGTGCCCGAGAAGCCCACCCTGCACGACATGGTCGGCGACGCCTGGGCCTTCTACCGCACGCACGTCCTGAAGCGTCCGTGACCGATCCCGCGCGTCCCGGCCCCGCCGGTGACGTCGCCGACCGCGCCGCCGCCGGTTTCCGGCACCGGTACGGCGAGCCGCCCGCCGGCCGCTGGGCGGCTCCCGGGCGGGCCAACCTGATCGGCGAGCACACCGACTACAACGACGGCTTCGTGCTGCCGTTCGCGTTGCCGCTGCGTACCGTCGTCGCCGCCGCGCGGCAGGACGGCGGGCGGTGGACGGCCTGGTCGGAGCTGTCCGACTCCCCGGTGGAGTTCGGCGTCGACGAGGTCGCCGCGCCCGGCCGGGTCGCCGGCTGGGGCGCGTACGTGGCCGGGGTGGTCTGGGCGCTGCGCGACGCCGGCCACGACGTGCCCGGCGCGCGGCTCGCCATCGCCTCGGACGTGCCGGTCGGCTCCGGGCTGTCCTCCTCGGCGGCGCTGGAGGCCGCCGTGCTGGCCGCCCTGGTCGACCTCGGCGGGGTGGACCTGCCGGCCGAACGGCGGCCCCGGCTCGCCCAGCGGGCCGAGAACGCCTACGTCGGCGCCCCCACCGGGATCATGGACCAGTCCGCGGTGATCCGCTGCCGCCCCGGCCACGCGCTGTTCCTCGACTGCCGTACCGAGTCCGTCGAACACATCCCGTTCGACCTGGCCACCGCCGGACTGGCCGTGCTGGTGGTCGACAGCCGGGCCCCGCACCGGCACGCCGGCGGCGAGTACGCCTCCCGCCGCGCCTCCTGCGAGCGGGCGGCGAAGCTGCTCGGGGTGGCCGCGCTGCGCGACGTCCCCGCCGCCGGGCTGGACGAGGCCCTCGCCCTGCTCGACGACGACGAGACCCGCCGCCGGGTCCGGCACGTGGTGACCGAGAACCAGCGGGTGCTCGACACCGTCGAACTGCTGCGCGCCGGCCGGATCCGCGACATCGGCCCGCTGCTGACCGCCTCGCACGCCTCGATGCGGGACGACTTCGAGATCACCGTGCCGGAGATCGACACGGCGGTCGAGGCGGCCCTCGCGGCCGGGGCGTACGGCGCGCGGATGACCGGCGGCGGCTTCGGCGGCTGCGTCCTCGCCCTGGTCGACGCCGACCGCGCCGACGCGGCATCCGCCGCCGTCACCACCGCCTACGCCGCCCGCGACTTCCCCGCCCCCAACTTCCACCTGACCACCCCAAACACCCACCCCCGCCCCTGACACCCGGCCGCCGCCTCACCCCCGCCCCGGCCGCTATTTCACGGAAAGAGTCACCATCCGGGCTTGGATGGCCACTCTTTCCGTGAAATAGCGCGGTGTTCGAGGGGCGGCGTCAGGCGGTTTCGACGATCATGCCGGCGCCCACGGTGCGGTTGGTGGTCTCGTCGATGATGACGAAACCGCCGGTGGTGCGGTTGCGGCGGTACTCGTCGGCCAGGAGCGGCACCGTCGTCCGCAGCCGGACCCGGCCGATCTCGTTGAGCCTCAGTTCGGTGGCGGTCTCGTCGCGGTGCAGGGAGTTGATGTCGAAGCGGTAGTGCAGGCCCCGCACGATCGCCCGCGCCGAGCGGGTGGTGTGCTTGATCGCGTACTTGCCGCCGACCTGCAACGGGCGGGTCTCGTCCATCCAGCAGACCATCGCCTCGATGTCCTGCGCCACCGCCGGGGCGTTGTTCGGCCGGCAGATCATGTCACCCCGGGAGATGTCGATCTCGTCTTCGAGGCGGACCGTGACCGACATCGGCGGGAACGCCTCCTCCACCGGCCCGTCCGCGGTCTCCACCGCCGCGATGCGGCTGGTGAACCCCGACGGCAGCACCATCACCTCGTCCCCCGGCTTCAACACCCCCGAGGCCACCTGACCGGCGTACCCCCGGTAGTCGGTCACCGTCGTGGACTGCGGCCGGATCACGTACTGCACCGGGAAACGCACGTCCTGCAGGTTCCGGTCCGAGGCGATGTGCACCCGCTCCAGGTGGTGCAGCAACGACGGACCGTCGTACCACGGCATGTTCTCCGACCGGGACACGATGTTGTCCCCCCGCAGGGCCGACACCGGTACCACCGTCAGGTCGGGCACGTCCAGCTTCGCCGCGAACGCCGTGAACTCGTCCGCGATCCGCTCGAACACCTCCTGCGAGAAACCGACCAGGTCCATCTTGTTCACGCACAACACCAGGTGCGGCACCCGCAATAGCGAGCACAGGAACGCGTGTCGCCGCGACTGCTCGACGAGGCCCTTGCGCGCGTCCACCAGGATCAGCGCCAGATCGGCGGTGGACGCCCCGGTGACCATGTTGCGGGTGTACTGGATGTGCCCCGGGGTGTCGGCGATGATGAACTTCCGCCGCGGCGTGGCGAAGTACCGGTACGCCACATCGATCGTGATGCCCTGCTCCCGCTCCGCCCGCAGGCCGTCGGTGAGCAGAGCGAGGTTGGTGTACTCGTCCCCCCGCGCGGCGCTGACGGCTTCGACGGCGGCAAGCTGGTCGGTGAACAGCGACTTCGTGTCGTACAACAGCCGGCCGATCAACGTCGACTTACCGTCGTCGACGCTCCCCGCCGTCGCGAACCGCAGCAGGTCCATCGGCCGCGCCCCGAGATCGACCTCGGTGGCCACAGTGTCGGTGCTCATCAGAAGTAGCCCTCCCGCTTACGGTCCTCCATCGCGGCCTCACTGACCCGGTCGTCACCCCGGGTAGCGCCCCGCTCGGTGATCCGCGTCGCGGCCACCTCCTCGATCACCCGCTCCACCGAGTCCGCGTCCGAACGCACGGCGGCGGTGCAGGAGGCATCGCCCACCGTCCGGTAGCGCACCTGGGCCTTGAACCGCTCCTCACCCGCCCGGGGGCGGAAGAACTCGTTCACCGCGTAGAGCATCCCGTCCCGCTCCACCACCTCGCGCTCGTGCGCGTAGTAGATCGAGGGCAGCGGGATCCGCTCCCGCGCGATGTAGTGCCACACATCCAACTCGGTCCAGTTCGACAACGGGAACACCCGGATGGACTCCCCCGGGTGATGCCGACCGTTGTACAACGACCACAACTCCGGACGCTGGTTCTTCGGATCCCACTGCCCGAACTCGTCCCGGAACGAGAACACCCGTTCCTTCGCCCGCGCCTTCTCCTCGTCCCGCCGCGCCCCACCGAACAACGCGTCGAACCGGTGCTTCTCCACCGCGTCCAACAACACCGGCGTCTGGATCCGGTTCCGCGTCCCGTCCGCCGCCTCCCGCACGAACCCCCGCGCCAACGCCTCCGGCACACTCGCCACGATCAACTGAAGGCCCAGCTCGGCCACCCGGCGATCCCGGTACTCCAGGACCTCCGGGAAGTTGTGCCCCGTGTCGACGTGCATCACCGGGAACGGGATGTTCGCCGGCGCGAACGCCTTCTGCGCCAACCGCAGCATCACGATCGAGTCCTTGCCACCGGAGAACAGCAGCACCGGCCGCTCCATCTCCGCGACCACCTCGCGCATCACGAAGACGCTCTCCGCCTCCAGCGCGTCGAGGTGCGAGACCTGGTACGCGGCGGGGGCGGTCATGACACGGCCTCGATTCGCTCGGATCCGCTCATGGGATTCCAGACCTTTCCGGTCGGACACGTAAAGAAGAACGCTCAGGCTACCCGGACTGCCTCTGCAACGCTGCAAGCAACCGGCTGGCGAGATCCTTGCGGCAGACCAGCAGGTCGGGCAGGCGCGGATCAGCCTCGTTGTATCTCAGCGCAGAACCGTCGATCCGGGAAGCATGCAGTCCGGTGGCCGTCGCCACAGCTACCGGGGCGGCCGAGTCCCACTCGTACTGGCCGCCGGCGTGGATGCACGCGTCGACCTCACCTGTCACCACTGCGACGATCTTCGTCCCCGCCGAGCCCATCGGAACGAGATGAGCGCCGACATCCTCCGCCGGATCGGTCAGAAAAACCGGCGGAGGAACTACGACTGGCCGCCAACCGGATGACCCTCCCTCCGCCAACGGTCGCCGCCTCCGGCGTCATCGGCGGGTGCGCCGGCTGCGGTTCGCCCGAAAGGCGCAGACTACCGGCCGGGCCTCGGGCATCCGCCTACGCCCCGCCCGGGTCAGGCCCCGTGATACAGGTTCTGGGTCGGCTCCACACCCCGGGTGACCACCGACTCGACGACGTCCGCCGCCCGGTCGACCAGGAACTCCAGCTCCTTGCGCTCGGCGGCGGAGAAGTCCGACAGCACGTAGTCCGCCGGGTCCTGCCGACCCGGCGGCCGGCCGATGCCGAACCGCACCCGGACGTAGTCCTTCGTGCCCAGCGACTTCGACATCGAGCGCAGGCCGTTGTGCCCGCCCTCACCGCCGCCGCACTTCACCCGCACCTGCCCGTACTCGATGTCCAGCTCGTCATGGACCGCGATCACCCGGCCCGGCGGCACCTTGTGGAACTGCGCCAGCCCGGCCACCGGCCCGCCGGAGAGGTTCATGTACGTCAGCGGCTTCGCCAGCACCAGCTTCGGGCCGCCGAACCCGAGCCGCCCCTCGGTGACCTCAGCCACCGCCCGCTTGTGCCGGCCGAACCTGCCACCCACGCGGGCGGCCAGCAGGTCGGCCACCATGAAGCCGACATTGTGCCGATTGCCCGCGTACTCCCGACCGGGGTTGCCCAGGCCGACCACCAGCCACGGCCCCGCCTCGTCCGTCACGCCACGCCCCTCCCGCTCTCAGCGCCGCCCACCACGGCCGTGCGACCCGACGACCACCGGATATGCCGACAGGCGCCCCCGATCACGGGAGCGCCTGTCGCACGGAACGGGGACCGATCAGGCCTCGGTCTTCGCCTCGGCCGGGGCCTGCTCGCCCTCGGCGGCCGGGGTCTCGGCACCCTCGGCGGTCTCCTCGCCGACCTCGGCCTCGGCCTCGGCGGTGGCCTCCTCGACCTCGGGGAGGGTGGCCTCAAGCTGCTCGGCGGTCGGCGCGGCGGTCACCGAGGCGACCGTGGACTCCGGGTCGGCGACCAGCTCGACGCCGGACGGCAGCTCCACGTCGGCGGCGGTGACCTGGGTGCCGGCCTCCAGACCCTCGATCGACGCCTCCAGGTGGTCCGGCACCTTCGTGGCGTCGGCGATCACCGAGAGGGTGTCGTGGTCGTGCACGATCAGCGTGTCCTTGGCGGCCTCGCCGGTCAGCTGGACCGGGACCTCGACGGTGACCTTCTCGCCGCGGCGGACCAGCAGCAGGTCGACGTGCTCGTAGCTGTCCCGGATCGGGTCCCGCTGGATCGCCTTCGGCAGCGCCAGCACCTGGGTGCCGTCGCTGACCTCGATCGCGAAGAGCTGGTTGGCGCCGCCCTTGCGGATCGCGGCGGCGAACTCACGCACGGGCAGCGCGATGTGCTTGGGCTTCTCGCCGTGGCCGTAAAGCACGGCGGGCACCAAGCCGGCCCGGCGGGTACGACGGGCACCACCCTTGCCGAACTCGGTACGGGGCTCGGCGCTGATCTTTACCTCGGACACGGGGAAACTCCTGATGCTTTCGCTGCGGCGGGCTTGTCGACTGGCGGTGCTGGGGCGAGGGGCTCGCTGGGGCTCATGCGTCATGAACGACTGCCCGGAGCACCGCGTCGATGACGGTGCATCCGTGCGGCGCTTTTCAGCGGCCCGCCGGGCACCCTCGCCGTGGCAACCGTAATAGTCTACCCGAGTTGATTGCGCCCCTGACGGCAGTCCCCGCCTCCACCATCCGCAGGAGCAAAAACGCCCAGCGGACACCGTTCCGGACGCCGGTCGGACATCGACCCGGACGCCCGGCGGAGCCGGTCCGGTACCCGCGCGCCGGCCTCGGGACGAGAGCCGGCGCGCGGGTGGCCGTCAGCTCAGGCCGCCGAACAGGGTGGTCACCGACCCGTCGTCGAAGACCTCCCGGATCGCCCGGGCCAGCAGCGGCGCGATCGACAGCACGGTGATCTTGTCGAGCTGCTTCTCGGACGGCAGCGGCAGCGTGTTGGTCACCACGACCTCGGTGATCGGGCTGTTCTTCAGCCGCTCGGTCGCCGGGTCGGACAGCAGCGCGTGGGTGGACGCCACGACGATCTCCGCCGCCCCGGCCGTCCGAAGGATCTCGGCGGCCTTGGTGATCGTGCCGCCGGTGTCGATCATGTCGTCGACGATCAGGCAGACCCGCCCCTCCACCTCGCCGACCACCCGGTTCGCCACCACCTGGTTCGGCTTTAGCGGATCCCGGGTCTTGTGGATGAACGCCAGCGGGCAGCCGCCCAGCCGGTCCGTCCACCGCTCCGCCACCCGAACCCGGCCCGAGTCCGGCGCCACCACCGTCATCGGCCGACCGGCGAACTTGCGCTCCACGTACTCGGCCAGGATGTCCATCGCGAACAGGTGGTCCACCGGGCCGTCGAAGAAGCCCTGGATCTGCGCGGTGTGCAGGTCCACCGTGAGGATCCGGTCCGCGCCCGCGGTCTTCAGCAGGTCCGCCACCAGCCGCGCCGAGATCGGCTCCCGGCCCCGGTGCTTCTTGTCCTGCCGCGAGTACGGGTAGAACGGCAGGACCACGGTGATCCGCTTGGCCGAACCGCGCTTCAGCGCGTCGATCATGATCAGGGTCTCCATGACCCAGGTGTTGACCCCGTGCGTCACGGACTGCACCACGAAGGCGTCCGAACCACGCACCGAGTCCTTGAACCGTACGAAGATCTCCCCGTTCGCGAACTCGTACGCGTCGGCGGGCGTCGGCGCGACGCCTAGCACCTCGCCGATCTCCTTGGCCAGCTCCGGAAAGCCACGTCCGGAGAAGAGCATCAGGCTCTTGCGGTTTTCGGCGACGATGCTGCCCATGGGCTCGTCTGCTCCCGTTGGTCGGTGGTCCCGGCTGCGGTCCGGCCGGGGACTATGCGGTTGCAGTATCTCCCCCGCCTGGCGGCCCTCGAACCGCCTCGGCGCCCCCGTGGATTGCCTCACCTTCCCTTGCGGCCCTCAGGCCTCCGGCGCATCCTCCGCCGCTTGCGCCACAGCCTGGCGGGCCCGCTCGGCGGCCTCGGCGGAGGCGGTGCCGGGCCGCCTGCGGGCCACCCAGCCCTCGATGTTGCGCTGCGGCGCCCGGGTCACCCCGAGCGCACCCGGCGGCACGTCCTGGCTGACCGCGCTGCCCGCCGCGACGTACGCGCCCGGGCCCACCTCCACCGGGGCGATCAGGCTGGTGTCGCAGCCGATGAACGCCGCCTCGCCGACCGTGGTGCGGTGCTTGTTGACCCCGTCGTAGTTCACGAAGATCGTCGCCGCGCCGATGTTGGCCTTCGCCCCGATCGTCGCGTCACCCACGTACGACAGGTGTGGCACCTTCGCGCCCGCACCGACCTCGGAGTTCTTCACCTCGACGAAGGTGCCGACCTTGGCCCGCTCGGCCAGCTTCGCCGCCGGCCGCAGGTACGCGTACGGCCCGACGCTGGCCCCCGGGCCGACCTCGGCCTCGACGGCGTGGCTGCGCAGCACGGTCGCCCCCGGACCGACCACCGTGTCGATCAGCGTCACGTCCGGTCCGACCACGGCCTCCGCACCGACCACGGTCCCGCCGCGCAGCTGGGTGTTCTGGTCGATCACCGCGTCCCGGTCCACCGCGACCGTCACGTCGATCCAGGTCGTCGCCGGGTCCAGGATGCTGACCCCGGTGCGCATCCACCCCTCGTTCACCCGGTCGCGCAGCAGCCGGCGCAGCGCCGCCAGCTCGACCCGGTCGTTGCAGCCCAGCGTCTCGACGTGGTCGGCGGCCACGTGCACCGCCACCGGCTCGCCGGCGGAGACGAGCAGGCCGAAGACGTCGGTGAGGTACTCCTCGCCCTGGTCGTTGTCGGCGGAGAGCTTACCCAGCGCGGCGCGCAGCCGCACCGCGTCGAACGCGTAGATGCCGGCGTTGATCTCGCGCAGCGCGCGCTGGGCCGGGGTGGCGTCGCGCTCCTCGACGATCTGCTCCAGCCGACCCGACGGGTCCCGGACGATGCGCCCCAGCCCGGTCGGGTCGGGCACCTCGGCGGCCAGCACCGTGGCCGCGGCCCCCGCGCCCTCGTGCGCGTCGACCAGCGCGGCGACCGTCTCGGGGCGGAGCAGCGGCACGTCGCCGTTGATCACCACCACGGTCCCGGCGGCGTCCGGCGCCGCGTCCAGCCCGATCCGGACCGCGTGGCCGGTGCCGAGCTGCTCGGCCTGGAGCACCGGGGTGGCCGCCGGGGCGACCTCGGCCAGGTGTGCCCGGACCTGGTCCGCGCCGTGCCCGACCACAACGACGGTCCGGTCGGCCGCAAGCGGCGCGGCGGCGGTCAGCACGTGGCCGAGCAGGGTCCGGCCGAGCAGGGGATGCAGCACCTTGGGCAGCGCCGACTTCATCCGCTTGCCCTCCCCGGCGGCGAGCACGACGACGGTTCGGAGGTGGAGCTGGGACACGACGTAGCTCCCGTCGGACGGCGACAGTCTCGCGGCCATGCTAACCACGCAGTGGCGGCGGTACAGCGGAAGCTCCCGGGAGAGGATTCGAACCCCTATAATCAGGACCAAAACCTGACGTCCTGCCATTAGACGACCCGGGACGGTCTAAACGGACAAACCAAACGGTCGGCAGACCTCTACACCATAGCGTCCCGAGCCCTCGATGCCATCGCCCATTCCCCTCATGATCCCTTCGGTCCTCCAGAGCGGCCGGCGCGGCACTCCGACGGCACGTCGCGTGGCACGAAGGCATCCACGCACGAAACTGTCCCGCGCGGCTCCACGCGCACGCCGGGTCCCCCCGTGCCGGCCGACGCCGGGTCGACCGGCACGGGTACGGTCGGACGACGCGGCGGCACCGTCCCGGCTTCGGACGGGTCGGCGGCGTGAACAGCGGAGGCAGCGGCATCCCACGACAGGCGTCCCCGAGCGCCGGCGAGGTGACGACATGGCGGACGGTCCGGTCGGCGAGGGTGGCCCAGGTCGCCGGCGGCGCACGGTTGCGGCGGCGGCGGGAAAGCCGCCCTCGCGGGTGCGGATGTCGGCGGCGCAGCGGCGTGAGCAGTTGATCTCGATCGGTCGGCAGCTGTTCGCCGAGCGCGGCTTCGACGCGACCTCGATCGAGGAGGTGGCGGCCCGGGCGAAGGTCTCCAAGCCGGTCATCTACGAGCACTTCGGCGGCAAGGAGGGGCTCTACGCGGTGGTGGTGGACCGGGAGGTCCGGGCCCTGCTGGACCGGATCACCACGGCCCTGACCGCCGGTCATCCGCGGGAGTTGCTGGAGCAGGCGGCGATGGCCCTGCTCGGGTACATCGAGGAGGAGACCAGCGGGTTCCGGGTGCTGGTCCGGGAGTCGCCGGTGATGTCCGCGACGGGCAACTTCAGCAGCGTGATGAACGACGTCGCGCACCAGGTCGAGCACATCCTCGGCGCCGAGTTCAAGACCCGGGGGTACGACCCGAAGCTGGCCGAGCTCTACTCGCAGGCCCTCGTCGGGATGGTGGCACTGACGGGACGCTGGTGGCTGGAGGTGCGCAAGCCGCGTAAGGAGACGGTGGCCGCGCACCTGGTCAACCTGGCCTGGAACGGCCTGTCGCACCTGGACGCGAAGCCCACCCTGATCACGGCGAAGGGCCGGTGACCGGGGTCCGGAACGGCCGGGTTCAGCGACCGCCGGGGACGGCGGCGCGGCGGTGCCGGCGTTCGGCCTCGGCGCGCTCGGGCGGGCCGACCTTGTCGTAGAGGCCGGTGGCTAGGAGCACCAGCCCGAACAGCAGCGACACGATGACGGTGGACATCGAGAAGTTGAGGAAGTTCGCCGAGGTCTGCAGGACGGACATCATCAGCACGCCGGTGACCAGGAAGACCACCCCGGCGGTCAGGTTCATGTAGTGGCCGAGGTTGCTCCGCCGGGACGCCCCGACCATCAGCACGGCCCCGAAGATCACCGAAACCAGCGAGAACGCGAGGTTGGTGCGGAGGCCCAGGGCCCAGGTGCCGCCCCGGTCGAACAGCCCTTCGCCCCAGGTCGCGACCACTCCCCAGACGCCGAAGACCAGGATGTAGAGCCCGATGACCCCGGCGAGGACGCGGTAGAGCGCTCGCGCCGGGTGATTGACCGGAAAGTGCACCATAACCCCTCCGTCCGGATGTGTCCGTTCGGAAGGATTGTCGCCCGCGCGGGCGCCGGATACGGGCCGAACCGCCGCAGCGGGACCGGAACCAGCCGATCCCCGCGGCGGGCAACCCTGGTCAGAGGACGAGCCGGGCCTTCTGCCAGGCCTCGCTCTCCTCCTCGGTGCCGATCTTGCCGTACATGCCGACCATCAGCAGCACCAGCGAGAGGGTCAGCACCACGATGTCGGTGAAGACGGTGAAGTTGAAGATGTTGGCGTCGGTGTGCAGGAAGGCCAGCGCGGCCAGGCCGAGGACCATGAGCGCGTACGCCAGCCACTGGTTGATCGCGACGTCGAGGTTGCGGCCGATCGCGGTGCCGGCCAGGATCGCGACGCCGATCAGGACGCTGAGCAACGAGAAACCGAGATTGGTCCCCTGGCCGAGCACCTTCGTGTCATCCTGGGCGAAGAAGTCGTTGCCGGCGCTGGCGATGACGCCGAGCACTCCGAAGACCACGAAGTACAGACCAACGAGCCCGCCGATCGCCCGGTAGATCGGCCGCGCGGGGTGGTTGACGGGGGTGTGGGCCATGTCTGAATCTCCAAGACCGTGCGGGTGAGGGGTCACCTGATTGTCCCGCACGGCGGGCTGTGACGCCGCACACCCCCCACCCGAGGCCGGCTCGCCTTCCGTGAGCCGGCCGGCTCAGTTCCCGGGGACCTGCTCGGCGAGGGCCAGCCAGGTCTCCTCGACCTGCTCCCGTTCGGCCCGCACGTCCTTGAGTTGGGCGTCCAGCTCGGCGACCTTGGCGTAGTCGGTGGCGTTCGCGGCGAGCTGGTCGAGCAGCGCCGCCTCCCGCTGGTCCAGCTTGCCGATCTGGCGTTCCAGCCGGGTGAGGTCCTTCTTCGCCTGCCGGGCCTCGGCGGCGGACATCCCGCCGGCCGGCGGGGTGGCGCCCGCCGTGGCGGTGGGTCCGCCGGCGACCGCGGCCAGCGGCTGGTTCGCGGTCCGGGCCAGGTACTCGTCGACGCCGCCGGGCAGGTGCACCAGCCGACCGTCGCCGAACATCCCGTACGCCGTCTCGGTGACCCGCTCGATGAGGTACCGGTCGTGGCTGGCCACGATGACGGTGCCGGGCCAGGAGTCGAGCAGGTCCTCCAGCGCGGCGAGGGTGTCGGTGTCCAGGTCGTTGGTGGGCTCGTCGAAGAGCAGCACGTTGGGCTCGCCGGCGAGCAGCCGGAGCATCTGGAGCCGGCGGCGCTCCCCGCCGGAGAGGTCGCTGACCGGGGTCCAGAGCCGGCGGTCGTCGAAGCCGAAGACCTCGGCGAGCTGGGCGGCGGAGACCTCCCGGTCGCCGAGCTGAACCCGGCGCGCGACCTCCTCGACGGCTTCGAGGACGCGCAGGTGACCGGGCAGCTCGGCCAGCTCCTGGGAGAGGAACGCGGGCCGGACGGTGGAGCCGGTGGCGAACCGTCCGGCGTCGGGGCGGGTGATGCCGGCGAGCATCCGCAGCAGGGTGGTCTTGCCGGCGCCGTTGCGGCCGAGGATGGCGATCCGGTCACCGGGGCCGACGTGCCAGGTGGCGTCGTGCAGGATCTCCTTCGGGCCGGCGTGCAGCCGGACGCCCTCCAGGTCGTACACCTGCTTGCCGAGCCGGGCGGTGGCCATCCGTTGCAGCGACATGGTGTCGCGCGCCGGCGGCACGTCGGCGATCAGCGCGTTGGCGGCGTCGATCCGGAACTGCGGCTTGGAGGTCCGGGCGGGCGGGCCCCGACGCAGCCAGGCGATCTCCTTGCGGAGCAGGTTCTGCCGGCGGGCCTCGGTGGCGGCGGCGACCCGCTCCCGCTCGACGCGGGCCAGGGTCCAGGCGGCGAAGCCGCCCTCGTACGCCCGGACGGTCTGGTCGGCGACCTCCCAGGTGGCGGTGCAGACCGCGTCGAGGAACCACCGGTCGTGGGTGACCACGACGAGGGCGCCCTTGCGGCCGACCAGGTGCCTCGCCAGCCAGTCGACGCCGCCGACGTCGAGGTGGTTGGTGGGCTCGTCGAGGATGAGCAGGTCGGAGTCGCGCACCAGCAGGGCGGCCAGCGCCACCCGGCGGCGCTCGCCGCCGGACATCGGGCCGACGGGCTGGTCGAGGCCGAGGTGGGGCATGCCGAGGCCGTCGAGGATGCCGCGGACCCCGGCGTCGCCGGCCCACTCGTGCTCGGCGCCCATGCTCTCGCCGAGCCAGGCGGTGCCGAGCACCACGTCCCGGACGGTGGCCTCGGGAGTGAGGGTCAGAGCCTGCGGCAGCCAGAGCACGCGCAGGTCGCGGCGGTGGGTGACCCGGCCGTCGTCCGGGTCCTCCTGCTTGGTGAGCAGCCGCAGCAGGGTGGACTTGCCGGCCCCGTTGAGGCCGACCACGCCGATCCGGTCGGCGTCGTCGAGGCCGAGCGAGACGTCGGTGAGCAGCGGCCCGGCGGCGCCGTACCCCTTGGACACCCGGTCCAGGTTGACGATGTTGGCCACGAAGCCACCTTTCATGATGAAGGCGTCCCGGTGCCGGCGGGCACCTGGGGACGCCTGGCCTCCAAGGGTACGCGGACCCGCCGGGGCGCCCCGGCGGGCGTACGCTCCGCCCGCCGGGCGAGCGTGTTCCCGGCTCAGCCGATCCGCGCGCCGGGCACCGGGCCGTGCGCGGTGCGCGCCTGGCGGCACACCCCGGCGGTCGCCAGCTCGGCGGCGATCCGCTCGGCGTCGTCGGCGTTCGCGGCGAGGAACACGCAGGTCGGCCCGGAGCCGGAGACGATGCTGGCGAGCGCCCCGGCGGCCTCGCCGGCCTTCAGGGTGCCGGCCAGGGACGGGCGCATGGCGAGCGCGGCGTCCTGGAGGTCGTTGCCGAGGCTGGCGGCGAGCACCCGGGGGTCCCGCTGCCGCAGCGCGGCGAGCAGCCCGTCGGTGCTGCGCAGCGGCGGGCCGGCGGCCCCGGCGTCGCGGAGCCGGTCGAGTTCGGCGTACGCGGCGGGGGTGGACAGCCCGCCGTCGGCGATGGCGACCACCCAGTGCCAGGAGGTGGCGCGGGCCAGCACGGGGCTGACCGCCTCACCCCGGCCGGTGCCGAGCGCGGTGCCGCCGTAGATCAGGAACGGCACGTCGGAGCCGAGGTCGGCGGCGATCCCGGCCAGCTCGTCGCGGGACAGCCCGGTACCCCAGAGGGCGTCGCAGGCGACCAGCGCGGCGGCGGCGTCGGCGCTGCCGCCGGCCAGCCCGCCGGCCAGCGGGATCTGCTTGCGCAGGTGCAGCCGGGCGTGCGGCGCGACGCCCGCGTACCCGGCGAGGGCGCGGGCGGCCCGGATGGCCAGGTTGGTGTCGTCCAGGGCCAGTTCGCCGGTGCCCTCCCCCTCCATCGTCAGGGTGAGGGTGTCGCCGCGGCGGGCGGTGAGCTCGTCGTAGATCGAGATGGCGTGGTAGACGGTGTTCAGCTCGTGGTAGCCGTCCCGGCGCAGCGGGCCCACCCCGAGGTGCAGGTTGACCTTGGCGGGCACCCGCACCCGGACCGGGCCGCTGGCCCCGCGCCGCTGCTGGTCGTCATCGTCGTCCGGTCCCCAGGCCTCGGTCACCGCGCCAGCCTACTGCGCGGCCGGTGGGGCGGTCGGGGCCGACGCGGCGATGGCGGCGAACTGCTCGACGGTGAGCGACTCGCCGCGCGCGCCGGGGTCGACGCCGGCGGCGGTGAGCGCCGCGGCGGCCCGGTCCGCGCCGCCGGCCCAGCCGGCCAGGGCGGCCCGCAGGGTCTTGCGGCGCTGGGCGAAAGCGGCGTCCACGACGGCGAAGACCTGTTTCCGGGGCACCTCCGGGCGGGGCGGCTCGCGGCGGGTGAAGGCGACCAGGCCGGAGTCGACGTTGGGCACCGGCCAGAACACGTTGGGCGGCACCTTACCGGCGGCGCGGGAGCGGGCGTACCAGGCGAGCTTGACCGACGGGATGCCGTAGACCTTGGAGCCGGGGCCGGCGACGAGCCGGTCGGCGACCTCCTTCTGCACCATCACCAGGCCCTGCCGGAGGCTGGGCAGCTCGGCCAGCAGGTGCAACACCACCGGCACGGCCACGTTGTACGGCAGGTTCGCCACCAGCGCGGTCGGCGCGGGGTCGGCCAGCTCGGCGGCACCGATCCGCAGGGCGTCGGCGTGGTGCACGGTCAGCCGGGCGGCGGCCGGCCCGGCGAACCGGGCAGCGGTCTCCGGCAGCGCGGCGGCCAGCGTCGGGTCGAGCTCCACGGCATGGGTGTGCGCGGCCACCGGCAGCAGGGCCAGGGTGAGCGAGCCGAGGCCGGGGCCGACCTCCAGGGCGACGTCGTCCGGGGCCAGGCCGGCGACGGTGACGATCCGGCGCACGGTGTTCGGGTCGTGCACGAAGTTCTGGCCGAGCTTCTTGGTCGGGTGCACCCCGAGGCGGGCGGCGAGTTCCCGGATCTCCGCCGGGCCGAGCAGGCCGGTCACCACGGGCCGAAGGCGCGCTCGCCGTTGGCCGACAGCGCCGCGCACAGCTCGTCGAGGTCCGCGCCGGCGGTCGCGGCCAGCGCCCGCACGGTGAGCGGGATGAGGTACGACGCGTTGGGCCGCCCCCGGTGCGGGGTGGGGGTGAGGTACGGCGCGTCGGTCTCCACCAGGAGCTGGTCGAGCGGGGTGAGCGCGGCGGCCTCGCGCAGCGCGACGGCGCTGCCGAAGGTGACGGTGCCCGCGAAGCTGAGCAGGTAGCCGCGGCGCACGCAGTCGGCGGCGAACCCGGCGTCGCCGGAGAAGCAGTGCAGCACGACGGTGTCCGGGGCGCC
This sequence comes from Micromonospora sp. NPDC002296, assembly GCF_040296145.1. Classification (NCBI taxonomy): domain Bacteria; kingdom Bacillati; phylum Actinomycetota; class Actinomycetes; order Micromonosporales; family Micromonosporaceae; genus Micromonospora; species Micromonospora sp. NPDC002296. Next base: position 42,953 of record NZ_JBEOWQ010000009.1, read on the forward strand.
CTCGTCGTCGAGGATCCGCAGCACGTCGGCGTGCGCGTCCCGGTCGTGGACGACCAGGGCCTTGCCGTACCGCTTGGCGATGGCGATGTGCGCCCGGAAGCTCTCCTCCTGCGCGGCCCGGCCCTCGTCGCCGGTGCGGAAGAAGTCCATCCCGGTCTCGCCGATCCCGCGCACCCGGTCCCGGGCCGCGAGCGCCTCGATCTGCCGCAGCGCCTCGTCGAGGTCCGCCAGCCGGGGCGCCTCGTTGGGGTGCAGGGCGACGGTGGCCAGCACCGCCGGGTAGCGGTCGGCCGCGTCGGCGCTCCACCCGGAGGACCTCACGTCCACGCCGACCTGGACGAGCCGGTCCACGCCGGCCTCGGCGGCCACCGCGACGGCCGCCGCGACCGGGTCGGCGGCGGCGGCGTTCCCACCCGCCCCGCCGGCCGGGGCGCCGGCCTCGGTGACGGTGATGTCCAGGTGGGTGTGGCTGTCCGGCACGGGGCGGGGCAGCGGCTCGGGCGCGGGCGGGAACTCCCCGGCCCGGCGGGTGGCCCGTTGGCGGCGGGACTCAGTCGGCTCGGTCATCGCCGTCAGCATCACACACCGCCGGTCGGCCCGGAGCGGTGGTGGGCGGGCATAACGGCGGGAGGGCCGGGAATGCGCCGGGCGTCCGACGGCCCCGACCCCGCTCCGGGAGAAGACATGCCCTTCATCACCGTCGGCGCGGAGAACTCCGCGCCCATCGACCTGTACTACGAGGACCACGGCGCCGGGCAGCCGGTGGTGCTGATCCACGGGTTCCCGTTCAACGGGGCGACCTGGGAGAAGCAGACCAGCGCCCTGCTCGCCGCCGGCCACCGCACGATCACGTACGACCGGCGGGGCTTCGGCAACTCCAGCCAGCCGGCCGCCGGGTACGACTACGACACGTTCGCGGCCGACCTGGACGTGTTGCTGACCGAGCTGGACCTGCGCAACGTGATCCTGATCGGGCACTCGATGGGCACCGGGGAGGTGACCCGCTACCTCGGCACGTACGGGTCGGGCCGGGTGGACCGGGCGGTGCTGCTCGCCCCGCTCGCGCCGTTCCTGCTGAAGACCGCCGACAACCCGGAGGGGCTGGACCGGAGTCTCTTCGACGGTTTCCAGCAGGCGATCCTCGCCGACCGGTTCGCGTTCCTCACCAGCTTTTGCGACAACTTCTTCAACTATGCGGAGAACAAGGGCAAATTGGTCAGTGAGGAGGCGTACCGGGCGCACTGGGAGATCGGCACGCGGGCCTCGGCGATCGGCACGTACCAGAGCGTGGACGCCTGGCTGACCGACTTCCGGCCGGACCTGCCCCGGATCGACGTGCCGGTGCTGATCGTGCAGGGCGACCAGGACCGGGTGCTGCCGTACGCGGCGACCGGGCAGCGATTGCAGCCGATGCTGCCCGACAGCCGGCTGACCACGCTCAAGGGAGCGCCGCACGGCATCCCGTGGACCAACAGCGACGAGGTGAACCGCGCGATCCTGGAGTTCGTGGTGGCCCCGGCGATGGCCCGGCGCTGAGGTCGCCGCCGACCGTACGGCCGGCGCGGTCCCCGGGGGCGGGGGCCGCGCCGGCGCGGTGGGTCGGGCCGGCGCGGTGGTCAGCCGGTGAGCCGGGCCAGTTCCTCGTCGACGATCGACGGGTCGAGCTTGCGGAAGACCGGCTTCGGCGCCGCGAGCGGCCGGCCCGCCTCCAGCGGTACGGACTCCCAGCGCGTCCCGACCGTGTAGTCCCCGGTCAGCACCGGGTACGCGGGCCCGCCGTCGAGGTCGTCGACCTCCTCCAGCACGGGCATCGGCGCGTGCACGCCGGTGCCGCCGAGCAGCTCGTGGATCTTCTGCGCGGAGTGCGGCAGGAACGGGGTGAGCAGCGTGTTCGCGTCGCTGATCACCTGGAGGGCGACGTGCAGGATGGTGCCCATCCGGGGCTTGTCCGCCTCGTCCTTGAGCTTCCACGGGGCCTGCTCGGAGAGGTACTTGTTCGCCTCGGCGACGACCCGCATCGCCTCGCCGATGGCCTGCTTCTGCCGGTGCCGACCGATCAGGTCGCCGACGGTGTCGAAGCCGGCCCGGGCGGCGGCGAGCAGCGCCTCGTCTGCCTCGGTGAGCCCCGCCGGGTCGACCGGCGGGATCGCGCCGAAGTTCTTCGCCGCCATCGAGACGGACCGGTTGACCAGGTTGCCCCAGCCGGCGACCAGCTCGTCGTTGTTGCGGCGGAGGAACTCGGCCCAGGTGAAGTCGGTGTCGTTGCTCTCCGGGCCGGCGACGGCGATGAAGTAGCGCAGCGCATCGGCGTCGTACCGCTCCAGGAAGTCCCGGACGTAGATGACCACCTTGCGGGAGGAGGAGAACTTGCGCCCCTCCATGGTCAGGTACTCGCTGGAGACCACCTCGGTGGGCAGGTTGAGCCGGCCCAGCCGGCCCGGCTCGCCGTCGCGCGTGCCCTCGCCCGAGTAGCCGTCGAGCAGCGCCGGCCAGATCACCGAGTGGAAGACGATGTTGTCCTTGCCCATGAAGTAGTAGCTCTGCGCGCCACCGGCGGTGCCGCCCTCGGCGTCCTTCGGGTTCCAGAACTTCCGCCACGCCTCCGGGTCGCCGGTGCGGCGGGCCCACTCGATGGACGCGGACAGGTAGCCGATGACCGCGTCGAACCAGACGTAGATCCGCTTGTCCGGCCGGTCCCGCCAGCCGTCGAGGGGGATCGGCACGCCCCAGTCCAGGTCCCGGGTGATCGCCCGGGGCTGAAGGTCGTCGAGCAGGTTCTTCGAGAACCGCAGCACGTTGGGCCGCCAGCCCTCCCGGCTGTCCAGCCACTGCCGCAGGGCGTCGGCCAGGGCCGGCAGGTCGAGGAAGAAGTGCTCGGTCTCGATGAACTCCGGCGTCTCGCCGTTGATCTTGGACTTCGGGTTGATCAGGTCGACCGGGTCGAGCTGGTTGCCGCAGTTGTCGCACTGGTCGCCGCGGGCGCTGTCGTACCCGCAGATCGGGCAGGTGCCCTCGATGTACCGGTCGGGCAGGGTCCGGCCGGTGGACGGGGAGATCGCGCCGACGGTGACCTTCGGAACGATGTAGCCGTTGCGGTGCATCCCGGAGAACAGTTCCTGCACCACGGCGTAGTGGTTGCGGGTGGTGGTGCGGGTGAACAGGTCGTACGACAGCCCGAGCGCCCGCAGGTCCTCGGCGATCACCCGGTTGTACCGGTCGGCCAGCGCGCGCGGGGTGACCCCCTCGGCGTCGGCCTGCACCTGGATCGGGGTGCCGTGCTCGTCGGTGCCGGACACCATGAGCACGTCGTGGCCGGCCATCCGCATGTACCGGGCGAAGACGTCGGAGGGAACGCCGAAACCGGAGACGTGGCCGATGTGGCGCGGGCCGTTGGCGTAAGGCCAGGCTACCGCCGCGAGAACGTGACTCATGACCAGCAAGCCTAGTGACCTCGCCGGGTACGCCGCGAACCAACAGGCCACCCGGGCGGTCGACGCCCCGCCGGGCACCCCCGGGCCGGCGCGGACGGGGCGGGGCGAGGGGGCCTCGGCGGCCGGGCGGCGTCGAGCGGACGATCGTTGCCCGAATTGTCGCCGACACGCGGCCTGAGCTGCCTGGACACCCACGCCGACCGGTGTCCAATGAAGCCCGTGACCGCCAGCCGAGCCGCCCGGGACCACGAGGAGCCGCCCGCCGGGTCCGCCCGCGACGACGACCCGCCGCCCGGACCGTCGCCCCGGGCCGGGGCCGTGGCGCCACAGCCCCGGCCGGTCCCGCCCGCCGAACCGACCGGGGCGTCCGCCGCCACCACGCCCCGGCCGACCGGACCGATCGCCCTGCCGGGGCCAACCCCGCCCATCGCCCTGCCGGGGCCGGACCCCGCACCCGGGCCGGGCGCGCTGCTGTCCGGTTCGGGTGTCGTTCCCGGGCAGGCCACCGGCGGCCCCGGCCGGCCGGTGGAGGTGGAGCCGACCACGGGGGCACCGGTCGGCGCCGTGCCGCGCCGGGTCCCGGTCCGGCAGCCGGGCGGGCGGCCCCGCCCGGGAACCGCCGTCGGCGACCCGCCGGGGTCCGACGACGGGCCGTTCTGGGCACCGATCGAGGAGGTGCACTGGGACGGCACGCCGCTCGGGGAAGGGCACGGCCGGTGGCGGCAGGGCGACGGCGACCGGGCGGCCCGGGCCCGACGGCGGCGGGCCGACCGCCCCGCCCGGCCGCCGGAGCCCTGGCGGGGGCTCTCCGCGCTTCTGGCGCTGAGCCTGCTCGCCGCGTTCTTCGCCTGGGTGAGCGTCGGCCCGTTCTGGCTGGCCGTCGGGCACCGCGTCACCGGCACCGTGGTGGTCGACGAGTGCACCGGCGGCGGGCTGACCCAGCGCTGCCGGGGGATCTTCACCGCCGACGACGGCCGGTACGTCGCGTTCGGGGTGCGGATCAGCGGCGTGCCCGCCGAGCGCAGCGCCGCCGGCTCCGTCCTGCCGGCCGGGATGACCGGGCCGACGTCCGACGCGGCGTACGCCGACACCGGGGTCGGCCGGCACCTGCGCTGGCTGCTCGGGTTGCTGCTGGTGCTGGCGTGCGGTGGGGCGATCGCCCGGTGCACCGGCGCCACCCTGTTCACCGACCGGCGGGCCCGCCGCTGGGCGGTGGCCGCCGCCGTGGCCGGCCCGCTCGTGATCACGGCCGGCTTCCTTGCCGACGCCTGGTGACGCCCCCGCCGGGCGGACGGGGCGGGGATCTCCCGTGTCCCGTCGCCCACCTGGCCGCACCCGCGCCGCCGGCCGGGCGACGACGGGGGCGACCTCCCGACACCTCAGGCGTGCACGACCGCGTAGACGTCGCGGCGGCGCAGGCCGTACCCGGTGGCGACCTCGGTGATCGCGTCTCGCCGGGACAGGCCGGCGGCCTCCCGTTCGGCCACGGCGGCGCGCAGCGTCGCGTCGTCCGGTCGCTCGGCGGCTGCCGGCGCGGCACCCGCCACCACCAGGGTGATCTCGCCGCGCGGCCCGCTGTCGGCGGCCCAGGTGGCCAGCTCGCCGAGCGGCCGGCGGACCACCTCCTCGTACGTCTTGGTCAGCTCGCGGCAGAGCGCCGCCGGCCGGTCGGCGCCGAACTCGGCGGCCAGGTCGGCGAGCGCCCCGGCGATCCGGTGCGGGGCCTCGAAGAGCACCAGGGTCCGCTCCTCGCCGGCCAGGGCGCGCAACCGGGAGCGCCGAGCGCCGGGGGTGCGGGGCAGGAAGCCCTCGAAGCAGAACCGGTCGCTGGGCAGCCCGGACAGGGCCAACGCGGTGGTGACGGCGCTCGGGCCGGGGGCGGCGGTCACCGGCACACCGGCGTCGAGCGCGCCCCGGACCAGCCGGTACCCCGGGTCGGAGACGCTGGGCATCCCGCCGTCGGTGACCAGGGCGACGACGTACCCCTCGCGGAGCACCTCGACCAGCTCGGGGGTGCGGCGCTCCTCGTTGCCCTCGAAATAGGAGACGATCCGGCCGGGCACGGTGACGTCGAGGTCCCGGGCCAGCCGGGTGAGCCGCCGGGTGTCCTCGGCGGCGACCACGTCGGCGGTGGCGAGCACCTCGCGGAACCGGCCGGACGCGTCGGCCGGGTTGCCGAGCGGCGCGCCGAGGAGGACCAGGCGACCAACTTCGGACATTTCACCCACGAGACTTACTCCTTCATCGACATCTGTGCCGGTATTGGGGACGACGGGCGCCACCGGGCACCTCCGCAGCCTACGATCGCTTGGTGACGAGTGCGTCGACAGCGCAGAGTGCAAGCGCGGGCCAGGCGAAAACGGAGCACGCCGGAACCGGCGCCGCGACCGACGAGTCCGCGCCTGCCCCCATCAGCGGCGGTGGGGGCGTCCCCGCGATCGTGCGGCGGCGGCTGGCGACCGTCGACGCCCGGCTGGACGTCAACTCGTGGCTGGCCACCGCCGTCGTGGTGGCGATCGCGGCGATCCTGCGCCTGGTCGACCTCAGCAGCCCGAAGGGCAAGATCTTCGACGAGATCTACTACGCCCGCGACGGCTGGGGGCTGGTCGACAAGGGCGTCGAGTGGAACTACAAGGACAACGGCCCGTCGTACGTGGTGCACCCGCCGCTGGGCAAGTGGCTGATCGGGCTCGGCGAGTGGGCCTTCGGCTACTCCGACGCCGAGCACAACATCTCCGTGCCGGGGCACCTGATGACCACCGCCCCGGAGTTCGGCTGGCGCATCGGCGCCGCGATCGCCGGCATCGTGTCGGTGCTGCTGCTGGTCCGCATCGGCCGCCGGTTGTTCCGTTCCACCACCCTTGGCTGCGTCGCCGGCCTGCTGCTCGCCCTGGACGGCTTCCACCTGGTGCTCTCCCGCACCGCCCTGCTCGACATCTTCCTGCTGCTGTTCGTGCTGGCCGCGTTCGGCGCCCTGGTCCTCGACCGGGACGCCCGCCGGCGGCGGTGGAGCCGGGCGCTGGAGGCCGGGCTGGACCCCACCGCCGCGGGACGGGCCGGCCGGCCGGCCGGCGGCTGGCGGAACTGGCCCTGGTGGCGGCTGGCGGCCGGGGTGCTGCTCGGCTGCGCCTGCGCGGTGAAGTGGAGCGCCGTGTACTTCCTGCCGGCCTTCGCGCTGCTGGCCCTGTTCTGGGAGGTGGGCGTCCGCCGATCCGCCGGGGTGCGCCGGCCCTGGCGCGACGCCCTGCTCGACGAGGTGCCCTGGCTTGCGCTGGCCGGGGTGCTGATGGTCGTCACCTACGTGGCCACCTGGTCAGGCTGGCTGCTGACCGACGACGGCTACTACCGGCACGCCGGCCCGAACATGCCCGGGCTCAGCGACACCCCGTACCTCGGGGCGCTGAACAACCTGTGGGAGTACCACAAGGCCGCGTACGGCTTCCACACAACCTTGGACAAATCACACCCGTACCAGTCCTGGCCCTGGCAGTGGCTGCTGCTCGGCCGGCCGGTGGCGTTCCACTGGTCCGGTGACGGCGCCTGCGGAGCGCCGACCTGCGCCTCCGAAGTCCTGCTGCTCGGCACGCCGCTGCTGTGGTGGTCGTTCCTGCCCGCCCTGTTCGGGGCGGCCTGGATCGGCGTGGCCCGGCGGGACTGGCGGGCCGGGGCGATCCTGCTCTGCGCGGCGGCCGGCCTGCTGCCCTGGTTCTGGTTCGCCCTGGACGGGCGGACGATGTTCTCCTTCTATGCCGCGCCGGCCCTGCCGTTCCTGGTGCTGGCGGTGGTCTACGTGCTGGGCGCCATCGCCTCCCCCGCCCCCGCCGGGGCCCGGGCACCGGCCGGGGACCCGCCCCCCGGGCCGGACGACGCGGCCGACCGCCGACTGGTCGGCGGGATCGCGGTCGGCGTGTACGTGCTGCTGGTCGCGCTCTGCTTCGCGTACTTCTATCCGATCTTCGTGGGAAGACTGCTGCCGTACGCGGAGTGGTCGGCCCGGATTTGGCTGGACGGCCGCTGGACCTGACGACGGCCCGGCGGCGGGGCCCCGCGCCGGGTGGTCGGCCGCCGGCGTCGGAGCACTCCGGCCGTCGCGGACGGTGATGACGGGGCGGGCGCGGACAGCCGGTAGCGGAAACCGGAGGCGACGTCGGATATCAGATAGCCGGCAGCTACGGCGCGAGGACCTCAGGGGGCCCGGGCACGAAGAAGCGCGCCCCGATCGCCTGCCACGGGGGAAGCGGGCGATTGGGGCGCGCACGTGAAGCTTAACCACCGGGAACCATCGGCACAACGGGTGGACTCGGGTCAGATTTCCGACGGGACTCGCCCCAGCCTGGTGGTTTACACCTGACAGCTAACCGTCCGTCATCCGGTGAAGGCCTGGCAAGATCCCGGCCGGCCGCCCCCGCCGGAGTGCTGGTCATGCGGGCCGCTCGGGGCGGCCGGCCGGGTGCGGGGCAGCCGCCGGGGGGCGACCGACCGTCCGGAGTGGATCTCACTACACTCGCCCCGGTGATCAACAGAAGACGATCGACATCCGTCCTCGGTGGACTGCTGGCGGCGACCGTCCTGATCGGTCCCGGGATCGTGCTGAGCGGGCCCGCGCCCGCGTGGGCCGACGAGGAGACCCCCGCCGAGCCGCCCCGGGTCGAGCTGGTCCTCGACGTCAGCGGCTCGATGCGGGCCCGGGACATCGACGGGCGGAGCCGGATCTCCGTTGCGCAGCAGGCGTTCAACGAGGTCGTGGACGCGCTGCCGGAGGAGACCCAGCTCGGCATCCGGGTCCTCGGCGCCACCTACAAGGGCAAGGACAAGAAGGTCGGCTGCCAGGACACCCAGCAGATCGTGCCGGTCGGCCGGGTGGACCGGACCCAGGCCAAGGCGGCGGTGGCGACCCTCCGGCCCACCGGCTTCACCCCGGTCGGGCTGGCGCTCCGCTCGGCCGCCCAGGACCTGGGCACCGGCGCCACCGCCCGCCGGATCGTGCTGATCACCGACGGCGAGGACACCTGCGCCCCTCCGGACCCTTGCGAGGTGGCCCGGGACCTGGCCGCGCAGGGCACCAAGCTGGTGGTGGACACCCTCGGCCTGGCCCCCGACGAGAAGGTGCGCCGGCAGCTGCTCTGCATCGCCAACGCGACCGGCGGGACGTACACGGCCGCGCAGAGCGCGGACGAGCTGACCGGACGGATCAAGCAACTGGTCGACCGGGCCCGCGACACGTACACCGCGGCCCCGGCCGTGGTGGGCGGCTCCGCCCGTTGCCCGGACGCGCCGCTGCTCGCCCCCGGCGTCTACACCGACCGGGAGCAGTTCTCCGAGCACCGCTGGTACCGGGTCCCGGTGCGCCCCGGGCAGGAGCTGCGTGCCTCGGTGAGCATCGCGCTGGACCGCCCGGTCAACCCGGACTACGGGGTGCTGCTGCGGGCCACCGCCCCGGACGGCCGCGAGCTGGTCCGCGGCGTGGACGCCGGCAGCGGCCGTACCGACGTGGTCTCCGCCGGCCTGCGCTGGTCGGCCGCCGCCGATTCGGACGACGCCGACGAGGGGGAGACGCCGACCCCGGCGCCGGGCGACGCGGACGCCGCCCCGACCACCGTCTGCCTGGTGGTCAGCAACGCCTTCGCGCCCCGTCCCGGCACCCGGGCCAACCCCGGCATGCCGATCGAACTGACCGTGGACGTGGTCGCCTCGTCGCCCGCCCCGGGCGGGCCGGACCTGGGCCGGGGCTGGGTGCTGCTGATGCTGCTGACCCTGGCCGGCCTGCTCACCGGCCTCGTCGCCGGCCTGCTCACCCGCTGGTGGGTCGCGACCTGGAGGGAGAACTGACGATGCGTACCCCGCTGATCCGGTCCGGGGCGGCCCTGGCCGCCGCCGCCGTCCTGACGCTGCCGACCGCCGCCGCGCTGGCCCTGCCGACCGCGCCCGCGCTGGCCGGCCCGCCGCCCCCCGCGACCCGGGACGAGCTCGCCGCGCCCACCCCCTCCCCCGGGGCCACCACGGTCACCAAGGCCGGCACCTCGTTCCTGACCGCCACCGGAATCGCCGCCGGGCAGCCGGTCCGGGTCGGCGCGTCGACCGGCGACCACCTCTACTGGTCCTTCCCGGCCCGCGCCGGGCAGGTCCACGAGATCACCGCGACGGCAAGCTTCCCCAAGGGCCGCACCGGCGCGTCCACCTGGACCGTCGAGGTCTTCGACGGCCTGCGCCGCCGGCAGGCGTGCACGGCGGGGGCGCAGACCCCGACCGCCGCGGCGTCGGTGACCAGCGTCGCGCTCGGCTGCACGCTGCGCCAGGTCCGGTCCTGGGCGGAGCCGTGGTCGGCCGACCCGCTGCCCGGCACGTACTACGTACGGCTCTCGGTGGTGGACCTGCCGGAACCGGACCTCGGGCTGCCGATCGACGTGGACCTGCTGGTCTCGGACGTGGGCGACGGCGACGCCCCGGCCGACGACGGGGAGCTGAAGGCGCCGCTGGTGCCGAACACGAAGGCCGGCACGGTGCTGACCGGTGAGCCGGCGGCGGCACCGGCCGAGGAGGAGGACGACGGGTCCCTCCTCACCGGCTGGCTGCCCGAGGGGTCCTCGCGCTGGATCTGGACCACGGTCGGCGGCGTGCTGGCCGCCGTGGCCGGCGTGGTCGGCTTCGCCCTGACCCGCCGCCCGCGCCGCCCCTGACGGACGCCCCTGACCGACGCCCCGCCCGGCCCACCGCCCCTCCCGGCCGTGCCGCGTAGCCGAGTGCCGGTGGCCGCTCCCTCCGACCAAGGGGGGCGGCCACCGGCGGGGGCTCGTCCGGGGCCCTCCGGTGTCACCCGCTTGCGGTACGTTCGGCACCGATGAGCATCCGGGAGCTGACCACCGAGCAGGTGCCGGCCTGGCGGGCCGGGGCTGCCGGGGCCGGGGCAGGAAATGCGTGACCTGCTGCCGCCCGAGGTGGCGGTGGCCGTCGCCGGGCCCGACGACTGGACCGGGGAGTTGCTGCCCGCCGAGCGGGCCTGCCTCGGCGAGCGGGCGGTGGAGAGCCGGCAGCGGGACTTCACCGCCGGACGGGTCTGCGCCAGGCGGGCGCTCACCCGGCTCGGGGTGCCGGCGGTCGCCCTGCCGTCGGCCCCGGACCGGTCCCCGGTCTGGCCGGCCGGGGTGGTCGGCACCATCACCCACACCCGCGGCTACTGCGCCGCGGCGGCGGCCCGCACCGACCAGGTCCGCTCCGTCGGCATGGACGCCGAGCAGCACAGGGAGCTCAACGCCGGGGTACGCCGGCTGATCGGCCTGCCCGAGGAGTGGGACGAGTGCGCCCGGCTGCCGGCCGGCGTCTCCTGGCCGGCGGTGCTGTTCAGCGCCAAGGAGACCGTCTACAAGGTCTGGCACCCGATCGTCGGCACCTGGCTCGACTTCCACGACGCCCTGGTCGAGCTGGACCCGGACTCCGGCCTGTTCACGGCCCGGATCGCCGCCGCCCGGCTGGAGGCGGCCCCGGTGCCCGACCCGCCCGCGACGATCACCGGACGGTTCACTGTCGACGCCGATCTGGTCCGCACCGCCGCCATCCTGTTACCCCGCTGAGACGGTACGTGTACCCGGAGCCTTGCCAGGGGCGATACCGTCAGGTCGTCGCGATCGTGATCAGGTGCCGAGGAGTACGGTGAGCCACCCCCAGCCCCCTTACGGGCCGCAGGATCCATACCAGCCGAACCAGGAACCGCCGACGGCACCCGTGCCGCAGTGGCCGGCCGATCCGACCGCACCGCTGCCCCCGCCGCCCGTGTCCGGTGCGCCGTACGCGCCGCCGCCGGTTTCCGGCGCCCCGTACCCGCCGGCCTCCGGCGCCCCGTACCAGCCGCCGCAGGGCGGGTTCACGCCGTCGTCCGCCCCGGATCCGGCGTACCAGCCGGGTGGGTACCCGCCACCGGCCACCCCGGACACGGCGTACCAGCCGGGTGGGTACCCGCCGCCGCCCGCCCCGGACGCGGCGTATCCGCCGGTGTCCGGCACGCCGTACCCGCCCACCTCGGGATCGCCGTACCAGCCGTACCAGCCGGGTGCCGCGCCGGGCGGCCCGGGCTATCCGCTCGGCCCGGTCCAGCCGAAGAAGAGCAACAAGAAGCCGATCATCATCATCGCGGTCGTCGCGGCGGTGCTCGCCCTGCTCTGCTGCATCGGTGGCGTGGTGGTGCTCGTCAAGGGCGTCGACGAGGCAGCGAAGGAGGCGGAGCGGCAGCTTCCCGGGCCGGTGGAGACCGGTACTCAGGGCGGCCGGCCGACCGACCGCCCGTCCTCGTCCCCGGCGGACGGTGAGACGTTCAACCTGAAGGCCGGCCAGAGCCTGGTCATCACCGACGACGAGGGCACCCTGGAAATCACGGTGCTGCGGTTCCGCACCTCGACCAAGGGCTGCAAGGCGTACTCGTCCGCGCCCGACAAGGGGCTCTACCTGATCGCGGACATCACCGCGACGGTGAAGAAGGGCAAGATGTCGATCAACCCGTTCTACTTCCAGTGGGTCGCCGACGACGGCACCACCGAGAACGGGATCGCCGGCGCGTTCGCCGGCTGCGGCGACCTGCTCGACTCCGGCGTCAACCTGCGGGAGGGCAGCAAGCGCACCGGCAGCGTCACCTTCGACGTGGCCAACCAGAACGGCGCGATGGAGTACCGGCACAAGCTGGAGACCGCCGGCTCCTGGAAGCCGTAGGTCCGATCCGCGTACCCGGCTGGCCGGGCCCGTCGACCGGTCGCACAGTGAGCGCGGCGGAGGCCGCTCCCCTGCCGGGGGGCGGCCTCCGCCGCGTCGACGGGCGGCCAATCTCGATGGCAGCGGGACCGAAGGCTGCCCTAGGCTGTGCCGGCAATCGCGACGCACGGGATGAGGATCGGATGCGACGTCGACCCTGGAGCGTGGCCCTCGGGCTGCTGCTGGCCACCGTTCTGACGGGTTGCGACACGGCGGGCAACGCCGACAGCCACCCGGCCGGGGGCGAGAGTCCCGCCCCTACGGCAAAGCCGTTCGTCCCGGAGGCCGGAGCCTGTCACCCAGCGGTGGAAACGGTCGGTTACCGGGCCTTGTACACGACGGTGGACTGCGCGAAGACCCACCGCACCGAGACCGTGCACGTCGGCGCCTTCACCGGTGTCGACGCCGACCGGGTCACCCCTCCCCCGCCCGGCTCGACCGAGTTGCGCGCCGCGTTCGAGGTGTGCGACACCCGGACGACGGCGTTCGTCGGTGCCGACTGGCGCGGCGGGCTGATGTCCGTCCAGGTGGTCGTTCCCGAACCGAAGGACTGGACCGACGGCAGCCGCTGGTACCGCTGCGACGTCTTCACCCTGCCCGCGCTCGACGGCAACACCGCCCGCGAACACCCCGACGATCGGGCCGTGGAGCGTGACGGGACCCTCCGCGGGGTGCTGAACCGGCCGTCGCCGCTGGCCCACGGCTGCTTCACGGAGGACGAGTACGAGAACCTCTTGCCGGCCCCGTGCACAAAGCCGCACCGCTTCGAGTACGTCGGGGTCTGGGCCGCGCCGGACGGTAAGCACGAGGCGGCCGACCGTGACTCGAAGCTGATCCACCGGCGCTGCCGCTCGGTGGTCGCCGCCTACACGCGAGGGACGCCGAACGCGAAGCTGGCGCAGGGTGCCGGAACGACGTACCGGCTGCCGTCGCCGGAGGCATGGGAACGTGGCGACCGCGGGATCCGGTGCTTCTACTGGTCGGACGACCGCGACATGACCCGGTCGCTGAAGGGCTGACGCACCCGCTGTCTCACGAGTGCGGATCGGCAGGCGCCGGGCGGCCCGGGGTGGTCTGACCGACCACGAGTGGGGCGGGCCGGTACGACTGTGGTCGGCCCGGCCCGGCGGTGGCGGCCAGCTTGGCCCGGGGCCGGTCGGCGTCGGGGTGGCGCAGCTCGTCGAAGATGGCCGACGCCGCCCGCCAGGCCCGCCGGGCGGCGGCGAGGTCGCCGGCCGCGCGCTCGGCGTCGCCGAGGTTGTCCAGCACCTCCGCCTCGTCGTACCGGTCGCCCAACTCGCGGTGCAGCGCGAGCGCCCGCCGGTAGCAGTCCGCGGCCTGCCCGTGGTCACCGCGCCCGTGGTGGACGTAGCCGAGGCTGTCCCAGGTCAGGGCGGCGCCGTGCCGGTCGCCGTTCTCCTCGTGCAGCCGCAGGGCCGCTTGGCAACAGCGCAGCGCCGGCCCGGGTTCGCCGAGGCGGGCGTGCAGCCAGCCCAGGTTGTTGAGCGCCTTGGCCTGCCCGACCCGGTAGCCGGCGGCCCGGTAGAGGTCGAGCGCCCGCTGCGTCTCGTCGAGCGCCGCCCGGTGCCGGCCCTGCCGGGCCAGCACCCAGCTCACCCCGAGGTGCGTGTGCGCCCGCCCGGTGTCGTCGCCCAGCTCCCGGTAGAGCTCCAGGTCACGGCCGTAGTGCAGGTGCGCACCCCGGTGGTCGCCCAGCCAGGTGCAGGCGATGGCCAGGCCCCGGTGCGCCAGGGCCTGACCGGCCAGGTCGTCTCGGCGTCGGGCCGCCGCGAGGGCGGTGCGGTGCGCGGCGGCCAGCTCGGGCCAGTGCCCGCGCCGGTCGAGGTACGTGGTGAGGGCGGCGGCCAGCGTCCACGCGTGCCGGTCCAGGCCGGTGCCCGCCGCCTGTTCCACCGCGGCCAGCAGGACGTGATGTTCGGCGGTGAACCAGCCGGTCGCCCAGGCGTGGTCCGGCCGGTCGCCCACCGTCACTCCCGGCTCCGGTGCCGGCAGCGTCGCCGGCCGGGCCAGCCGGTACGGGTCGAGCAGGTGGTCCGCCGCGTGCGTGGCGTGCAGGTAGTGGTCGAGGAGGCGACTCCGGGCGGCGGCCCGCTCGGCCTCCGGGTCGGCCTCGTGACACAGCTCGGAGGCGTAGGCGCGGAGCAGGTCGTGCATGGCGTACCGGCCGGGGACACGCTCGGTGAGCAGGTTCGCCCGGGCCAGCCCGACCAGCAACGGGCCGACCCGGGACGGGGGCAGGCCGGCCAGGCTGGCCACCGCCGGCCGCGCGACGTCGGGGCCGGGGTGCAGACCGAGCAACCGGAACAGCCGGGCGGACTCGGCGTCCAGCGCCCGGTACGACCAGGAGAAGACCGCCCGGGCGTCGGTCGCGGGATCACCGGTCTCCAGCGCGGCGAGCCGGTCCGCGTTGGTCTTGCGCAGTTCCGCGGCGAGGGCGGCCAGCGGCACGTCAGGCTGTCCGACGGCCCGGGCTGCCACGATGGCCAGCGCCAGCGGCAGGCCGGCGCAGCGCCGCACGATCTCGTTGAGCGCCATCGGCTCGGTGCCGGCGCGACCGCGGCCGAGCCGGCGGCCCAACAGTTCCCGCGACTCCGCGGGCGCGAGCAGATCCAGGGTCACCGGACGGGCCCCGTCGCTGACGACCAGCCCGGTGAGCCGGTTGCGGCTGGTCACCACGACCAGGCTGTCCGGTGAGCCTGGCAGGAGGGGCCGCACCTGCTCGTCGTCGCGGGCGTTGTCGAGCAGCACCAGCACCCGCCGGCCGGCGAGCAGGCTCCGGAACAGCGCGGACTGCCCGGGCAGGTCGGTGGGCACCCGCTGGGGCGGCACGTGCAGCGCCGCCAGGAAGCCGCGCAGCGCCTCGGCCGGCGGGACGGCCCGGCCGTCGAGGTCGAACCCGCGCAGGTTGACGTAGAGCTGCCCGTCCGGATAGCGGTGCGCGATCCGGTGCGCCCAGTGCACGGCGAGGGTGGTCTTGCCCACCCCGGCGGTGCCGGCGATCGCGGAGATCACGACCGCCCGGCCGGCACCGTCCCGGCCGGTGCGGATGGGGCCGTCCTCGCCGTCAGGATCGCCGGGCAGCAGGTCGTTCAGCTCGCGCAGCGCCGCCGTCCGCCCGGTGAACCAGGCCGGCTCGCCGGGGAGCTGCGCCGGGGGCGGCCCGGCGGGCTGGGACGCGACTGCCCAGACGGGCGCGGCGGGCACGGGCGTGGCGGGCGGCGGCGGGCCGGCGGCGGGTCGGTCGGGCGCGGGCGACGGGCCAGGGCCCGACGGTACGGCCCGAGTCGACGCCTGGCCCCGCAGCACCCGCAGGTGCGCCTCGGCCAGTTCGGCACCCGGCTCCACGCCCAGCTCGTCGACGAGTTGGCGCCGGGTCTCGGCGTACAGCCGCAGCGCGGCGGCCTGCTGGCCGCAGCCGGCCAGGGCGAGCAGGTACCGGGCCACCAGCGGCTCGCGCAGCGGGTGGGCGGTGACCAGGGGGCGCAGGGCGTGCGCGACCCCGGTGCACCGGCCGAGGCCGAGTTCCACGGCGGCGAGCCGTTCGTGGGCGACCAGCCGCTGCTCGTCCAGGCCGGCGGCGGCGGTGGCGACGAAGGCACCCGCAGCGCCGGCGAGCGCCGGCCCACGCCACAGCGTCAGGCCGGCGCGCAGCAGCCGCGCCGCCTCCGCCGGCCGGCCGGCCGCCTCCTCGACGCGGGCCTGCTCGACCGCCGCGGTGAACTCGGCCAGGTCCAGCTCCGTCCCCCGTACGGTGAGCCGGTAGCCGCCGCCCTGGGTGACCAGCAGGTCGGCCGCGCCCTCGGCGCGCAGGGCCGCCCGGATCCGGGAGACGCAGACCTGGACCTGGGTCCGGGCGGTGGCCGGTGGGTCGTCCGCCCAGAGCGCCGCCACGAGTTGCCTGGCGGGGACCAGCCGGTCGGCGTCGAGCAGCAGCAGTGCGAGCACCGCGCGTTGCTGGGGACGGTCGATGGCGAGGACCCGGCCCCCGGCGGTCGCCTGGACAGGACCGAGGACGGACCACCGCATGACGTTCCCCACCAGTCGTGATCGGACGGCCCCAGTCTATGGATGGGAGGTGTGGGGCTGCCGGCGGCAAGCGGTCGGATAGCGGACGCCAAGCGCGTCCGCCCAGGCTTTCCCCAGCCGTCGGCGATGGACCGGCGGAGACGGGCCGGTGCCAGCGCGCCGACCGTCCGGGGTGGACAGGGAGATCGACAATGCGAGCAATCAGGGGACGTGGCGTGCTGACGGCGGTCGTCGGGGCGGCGGCGGTGCTGGGGGCGATCGGCGGGGCGGTGCCGGCCTCGGCGGATCCCGCCGGGCTGGAGACGGTCACCCAGTCGGCGGCCGAGAGCAGCCTGGACAAGTCGGCGCTCGCGTCGTGCCCGGCCGGCAAGGTCGTCACCGGGGGCGGTGGCTTCCTCACGGCCGGGTCGACGGCCGACGGCCGGGTCGGGCTGGACCGGCTGGAGCCGCTGGCGAACGGCACCGGCTTCTTCGTGACGATGCGGGAGGTGGGCCCGACGAACTTCACCGGCGACTGGGGGCTCCAGGCCCTCGCCCAGTGCGCCACCACACCGGCCGGCTACCAGGTCGTGGCGACGACCGGGGCGGTCGGGGCGGAGTTCGTCACGGCGAGCTGCGGGACGAAGAAGGTCATCGGGATGGGCGGGCGGATCAACAGCGGCCTGGGTGACGTCGTCCTCGACCAGGTGGTGCCGTCGTCCGACCTGTCGTCGGTGACCGTCCGGGCGGTCGCGGTGCAGGGCACCTCGCCGACCGGCTGGAGCGCCACGTCGTTCGCGGTCTGCGCCACCGCGCCGGCCGGGCTGGAGCGGATCGTGGTGACGGGAACGAGCTCGAGCGACCCGCAGAGAACCCACCTCAGGACCTGCCCGGCCGGCAAGGCGCTGTACAGCGCGGGGGCCGACATCAACGCCGGCAACGGGCAGGTGCTGCTCAACGCGATCAACATCACCTCGGGCACCACCGTGCGGGTGCGGGCGACCGAGGACGCCGACGGCTTCGCCGGCACGTGGAGCCTCAACGGGTACGGCATCTGCGGTAGCTGACCCGTGGGTCCGGGCCTGGCCCTCGATCGATCGGACGAGGCCCGGACGGGGGCCGCCGGCCTGGCGATCCGATCCGGTATCCAGCGGGATCCCGGGTCCGGTCGCCAGGCAGGCGGAGTCGGACCGTGCGGTCCGGGCGTGCCGGAACAGCCGTCAGACGGTGTATAGGATCTTCACCCCGCTGTTGCTCGTCGCCGAGACGGCCGTGCCACGGACGCCGGAGCTGAGGTTCCGCCAACCACTGTTGCTGGCCGCCTCGTGCACCACACCCCCGGCCACGGTGTAGACGATCTTCACACCGTTGAGGTTGATCGCCGCCAGGGCGTCGGCGCTGACCCCGGAGATGCCGGAGTTGAGGTTCCGCCAGCCATTGGCGCTGGACGCCTCGTGCACCATCCCCCCGGCCACGGTGTAGACGTACTTCACGCCGTCGACGCTGATCACAGCCAGGGCGTTGGCGCTGACCCCGGAGATGCCGGTGTTCAGGTTCCGCCAGCCGCTGTTGCTGGCCGCCTCGTGCACCGAGCCCCCGGCCACGGTGTAGACGATCTTCACACCGTTGAGGTTGATCGCGGCCAGGGCGTTGGCACTGACCCCGGAGATGCCGGTGTTCAGGTTCCGCCAGCCATTGGCGCTGGACGCCTCGTGCACCATCCCCCCGGCCACGGTGTAGACGTACTTCACGCCGTCGACGTTGATCACGGCGATGGCGTTGTTGCTGACGCCGGAGATGCCGGTCCACAGGTTGCGCCAGCCGGTGTCGCTGGACGCCTCGTACACCCGGCCGTCGTTGACGGTGTAGAGCAGCTTGTTCGTGCCCATGACCATCGACGCGGTGGCCGAGCCGGTGATGCCGTTGACCGGCAGCATCTGCCAACCGCTGTGGCTGCCGGACTCGTACACCTGGCGGTTGGTGTTGACCTGCCCGCAGTTCTGGCTGGTCATGTTCCGGGCCGCCGAGGTGGGGCCGGAGATGTACAGCGGACCGGTGTTCGGGCTGCCGTCGGAGGTGATGCCGGAGGCCACGCCGTTGAAGTACGACTCGGTCTTGACCCCGTCGCGCACCTGCTCATAGTGCAGGTGCGGGCCGGTGGAGTTGCCGGTGCTGCCGACCCGGCCGAGCTGCTGGCCGGTCGACACCCCCTGCCCGGCGCGGACCATCGGCGTCTCGATCATGTGCAGGTAGAACGTCCGCCAACCGCCGCCGTGGTCGATGATCACGTACCAGCCGCCGCTGTTGCCCCAGCCGGCGAACGTGACGGTGCCGCTGTAGGAGGCGAGGATCGGCCGGCCGTTGCTGGCCCCGCCGGTGAAGGTCAGGTCGATGTCGTAGTCTTCGTGGCCGTAGTAGGTGGCCATCCTCCATGTCTCGCCGCAGGGAACCGGCATCTGGAAGTTGGGCCGGGGGCCGGCGGCCTGGGCCGGCGTGGCCACGACAGCGGTGGTGCCCGCGACCGCGAGCACCGAGGCACCGGCGGTCGCGAGTGCCAGGCAGGCCGACGTGAGGACGCGGGCGAATAGACCCGTCATTGAGGAGTTCCCTCCGGATTGGGCTACGAGGTAGAAGGATGTCGATCCTAGTGGCGGGACAGCCGAGCCGGAAGATCGACCCAGCCGGCAGGTGCGCTGGGGCCGATGCGGGCCACACTCGTCGCGACACGCCGCCCGATCCGGCCTCATTCCGCTCTGACGACCACCCGCCCGGCCTGGCCGGCGACGAAGACGGCAGAGGTGTTCCAGCCCATGGCGCACAGACTAGGTAGCAACCACCTTGCGCTGCAAAGATCCGTACGGCCGTTGCTCGCCTTCTTCCCGGGCGGACACAGAAGAGCAGGTAGACCCACCCGGGTCACATCGAAAAAGGCCGTCTCCCCCATGGGAAACGGCCTTTTAACCGGGTGGAGCTGAGGGGATTCGAACCCCTGACCCCCTCGATGCGAACGAGGTGCGCTACCGGACTGCGCCACAGCCCCTCCGCCGGCGAACCGGCTTCGGTCCCACCCGGCTTTCACCGGGCGGGCCGGCAGCAAGACTAACAGCACACCCGTCCGCCGAGCGAATCACCCCACCCGCTCGGCGGATCTTGGTAAGAAACGGCCCCCGGAGGGGCCGAAATCTTCCAAGATCGCCCCAGCGCCCGCGAACGGGGGGGCAGGCCGAGCGGGGGTCAGGCCGTGTGGGAGGTGCGGCCCGACTGGTACGGACGGCCCCGCAGGCCGCCCGTCCGCCGGTACGACACCGAGCCGCCGCTGGCCGCGGGCGGCAGGTCTGCCGGGCGGTCCAGGCCCATCGCCGTGCGGCGTACCGCCTCGCGCTGGGCCGCCAGGCGGCGCTGCGCCTCCCGGCGGGCCGCCGCGCGGCGGGCCTGCTCGCGGCGCACCTCGGCATGGCGCGCGGCGAGCCACGCCGCCTCCCGGGCCTGGGCCCGCCGCCGCCGGCGCTCGACCAGCGCCAGCTTGCGCAGGTGCACGACGTACGTCACCAGCAGCGTCGCGGTGACCGAGAAGCTGATCCAGAACCCGGGGCCGACCACGGCCACGCCGATCAGCTCGACGAAGTTGAGCAGCAGCAGAGCGGCCAGCACCCGGCGGCGGCGGTAGATCGCCGGGGTGTGCTGGCGGCGGCGGGGCACGGCCCGTCGACGGGACTTCGCCGCCGGCGGGACGGCGCTCAACCGACGTCGTCGGCGGCCGGCGGCGGGCGGTGCGGAGACCGGGGTGGACAGACCGCCCGTGTTCGTATCTTCACTCAGGGTGACGACAAGGGCTCGGGAGGGGTTGACCGGTCGCCGGCCGGGCACAGTGCGGCCCCGCCGGCGGCGCTGGAGCACCCGCGCCGTCGACTGCGCCCGCTCCGCCACCAGCCGCTCGGTGGCGTCGTACCGACGAACCAGGGCCGGCGCGAGGGCGAGCAGACCGGCGGCGGCGAGGACGGCGAGGAGCACCGAGGTCGGCACCCTCACCCCTCCCGTCACCGAATTCGGGACAACCGCCGTACGGCCGCAGGATCTTCGACAAATCGCCTTCCTGTCGGTCGATCCTGCGGGCGGGCAACGCTTGCCATAGCTTGCAGTTACTTGAGGTTACGGGCCGCCGACCGTCTTGATTGTGCGCCGCGCCGATCAGGCACAGGTGGGCCGCTTCACCCGGCGGTCGCGCGCAGCCGGTGCCAGCGGGCCAGCAGGCCGCCCTCGGCGGCCACTTCTTCGCTGGTCATGGCGTATCCGATGTGGTCACGCCAGGCGCCGTCGATGTGCATGTAACGCACGTGGTACGACTCCTCACGGAAGCCCAGCTTCTCCACCACCCGGCGGGACGGCTTGTTCTCCGGCCGGATGTTCACCTCGATCCGGTGCAGCCCACCGGGGCCGAAGGCGTGGTCCACCGCGAGCGCCAGGGCGGTGGGGATGACCCCCTGCCCGGCGACCCGCGAGTCCACCCAGTACCCGGCGTACGCGGAGCAGAACGCCCGCCGGACCATGCTGCCGATGTTGAGGTGCCCGACCAGCCGCTCCCGCTCCTGCTCGCGCAGGCAGACCGCGAACGGCATCCCCTCGCCGGTGCGCGCCGAACGGCGCTGGTCCCGGTGCACCCAGCGGAACGCGGCCGGCGAGTTCAGCTCGTCCCAGCTCCCGGGCAGCGCGGACTCCCAGGGGGTCAGCCAGGCCCGGTTGGCCCGGCGCACCTCCGACCAGGCCGCCGCGTCCGAGCGCCGGTACGGCCGCAGCAGCACCGGACCGTCCACGAGCACCACCGGCCAGCCCGGCGACCGCCCGGCCCGCAACAGGCTCACTGAGCCTGCCTTCCGCTCGCGACTGCGGGGCTCGCAAGCTCACTCCTCGCGCTCACCGAGCCCGCCTTCCGGTCGCGACTGCGGGGCTCGCAAGCTCACTCCTCGCACTCACCGGCGCCGGTCCAGCAGGAGGACGTCCACGGTGGAGCCGGCGGCGGCGGCGGTGACCCGCTCGCCGAGCACCATCAGCCCGTTCGCCTCGGCCAGCCCGGAAAGGGTGAACGGGCCGCCCGACAACGGCTGGACGGTGTATCCGCCGCCGCGCCGCTCGGCCACGTGCGCCGGCCGGAACTCGCGCAGCCCGCCGGGCGAGGTGATGGTCTCCAGCAGATGCGCGCGGACGCTCGGCCGGAACACCGGCTCGGCCCCGGCCAGCAGGTTGATGGCGGGGCGGGCCAACACCTCGAAGCCGATCAGCGCCGCGCCGGGCTCACCGGGAAGACAGACCACCGGCACCTCCTCAGCGCCGACCGTACCGAACCCGAGGGCAGTGCCGGGATAGAGGGCCACCTCGGTGAAGGTGACCGGCCCGGCCCGGCCCCCCTCCCGGCGGGACAGGATCCGGCGCACCATGTCGCCCGGCCCGGTACCGGTGCCGCCGGTGGTGATGATCAGGTCGGCGCGCAGGGTCTGGTCCTCCAGCAGCCCGCGCAGCCCCTCCGGGTCGTCGTCGCAGATACCCACCCGGTACGCCAGCGCCCCGACCTCGGCCGCGGCGGCGGTCAGCGCGTGGGAGTTGGCGTCCACCACCTGGCCGGGCTGGCTGCCCCGGCCCACGTCGACCAGCTCGTCGCCGGTGGCCACGACCACCACCCGGGGGCAGGGCCGGACCACCACGTGCCCGATGCCGGTGGCGGCGAACACCGCGACCAGGGCCGGGGAGACGTACGTGCCGGCGCGGGCGAGCAGCGTACCGGCGGGCAGCTCCTCACCGGCGCGGCGTACCCCGTACCCCCGTTTGGGGGTGCGGAAGATCTCCACGGCGGCCATGCCCTGGTCGGTCCACTCCACCGGCACCACCACGTCGGCGGTGATCGGCAGCGGCGCCCCGGCAGCGACGGAGAAGCAGGAGCCCGGGGTGAGCCGGACCGGACGCCAGCTCGCCGCGCCGAGGTCGCCGACCACGTTCAGCCGCACGGTGCGGGAACCGGGCGGGCCGGGGTGGTACCCCCCGGCCCGGCCCGTGCCGGAGAGGTCCTCCCAGCGTGCCGCGTACCCGTCCACGGCCGCCTGGTCGAAGGCCGGGAAGGAGTGCGGCGCGACGACGTCCTCGGCGAGGACGTTGCCGTACGCCTGGGTGAGGTCGAGGTCGAGCGGAGGCAGCGCGCGTAACCTGCGCAGCACGCTGCCCAGGTAGTCGGCGAGCGGCGTCAACTCGTTCGCGGCCGCCTCGGCGTCGGCCGTCGCGGTCATGTATTAGGACCGCCCGACGCGCCTGCGGCGACGAACTCGCCGAGCCACGCACGGAACTCGGCGCCGAGGTCCTCCCGCTCGGCGGCGATCTGCACCACGGTCTGGAGGTACCCCAGCGGCATGCCGGTGTCGTAGCGGGTGCCCCGGTAGACGATCGCGTGCACCGGCACGCCCTCGGTGCGCAGCAGCTCCATCGCGTCGGTGAGCTGGATCTCCCCGCCGCTGCCCGGCTTCGTCCGCCGGATCGCGTCGAAGATCCGCCCCGGCAGCACGTACCGGCCGAGGACGGCGAGGTTGCTCGGGGCGTCCTCCGGCTTCGGCTTCTCGACCATGCCGGTGACCTTCACGACCTCACCGACGTCGGTCAGCTCCGGCTCGGCCGGCTCGACGGAGGCGATGCCGTACCGCTTCGTCTCGGCCGGGTCGACCTCGAAGAAGGCCAGCACGACGCCACCGGTGCGGGCCTGAAGCTCCAGCATCGCCGGTAGCAGCGGCTCGGACGGCTTGACGAACTCGTCGCCGAGCAGCACCGCGAAGGGCTGGTCCCCGACGTGCGACTCGGCGTACCCGACGGCGTGGCCGAGGCCGAGCTGCTCGGGCTGGCGGCAGGTGTAGATCTCGGCCAGTTCGCTGGGCCCGCGCACGGCGGCCAGCCGCTCGGTGTCGCCCTTGGCCTCCAGCCGGGCCTCCAGGTCCGGCCGACGGTCGAAGTGGTCCACCATCGATGTCTTGCCGCGCCCGGTGATCAGCAGCACGTCGCCGATGCCGGCCTGGGTGGCCTCCTCGACGATGTACTGGAGCACCGGCCGATCGACCACCGGCAGCAGTTCCTTGGGCACCGCCTTGGTCGCCGGCAGGAACCGGGTGGCCAGGCCGGCAGCGGGGATGACGGCCTTGACGGCGCGGGAACGACCGGTTGCGGCGGCCGGTGAGGGGTTCGCTGAGTGCTCCGACATGTCGCGAGACTATCGGCCACGGGCGTGCCGCGACGGGTGAGGACCGGAAGACGCGCCGCCCGGCCCGGACCGCGCCACCGGCACGTCGGGCCGCCCGGCCTCCGGGTCGGCCGGGCCGACCGCCGCCGCGACGCGGGCCGGGGACTCCCGCCCGTCGATCGCCGCGCCCGCCCGGGGCAGCCCGTCGGAGGGGCTGACCGCGGCGGCCGGCACGGCGATCTCCTCCACCGGGGGCCAGGGCAGCGCCTCGGCCAGCCGCCAGACGTCCCGGCCGGCCGCCTTGGCCGCGTACAGGGCGGCGTCGGCGGCGTCGAGGACCTGCTGGCCGGTGGTGGCGTGGTCCGGGTACACGGCGATGCCGACGGAGACGGTCACTTCGATGGTCACCCCGCCTGGCCCGTCCAACGCGACGGGGGTGTCCCGGACGGCCGCGCCGAGCCGTTCGGCCACGATGGTCGCGCCCCGCGCGTCGGTCTCCGGCAGCAGCAGCACGAACTCCTCCCCGCCCTGGCGGAAGGCCAGGTCCACCTCGCGGATCTCGCCCCGGAGCCGACGGGCGAACTCGGCGAGCACCGCGTCCCCGGCGGCGTGCCCCCAGGTGTCGTTGACCGTCTTGAAGCGGTCCAGGTCGAGCGCGAGGACGCTGAGCATCCGGCCGAACCGGCTGGCCCGCTCCACCTCCCGGCGGATCGACTCACGCAGGTAGCGGTAGTTCCACAGCCCGGTGAGCGGGTCGGTCAGCGACAGCCGCTGGGCCTCCTCGTGCACCCGGACGTTGTCCACCGCCACGGCCGCGTGCCCGGCGAAGGTGCGCAGGGTGACCAGGTCGTCGTCGTCGAACTCGTCCCCGCCGAGCCGGTCGTAGAGGACCAGCACGCCGAGCGCCGTCGCAGGCTCCGCGCCGGCCCGTTCGGCGAGACCGCCGGGGGTGGCGAAGGGCACCGCGACGTACGTCTCGCAGCGCGGCTCCCCGGTCGGTTCGGCCGCCGGATCGACGCGGCCCCGGCACGGCTCGCCGGTGGCCGCCACCGAGCCGACCACCCCGCGCCCCACCGGCACCCGCAGCGCCGCCGGGTCCACGCCGGCGGGCCGCGCCGGGTCGGCGGCGTCCGGCAGCGCCCCGGCGGCGGGCCAGCGCCCGTCCAGCCCTTCGGCGCACCGCCCCACCAGCACCCCGCCGTCGACCAGCAGCACCGCCCCGGCCCGGGCCCCGGTCGCGGCGATGGCGCTGTGCAGGATCACCCGCAGGATGCGTTGCAGGTCGTGGGTGCTGGCCAGGGTGTCGCCGAGCACCGCGAGATGCCCGCGTAACTGGTCCCGGCTGCTGGTGAGCGCCTGCACGTAGGAGTCGGTCTCCCGGGTCATCCGGTTGAACGCGGCGGCGAGCCGGCCGATCTCGTCGCGGCTGCGCACCGGCACCCGGGCGCCCAAATCGCCACGGGCCACCCGGTCCACCCCGCCGGCCAGCTCGACCAGCGGCCGGGTGGTGACCCGGGCCAGCCGCCAGGCCACCGCCACCGCCAGCAGCCCGGCCAGCACCACCGCGCCGACCAGCGCCGCGTACAGGCCGGGGGGCTGCTCGCTGGGCACGGAGAGCACCAGCGGCAGCGGCTGCCCCGGCGACGGGCCCACCCGGCGGACGTACCGGCCGTCCACGGTCTCAATGACCCGGTCCCCGGTGACCTTCCGCGCGGCGGTGAGGACCGCGTCGCGTACCCCTGGGTCCTCGGTGGTGTGGGCGACGCCGCCGGCGTCGTCGAGGAGGGTGACCGCGACGCCGGTGACCGCCGCCAGCCGGGCCACGAAGCCCGGGTCGACCGGCTGGGCCGCGGCGACCGCGCCCAGGTCGGCGCCGGCCCGGTCGCGCAGCCCGACCCGCGCGGTGAGCGCGCGGACCGGCCCACCGGCGGGGTTGTCGGCGGAGCAATCCCGCCATGGCCCGGCCAGGGCGCCGGGGGTGGCGTAGAGGACGCCGCCGGCCACGTCGGTGACCAGCACGGCCGCGGCCAGGCCCCGGCTCACCACCTGCCCGGCCGCGCCGGGCCGCCCGGCCTGGTCGGCGACGAGGGCGACCGCGTCGGCCGCCGCCCGCAACTGCTGGCAGAGGGCGTCGACCGAGGTACGCACGCTCGCCGCCGCCAGCCCGAGCCGTTCGGCCGAGCGGCTGCGGTCGACGGCCGCCATGGTCGAGCCGACGAGGAGCGCGCCGAGCAGGACCGGGCCGAGCACCACCGCGAGGAAGGCTGCCGTCAACCGCCCGCGTAGCGTCAACGCTTCCCCCCGGAAGTTCCGCGCCCGATGCTAGCGATGCTGACACAGTGCGACCGGGTGGGAAACGTTGCGTCAGGAGTGTTGCGTGCCTGATTTTTCTGATGACGCGGAAGTGACCCGTGCGGCGAAGCGGAGTGCCCGGGTTGAACTGCTCGCCCGCCGCCGCGCGCTGCCCGCAGCGGCCCGGGCCGAGGCGGCGGCGCGCGTCCGGGCTGCGCTGGTCGAGGTGGTCCGCCGGCTGCGCCCGACCCTGATGACCGCGTACGTCCCGGTCGGCTCCGAGCCGGGCGGGCCGGAGCTGCCGGAGGCGTTGCGCGCGGCGCTGTCGCCCGGGGCCGAACTGCTGCTGCCGGTGCTGTGCGACGACCTCGACCTGGACTGGGCGGCGTACACCGGCCCCGGCTGCCTGGTCGCGGCCGGGCGGGGACTGCGGGAGCCGACCGGCCCGCGGCTCGGCCGGTCGGCGGTCGCCGCCGCCCAGCTCATGGTGGTGCCGGCCCTGGCGGTGGACCGGCGCGGGCGACGGCTGGGCCGCGGGGGCGGCTCGTACGACCGGGCGCTGGCCCGGGCCGGTGACAGGACCCTGACGGTGGCCCTGCTGCACGACGGTGAGCTGCGCGAACACCTCCCGGTCGAGCCGCACGACCGGCCGGTCCGCGCGGTGATCGGCCCCGGGACGGGGCTGCGTACGCTGACAGGCGGCCCCGGGCCGGCCCCGGCACTTCCGCTGGACGAACCCGGGTCCGATGACGCACCATTGGCACTCGAATGAGCCGAGTGCCAACCGGCCGTGCCAGATCATCCGGAGGAGAACGTGCCCACGTACCAGTACGCCTGCACCGCGTGCGGTCACCAGCTCGAGGCGGTGCAGTCCTTCTCTGACGAGCCGCTGACCGAGTGCCCGGCGTGTGCGGGGCGGCTGCGCAAGGTCTTCAACTCGGTCGGCATCGTCTTCAAGGGCTCGGGCTTCTACCGCACCGACTCCCGCTCCGGGGCCGACCCGGCCAAGAGCGGCTCCGAGAAGCCGGCCAAGACCGACTCGTCGTCCGGCGACTCCGGGTCGTCGTCGAGCACGTCCGGCGGCTCGACCAGCGAGTCCTCGGGCTCGTCGACCTCGTCCGGGTCGTCGTCCTCGGGCGGCTCGTCCGGGTCGGCGTCCTCGGGCGGCACGCCGAAGGCCCCGGCGGCCAGCGGTTCCAGCTCCTCCTGACCCGGTTCCCTAGCAGATCGCCGCGCCGCGTGGGGGTTGTCCACAGGCGGCCCGGTTGTCCACAGGCCCCGCCCCGACCCGGGCGGGGCCGGCCCTTCCCGTCCTAGCCTGCTGCTCCCGGTGCCGTCACGGCGCCGGGCGAAACGGGGTGCCCCGGTGCCACCACGGCGCCCGGGGAAGGCGGGAGGACCGGATGGCGATCACCGGGGCGGGCACGGGAACACTGCGGCCGGTGCGCCGGCCCCGGCTTCCAGGACGGTCCGCGCTGCTGCGTGCCGCCCTCGTCGCCGTCCTCCTCGGGCTCGCCGCGGCGGTCCTGCAGACCCCGGCCGGCTGCCCGCCACCGCCGGGCGGCTCCAACTCCCCCGGCCCGGGCCCGGTGCCGTCCACCGGCGGCCCGCCGTCCGCGCTGCCGCTGCCCGACGGGGCGGTCGGCGTCCCGGTCCGGCTGGCCGAACCCGCCGCGCTCGCCGTGGTCCGCCCCGGCGCCCGGGTCGACCTGCTCGCCGTGCCGGCCGACGGCCGGGCCGCCGAGGCCGACCTGTTGGCGTCCCGCGCGCTGGTGCTCGACGTGGTCGGGGCCGGCGCGGCGGACGGCTCCTCGGCGCTCTACCTGGCGCTGCGCCCGGAGCAGGCGCAGCGCGCCGTCGGACTGCCGGAGGGCAGCCGGTTCGCCATCGTGGTCCGCGGCTGACGGCCGAGCGGAGCAGGACGGCACGGCCGAGCGCCGCAGTGGCGCGACGGGCGGCGGGCCCGGACGCCCGGACAGGCCGGGACGACGGGCGGCGGGGCTCAGGCCCAGTGCGGCGGGCGTTCGGCGAGCAGCCAGTCGTCGTTGCCGCCGGACCGCTCGCCCCAACCCCGGTCGGTGTCGTCGGCCGTCTGCTCGGGCAGCACCACGAAGTCGTCGCTCAGCTCGACGGCGCGGTCGTCGTCGCCGCGCGCCTGCGTCCCCGGGTCGATGCTCACGAGCGGCAAGAGTACCGGTTCCGGCCCGCGTCCGGTCGGCCACGCGGTCCCGGGGTTGGTAGCGTCGGACGGCGTGACGACGCCCAGCGGTGACCGCCCCGAGGACGACTACTGGCGCCGCCCGCCGGACGCTCCCGGCAGCGCCGGCGCGGCCCCCGGCCAGGAACGGCCGGCCGGCGCAGACAGTCCCGGCCCGGCGGCCGGGTACGGCGGGCCGCCGCCCACCACGCCCCCGCCGCCCGGCTGGCGGCCCCCGGTGCACCTGCGGGCGGCACCACCCCGGCACCTGCCGCCGCAGGACACGGCCGGGTTGGACGTGGAGGAACAGCGCGCCCAGTGGGTCACCTGGAGCGTCGGCGGGGCCGCAGCGGTGGTGCTGGTCGCCCTGGTCTGCCTGTTCTGCTCCCGGGCGATCTTCTGACCGGGCCCTCGCCGCACGGACGGTCAGAGGATGCCGCCCCAGACCGCCTGGGCGCCGGTGTCACCGGTCAGGTAGACGTAGACCAGCGAGGCCACCCCGAGCACGACCACCACGACGGTCAGCAGCAGGGGCGCCCAGGAGGGCAGCCGGGAGACCCGGTCGTCGTTGCGGGTCACCAGCAGCAGGAGGAGGGCCGCCACGGCGAGGCCGACGGTGAACCAGAGCAGCGTCCCGCCGTACTCCGCGTGCTCGTGGACCTGGTCGAGGATCTGCGGCGGGTAGCCCTTCTCCCGCAGCGCATCCTCCAGCGCCTCGCCCGACTCCGTCGCCACCCAGGTGACGATCGGGGTGACCACCGCGAGGGCGGCCACCGCCCAGCCGAGCCGGGGGCGCCACCTCGGCAGCAACCCGTACGCGGCAGCCAGCACGGCCAGCAGCGGAACGAACGCCACGGCGGCGTGGATCACCAGAACGTGGCCTGGCAGCCCGTTGATCTCCCTGAACACCCGGCACCTCCAGTGGACGCGGTCCGCGGCAGCCAGCGTACGACGATCCGACGCCACGGCAGTGCCGACGATCGGGTACACGCGCGCGTCGATTGCCCGGTTCAACCCGGGTTCCGGGCGACGGCGGGCTGTGGCCCTGGCCACCCGGCCGAGGAGCTCGCTTGTCGCCTGGTGGGGGCCGTGTTGTCATTGACCTCATGTCCGGTGGTGAGGAGCTGCTTCGGTCGAGGGGCCTGCGGGTCACCCGGCCGCGCCTCGCCGTGCTGGACGTCCTCGCCGCCGGGGGCCACCTGGAGGTCGACGAGATCACCCGCCGGGTGCGGGAACGCCTCGACTCCGTCTCCACCCAGGCCGTCTACGACGTCCTCGGCGCGCTGTCCCGGGCCGGGCTGTCCCGCCGGATCGAGCCGGCCGGCAGCCCCGCCCGCTACGAGGCGCGGGCCGGGGACAACCACCACCACGTGGTCTGCCGGGGTTGCGGCGAGATCGCCGACATCGACTGCGCGGTCGGCGCGGCCCCGTGCCTCGACCCGAACACCGCGTACGGCTTCGAGGTGGACGAGGCGGAAGTCACCTTCTGGGGGCTCTGCCCGGTCTGCCAGTCCCGCCGTTCCGCCGACGACTGACTGACACCACCACCGTCGGCCGGGCTCGGGGCGTGGCACCCTTGGTCGGGTGGACTCCGATGACCTCGGCCTGTTCGGTCCGGGATCGGTCACGTGGAAAGTGCACGAGGAGCCGATCCTGATCGTCGCCGGCCTGCGTTCGCTCTACCTCCAGGCGCTGCA
The DNA here is from genome assembly GCF_040296145.1 of Micromonospora sp. NPDC002296. NCBI lineage: Bacteria > Bacillati > Actinomycetota > Actinomycetes > Micromonosporales > Micromonosporaceae > Micromonospora > Micromonospora sp. NPDC002296. The sequence continues at coordinate 72,539 of NZ_JBEOWQ010000009.1, forward strand.
TCCCCGGGCCATGGCCGGGGTGGCGCAGAACAGCGACTACCGCGCCGACTCGTGGGGGCGGCTGGTCCGCACCGCCACGTACGTGGCGACCACCATCTACGGCACCACCGCCGAGGCCGAGGCCGCCGGGGCACGGGTACGCCGGCTGCACGCCCGGCTGCGCGCCACCGACCCGGCCACCGGGGAGGAGTTCCGCGTCGACGACCCGGAGCTGCTGCGCTGGGTGCACGTGGCCGAGGTGGAGTCGTTCCTCAGCACCGCCCGCCGCGCCGGGCTGCGGCTGACCGACGCCGAGGTGGACGGCTACTACGGCGAGCAGCGCCGGGTGGCGGCCCTGGTCGGGCTGGACCCGGCGGACGTGCCCGGCACCGCCGGGGAGGTGGCGGAGTACTACCGGCGGGTCCGGCCGGACCTGCGGATCACCCGGGAGGCGGCGGAGACGGCCGTCTTCCTCACCGCTCCGCCGATCCCGTGGAAGCTCAACCTCCCGGCCCGGGTCGGGCTGAGCCTCGGGCCGGCCCGGTTCGCGTACCTCGGCGTCGCCGGCACCGCCTTCGCGCTGCTGCCGCCCTGGGCCCGCCGGATGTACGGCGGGCTGGGGCTGCCGACCACCGAGCTGTCGGCCGACCTCAGCGTGCGCGCCCTGCGGCTCGCCCTGGCGGCCCTGCCGCGCCGCTGGCGGGAGGGCCCGTTGCAGCAGGCCGCGAAGGCGCGGGCGGCCGGCGTCGCCGTCTGATCCCCGCGGGTCCTGGCCCGCCCCGGCGGCGGCGGCGCGGTGCCGGTCAGGCGGCGCGGCGTCGGTCAGACAGTGCGCTCCAGCGCCGCCCAGGGCTCCTTGCCCGGTGTCTGCGAGCCGGTGGGGCAGGTGCGGCGGTAGTCGCACCAGCCGCAGCGCGGCCCGGGCGTGGTGGGGAACGCCTCGTCGGGGTCGGCTCCGTCGGCGACCGCCCGCTCGGCGGCCATGATGTCCCGCGCGGTCTCCTCGGCGCGGGTGAGCTGCCGGGTCAGCGACTCGGCGGTGTGCTCGTGCGCCGCGATGGTTCCCGTGGGCAGATGGTGCAGCTCCACCCGGTGGCACGGCCGGCGGAACACCCGCTCGGCGGCGTACGCGTAGAGGGCCAGCGCCTGGGAGCCGCGCGCGTCGTCGGCGTCCGTCCCGGTGCGGCCGGTCTTGTAGTCCACGATCACCAGCTCCGGGCCGTCGGGGCCGGGTCGGGAGTCGATCCGGTCGGTGCGGCCGTTGAACGCGAGCACCGCCGTCTTCACCGCCACCACCCGCTCGACGCCGACCGGCTCGGTCTCCGGGTCCAGGGTGTCGACGTAGGACTCCAGCCAGCCCAGCGCCCGCCGGTACGCCTCCCGCTCCTGCTCGTCGTCGCGGTAACCGTCGCGGACCCAGGTGCCCTTCAGCAGCGTGACCAGCGCCTCCGGCCGCCGGCGGTCGGCGGGCAGCGCGTACCAGTTCTTCAGGGCGGTGTGCACGCTCGCGCCGAGCGAGTTGTGCGCCCAGGGCGGGCCCTTCGGCGGCGCCGGCCGGTCCACGTACGAGTAGCGGTAGCGGCGGGGGCAGTCCGCGTACGCGCCGAGCTTGCTGGGCGTGCAGACGAACAGCCGCTCCGGCATGCCGTCGAAGCCGAGCTGCTCGGGCTGGCCGGCGCGGGCCCGGGGGGCCCGACCGGAGGTGGATCGTCCGGGTGAGGAGGCTCGTCGCACCCCACCGATCCTGCCACCCCGGTACGACGGCCCGTCCGACCCGGTCGGCGGGTCGGGGCAGACGGCGGGCGGCCGGGGGCGGGTCGGGTCAGGCCATGTTCACGTACTGGGTGACGAAGGCGGCGACGGCGTCCGCGATGAGCTGCACCGCGATGGCGGCGAGCAGCAGGCCGGCGATCCGGGTGAGCACCTCGATCCCGCCGGGCCGCAGGATCTTGACGATCCCGCCGGAGAAGCGCAGCACGAGCCAGACCGTGAGCATCACCGCGACGATGGCCGCCGCGATGGCACCGTAGTCGGTGGCCCCGTCGGCCTGCTGGACGAAGAGCATGGTCGCCACGATCGCGCCCGGCCCGGCCAGCAGCGGGGTGCCCAGCGGCACCAGGGCGATGTTCGAGGTGGACTGCTGGGTGGGGTCGTCAGCCTTGCCCGTGAGCAGTTCCAGGGCGACCAGGACCAGCAGCAGCCCGCCGGCCGCCTGGAGCGCCGGCAGGTCCACGTGCAGGTAGGCGAGCAGGGTCTGGCCGGCCACGGCGAAGACCACGATCACCCCGAGCGCCAGCGCCACGGCCTGCCACGCCGCCCGGTGCCGGTCCCGGGCCGACAACGGCCCGGTGAGCGCGAGGAAGATCGGCATCATGCCCGGCGGGTCGACGATGACCAGCAGGGTCACGAAGACCTCGCCGAAGAGCTTGGGATCCACCCGGACACGGTAGCCGCGCGGGTGAAGGCGGATCAGGTCGAAGCGACAGGCGTCACCCCGCCGGCCTCGGCCAGGATCCGCTCGTACACCTCGACGGCCGTGGTGAACGCGCCGAGCCGGACGGTCTTGTGCGTGCCGTGGAAGTCGGACGAGCCGGTGACGAACAGGCCCAGCTCGGCGGCGAGCGCCCGCACGTGCGCCCGCTCGGCGGGCGAGTGGTCCTCGTGGTCGGCCTCCAGGCCGGCGAGACCGGCCGCCGCCAGCTCGACGATCAGCCCGTCCGGCACGATCGGCCCCCGCCGGCTGGCCCTCGGGTGGGCGAGGACCGGCACGCCGCCGGCCGCCCGGACCAGCCGGACCGCCCGGAACACGTCGAGGTCCTCCTTGGGCAACCGGTAGCGCTCCCCCAGCCAGGCCGACCCGAACGCCTCGACGGTGGTGGTCACCAGCCCGGCCCGGATCAGCGCCTGGGCGATGTGCGGCCGGCCCACCGTCCCGCCGGCCGCCCCGGCCAGGATCTCCGGCCAGCTCACCTCGACGCCGTCGGCGCGCAGCAGTTCGACGATCCGCTCCCCGCGCACCTCACGGCCGGCCCGCATCCGGGCCAGCTCCGCGACCAGCTCCGGGTGGTCCGGGTCGAAGAGGTACGCGAGCAGGTGCAGCGCCACCGCCGGCTCGGTTCCGTACCAGCGGCAGGAGATCTCCGCGCCACGGATCAGGGTCAGCCCGGGAGGCAGCGCCGCCACGGCGGGCGCCCAGCCGGCGGTGGTGTCGTGGTCGGTGATCGCCAGCACGTCCAGTCCGGCGTCGGCCGCGGCCCGGACCAGTTCGGCCGGGGTGAGGGTGCCGTCGCTGGCCGTCGAGTGGGTGTGCAGGTCGATGCGGGCTGCCGGTCCGGGGTGCGGGGTCATCGCCCGACGCTACCCGCCGCGGGCACGGCCCCGGCCGGGGCGGGAGGTCTGGGGGTCACGTCGGTGACCACCAGCGGCCGGCCGCCCGCGTCGACGCCGGACACGGGGGCGGCGTCGGCCTGCTCCCCGGCGAGCACCCGGTCGGTGCGCACCTGCACGAGCCAGCCGCGCCCGTCGACGTACCCGGCGGTCCGGGTCGGGGTCCAGGCCGCCGCGCCGGCCAGCGCCGGACCGGCTCGGCGGGCCACCGGCGTCCCGTCGAGGGTGGCCAGGTCGATCAGGAGCGCCCCGGTGGCCTTCGACGCGCCGGTACGGCCGTTGGCCAGCAGCCAGCGGCCGTCGGCGGAGACCGCGCCGAACCCGTCGGCGTCGAGGACCGGACCGCAGGCGGTACGGGTCACGGCGAGGTTCCGGGCGGGGTCGAGCAGCGCCAGGCAGGGCCGGCCGGGCGTACCGGTGGTGACCACGCCGACCGCCCGGCCGTCCGGCAGTCTCCCGTGGACGGCGAGGACGTCGTCCCCGGTCCCGGCGGAGATCCCGCCCACGGCCGGTCGCCACACCGCGTACCCGGGGCGGGCGGGGTCGAGGCGCACGAGGACGGCGTCGCCGACGAAGCCGACCGGGACGGCCGGCCCGGGAGCAGGCGTGCTGGTGACCGCGACGAGTCGTTCGCCGACGATTCCGGCGAGGGTGATCCGGTCGCCGTCCCGCCAGGCCACCTGCCGGCCGGTGGTGGCGACGGCGACGGCCCCCGCGCCCGCGAGGAGCGCCTGGCTGCTGCCGTCCGGCCGCACGGAGAGCAGGGTCCGGCCCGCCGCGGTCGGACCGCTCACCACCAGCCAGCCGCCCCGGTCGGGGATGCGTTGGGCCCGGTCGACCGCACCCAGCCCGAGCGGGATGCTCTCGGCCCGGGTGGTGCGCAGGGTCGTGCCGACGATCAGGTCGACGGCGGAGCCGCCCGGGCCGGGAATCGGGCGGGCGGCCCCGGCCGACGGGCTCGCCACCAGGTGCGGGGTCGGGCCGGCGGTGGCTTCACGCGGGTCGCCGAGCACCACGGTCGGGGTGGTCGGGTGGCCCGCCTGCGCACCGAACTGCACCAGGCCGGCACTGACCAGCACGGTGGCCGTCCCGGCGAGGGCGATGCCGGTCAGGGTGCGGCGGCGACGGGTGCGGTTGGCGCGCCGGATGGCCAGGCCCGCCGGGTCCACGGCGAGGGGACGGAGCGCGGCGGCCTGCCGGGACAGGGTCTCCCGGACCGCGCGCTCCAGCTCGTCTCTCGGCACATCCAATGGACGCCCGGGGCCCCTCGTCCGGTTGTCAGCGGGGATCGGCACGCCGCTCACCGCCTCTCCGCGCCGACGGCCCGGGTGGACGCCCCGACGGCGTCGGCCGCGACGACGTCGGCGACCGGCGGGGCTGGGGCGGCCACCGGCGCCGAGTCCTTCGGGCGGCCGCTGCGGCGTGGGGCGCCGGCGGCACGTCGGGCATCGGCCGGCACGCGGGACGAGACGGCTGCGGGCACGCGGGACGGCTCCTCGGCCGGCGCGGGCCGGCGCGGTGGCGTCCGGGACGCGTCGGGCGGGCCGGCGCGGGCCGGGACGGGGGCGTCCGACGCCGCGGCCCCGGACGGGCGACGCGGCGGCTCCCGGCCGGCGGACCGCGTCGATCCGGGCAGGTCGAGGGCCGCCTGCTCTCCCAGCCGGCGGCGCAGGGTGGCCAACGCCCGGGACGTCTGGCTCTTCACCGTTCCCGGGGAGATCTCCAGCAGCGCGGCGGTCTGCGCCTCCGACATGTCCTCGTAGAAGCGCAGCACCAGCACCGCCCGTTGCCGGCTGGGCAGCGCCCTGAGGTGCCGCCAGAGCACGTCCCGGTCGAGCTGCTGCTCGATCTCGTCGGTCCCGGCCCGCTCGGGCAGCACCTCCGTCGGCCGTTCCCCGTGCCAGCGTCGCCGCCACCAGCTCGTCGAGGTGTTGACCATGACTCGGCGGGCGTACGGCTCGATCGCGTCGATCCCGCCGAGCCGCCGGCAGGCCAGGTACGTCTTGGTCAGGGCCGTCTGGAGCAGGTCCTCGGCCGTGGCCCAGTCCCCGGCGAGCAGGTACGCGGTGCGCAGCAGGGCACCGGAACGGGCCTCGACGAACTCACGGAAATCCTCCTCCAGCGGGTCCCTACCGGCCACGCCCACCTCCCGCGCCCCCGTGCCCTGCTGGCAGGCTGCCACGCCGGGGCGCGTCGGTCGACGGCGATTGGTGCCTTGTTATCCGATGTTCGGACGGAGTTCTCAGGCGCCGTCGTCGGCCTTGGCCTCGTCCGCCTCCTTGCCCAACCGCGCCTCGACTGCCTGCGGCTCGTACATCTCCTCGACGACGCGCAGGTAGAGCTCGTTGGGGTTGGGCAGGTTCTTGATCTCGCGGAGCGCCTGGTCCTGGCCGGCGGACTCCAGCACGAAGGTGCCGTAGTTGAGCGCGCGGCCGGTCGGGCTCTGCTCGTACTTCATGTCGGTGACCCGGGCCAGGGGCATCATCGCGACCTTGCGGGTGATGATGCCGTTGACGACCATCACCCGCTTGTTGGTCAGGATGAAGCGGTCGTACCACCAGTCGGCGACCCGCCAGGCGACCCAGCCCATCACGGCGAACCAGAGCAGCACCGCGATGGTGGTCAGCGCGCCGACGTCCTGCCCGGCGAGGAAGCCGGAGAGGTAGCCGAGGACGAAGGTCGCGGCGATGCCCACCAGGATCGGCGTGGTGAGGTGGATCCAGTGCCGCTTCCACTCGCCCCGGTACCGCTCCGTGGGGAAGAGGTAGCGGGCGACGAGCGAGCTGGGCTCGTCCTCCAGCGGGAGGACCCGCCGGGGCCCCAGCGGCATGCCGGAGGCGTCGACCCGCAGGCCGGCCAGCTCCTCCTCGGAGATCTGCGGTGCCTGGTAGCCGGCCTCGGGGTCGCGGACCCAGGCACGCCCGGAGCGCCCCTCGCCCGCGTACGGGCCGTCGCCGTAGCCGACGTCGTCCGAGAACGGGGGGCCGTCCGAGGGCCCAGAGCGGGAACCCGGCACGTCGTCGGGTCGGACCCGGGGAATCGGCTCCGTGTCTCGCTCCCGGTGCCCCCGGTCGGGGTCGTCGGGATCGAAGGGGGGGCCGGAGGGGCTTCCCATCGGCGGCTAGGCGATGAGGCTGGTGAAGAAGTCGCCGAAGCCTTGGGCGATGTCCATGATGCCGCCACCGATCGACTTGAAGACGTCTGCGGCTGAGTTCGGCCGGTAGGCGACAAAGAAGATCAAGAATGCGATACCGGCCCAGGTGAGGACCTTCTTGACCATGGCGGGCCATCCTCTCGCGCTGGCGCCGGGTCCATTTACCGCAGCGGCACCCAGAGTATCAGTAAGGTGTCGTACAGTGAATCTTTGCGTCCGTTCCCCGACAGAACGGGAGACTGTCAGGCCTTCCCGTGCAGGTACGGGGACGGTGCGCCGTACACGAGCTCGGACGGCGTCCACTCCGTGAGGTCGCGCAACTCCACGTCCTCGGCGAGCAGATGCCCCGCACTCGCCGGCCAGGCTATCGCATGAAGCCACATTCCCCGAGCCTCGCCGGCGTACGCGCTTCGATCTGTCGGGGAATTCACGAGCCACAGTGGAGTCGGATGGCCGGCCACCCGGATCCTGGCCTGTCCGATGTGCTCCGGATGCCCGGGGCCGGGTTCGTTCAACGCCTCGGCGAGTTGCGGACCCGGATCGGGGCCCGCCAGCCCGGCGAGCCGGGTGCCCAGGCCCACTCCCGGCTCCTCGGCCACGAAGACCAGATCGGCGGGGCCGCCGCCGAGCGGCTCGGGCCCGGCGCAGGCGACCGCGGTGGCCCGCACCCCCGTCCGCTCGTCGCCGGCGTACGCCACGCCCGTCAGGGTCCAGCCGGGCGGCAGTGGCCAGGGGCACCACACCGGCGTGGCCGGCTCCGCCCCGGGCGCGGCGGCGGCGACCCGGTCCACCACGCTTGCCATGATCTCCGCGCCGATGTGCTCGGGCACGTGCAACGGCGGCACCGGGCCACAGCGCAGGCACCGCCATTCGGTGTGCATGAGGTCCGGCTCCCGCACGGATCCACCACACCTCGGACAACTCACCGTGACACTCACGTTTCCACCGTCGCCCCGGACGGCGGGGCAGTCAAGTCGAGCGGCCGTTTCCCCGGCGCGTCGGGGCGGGATTCCACCGACCGTGCCCGACCGCGGCGCTGGGTCACCGGGCCGGCGCCCACCCCGGATCCGGACGGCGGACCGGTGTGGACACCGGCTCAGTCGGGCGGCGGGCCGGCGTGGGCCCGGATCCACGCGTGCATCGCGATCCCGCTGGCCACCCCGGCGTTGATCGATCGGGTCGAGCCGTACTGGGCGATCGAGAAGAGCTGGTCACAGGCCACCCGGGCGGTCTCGGAAAGTCCCGGGCCCTCCTGGCCGAAGAGCAGCACGCAGCGGCGTGGCAGGGTGGTCGTCTCCAGCGGTCGGGAGCCGGGCAGGTTGTCGATGCCGACCACCGGCAGGTCCCGCCCCACCGCCCAGGCGACGAACTCGTCGATCGTCTCGTGGTGCCGGACGTGCTGATACCGGTCGGTCACCATGGCACCCCGCCGGTTCCACCGCCGCCGCCCGACGATGTGCACCTCGGCGGCGAGGAAGGCGTTGGCGTTGCGCACCACCGTGCCGATGTTGAAGTCGTGCTGCCAGTTCTCGACGGCCACGTGGAAGTCGTGCCGGCGCCGGTCGAGGTCGGCGACCACGGCCTCCCGCCGCCAGTACCGGTACCGGTCCACCACGTTGCGCCGGTCGCCCTCGGCCAGCAACTCCGGGTCGTACCGGGGGTCGTCCGGCCGGTCGCCGGGCCACGGCCCCACGCCGACTTCGAGCTGGTCACCCGTCACGGTCTGAAGAGGGTACGGTCCGCCCGCCGCCCGCCGGCCGTGGGGTGCCCGCGGGGCCGGCGGGGACAGCGGCCTGATCAGCCCAAGTCGAGCGCACCGCAGAGCCGGTCCAGGAAGCGCCGGTCGGCCGGAGCGGTGGGCACGTCCGCCGGGGCCGGGACCCCGCCGACGGTGACCCGGCAGACCCGGGCCGCCACCGACTGCACCCACTGCCGGTACGCGGCCGAGTCGGCGGGGTCGGCCCGGCGGCGCAGCACCCGCACCGAGGCCCGGCAGGCGGCCAGCAGATCGACGAGGTCGGTGAGCCGGCCGGCCGGGGCGGGTGCCCCGTCGTGCCGGGCGTAGATGACGGCCACCACGGCACGGACCAGGTCGCTGTCGGAGGCACGGCCCGCCGCCACGGCGTCCAGGCCGGCGAGCCCGGCGACGACGCCCCGCGCCGGGCGTCCGGGGGCGGGCGTGGCGGCGGCGACGAGCACGCGGCCGGGCAGCCCGGTCAGCAGGTCCCACTCGGCGGCGGAGTAGACGGCGGTGGTCAGCGGTGCGGCGCGGCGGCCGGCAGAGGGCGGCTCTCCGGCGACGGAGTGGCTCATGGGGACCTCCGGCGCCAGCATAAGCCTCCGACCAGGGAAAGGGCCCCAACCCGCGGAAGACGGCGGGAGGGGCCCGATGCCGGACGGGAGGGTCAGCGCGGCTCGGGGAAACTCGGCCGCTCCGGGTCGACGCCCTCTGCGACGGCGTTGGCCGCGTACTCCCGCTTGGGGACCATCACCCGGCGGCGGAAGACGCAGACCATGGTGCCGTCCTGCTTGTAACCGCGGGTCTCCACGGAGACGACCCCCCGGTCGGGCTTCGAGCCGGACTCGCGCTTGTCCAGCACGGTGGTCTCGCCGTAGATGGTGTCGCCGTGGAAGGTCGGGGCCACGTGCCGCAGCGACTCGACCTCGAGGTTGGCGATGGCCTTGCCGCTGACGTCGGGGACGGACATGCCGAGCAGCAGGGAGTAGATGTAGTTGCCGACCACCACGTTGCGCTGGAACTGGCTCGCCGACTGGGCGTAGTGGGCGTCCAGGTGCAGGGGGTGGTGGTTCATGGTGAGCAGGCAGAAGAGGTGGTCGTCGTACTCGGTGACGGTCTTGCCCGGCCAGTGCCGGTAGACCGCGCCGACCTCGAACTCCTCGTAGTAGCGGCCGAACTGCATCGACTTCCCCTTCACGGCGGCGACGGAGTTCGGGCCAGCATGCCTTATCGAGTGTTAAGGCGAGGGCCGAGGCCGACCGGCCGAGGAAATGTCACACCGGCGGCGGCACTTGGGGGGAGACGCAATGAGCGGCGGGGCCCTCCCCGGCACCCGCCGCCCACGCTCTGATGCGACAGATTCTGCCGTACGGAGGTGCCGAACGAACAGAGACCGACGTCACATTTATCTTTTCGTAACAATACTCTGCGTGACTGCCAACCGGTTCCGGAGCGATCTCCGCAGGTCGGATCGGCGCTAGTCAGGCATCAGATCACCGACGCAGCGCCACCGCCTGGCCGGACGGTCATGGAAACGCTCCCATCACGGCTCGTCACGCAAATGCGTCGTGCATGTGCACGCCGCAAGCCGGAGGCGACAGATGCGGGTCGATGCCCTGGGCCCCCTCCCCACCCGGCCTGCGGGTTTCGGCACCGGCCGGCCGGGAATTCGTGGGCACCCGTCCTGGTTCCAGGAGGCGTAGTTGATTCCGCGGTGATCGGAGAGTGCAAATGGCAACCGTTGAGCTGACCACGGGGAACTTCGACGAGGTGGCGGGCAGTGACGGCATCGTCCTCGTCGACTTCTGGGCCGAGTGGTGCGGCCCGTGCAAGCGGTTCGCCCCGGTCTACGAGCGCTCCTCGGAGAAACACTCGGACATCGTCTTCGGCAAGGTCGACACCGAGGCGCAGCAGGAACTGGGCGCCAAGTTCGACATCCGCTCCATCCCGACGATCATGGCGATCCGGGACGGCGTGATCGTCTTCTCCCAGCCCGGCGCCCTGCCCGAGTCCGCCCTGGAGAACCTCATCGAGCAGGTTCAGGGCCTCGACATGGACGACGTCCGCAAGAAGCTGGCCGAGCACAACCACTGAACCGACCATCGCGACGGCCGGGCCCTGGGCCCGGCCGTCGTCGCGTCCCGGGTAGGGCCGTCGCCGGGCGGGCGGAAAGTACCGGTACGGCCGGTGCCGACCGGCCGACGGAGGGACCCCTGCCAGCCGATCCATCCCGTATGGTCCTGAACCGATGGAGACGTTGACCCGGCGTGGCCGGGCGGTCCGGCTGGGCGCGACCGCGCTCGGCCTCGCCGTGCTGCTCGCCGGCACGGCCTGGGGCAGCGACGACCACTTCCCGTTCGGCCCGTTCCGGATGTACTCCACCTCGGACCCGCCCGACGCCCCCGCCCCGGACACCCGCGTCGAGGGCGTGGACCGCACCGGCGCGGTGGTCGACCTGGGCCAGGACGCCACCGGCATCCGCCGCGCCGAGATCGAGGGCCAGCAGAGCCGGTACGTCGCCGAGCCGGACCGGCTGCGCCAGGTCGCCGACGCGTACGCCGAGCGTCACCCCGGCGCCGCCGGGCTCGTCGAGGTGCGCATCGTGATCCGCTGGTACGGCATCGAGGACGGCCGGCCGACCGGCCGCTGGGCCGACGAGACGGTGGTCAGCTGGCAGGCGGAACGGTGATCGGCTGGCTGACCGAGGCGGTCCCGCGCGGCCGGGTGGCCGCCTTCCGCACCCTGATCTATCTCTTCGTGGCCGCCGACCTGGTGTTCTTCACCCCCTGGGTGCGCACCCGGGCCAGCGTGCCCGGCGAGCTGTACCAGCCACTGCTCGTCGGGCGGGCGCTCCCGCTGCCCACCCCCACCCCGGCGCTGGTCGCCACGATCTTCTGGGTCCTGCTGCTCCTCGCCGCGCTCGCCGCGACCGGGCGCGCCCACCGCCTGCTCGGCTGGTCGGTCTTCGCGCTCTACCTGGAGTGGATGATCATCGCGATGAGCTACGGCAAGGTCGACCACGACCGGTTCGGCCTGCTCGTCGCGCTCGCCGTGCTCCCCGCCGCCGGGCGGGCCCGGCACGGCGACCCGACGCGCACCGAGGCCGGCGGCTGGGCGCTGCGGGTCACCCAGATCGCGGTGATCTGCACGTACTTTCTGGCCGCGTTCGCCAAGTTCCGGTTCGGCGGGCTCGACTGGGCCACCGGCTCGGTGCTGGCGCGGGCGATCATCCGGCGCGGCACCGACCTGGCCGACCTGATCGCCGGGGTGCCGTACCTGCTGCTCGTGGCGCAGTTCGGCATCCTCGCCTTCGAGCTGCTCAGCCCGGTGGTCTTCCTGCTCTCCGAACGCTGGCGGCAGGCCATGATCGGCTTCTTCTACTCGTTCCACCTGGTCACCATGGCGACGATCACCATCTCGTTCGCGCCGCACCTGGTGGCGATGGCCGGCTTCCTACCGCTGGAGCGGGTGCGCCCGGTGCTCTGGGCCCGTCGGCTCGGCGGGCTTCGCCGATCCGGCCCGCGCGGGACCGGCGGGTCGGAGCCGGCGCAGGCGGTCCCGACCGCCCCGGCCGCGGCCGCGCCGGGTCAGGCGTCCGTGGTGGGTCGGCCGGCCGGGCCGTAGAGCCGCTCCCGCGCCTCCTGGGGCAGCGAGCACGCGGCGGTACCGCCCGGCAGCCGGTGCCGGTTGCGGGCCACCCAGCGGTACACCGGCCGGGCCGCCGCGAGGACCGGCGGGAACCGCAGGCCGGCCCCGGCCACCCGCCAGAGCGGACCGCTGTCGCCGAGCAGCCTGGCGATCGCGTCCGGGCCGGCGGCCCGGGAGCCGTCCGCGCCGACCCACTGCACGGCCTCCTCGCACTCGGCCTCCGTCAGGCCCAGCGCGTCGAGGTCGGCGAACTGCCAGGGCAGCACCCGCGCCCCGGTGGGGATGCGGTGCTCGATGAACTGGGCGCACTTCGTGCAGAACGCGCAGTCGCCGTCGTAGACGAAGGTCGACGTCTCCATGACTCCATCCTCCCCCGGCCGGGTGACCGCCGGGGTTCCGGTGTCCGGTAGGTCACTTGCGCTTCTTTCGTACACGTGTTCGAATGATGGCCATGCGCTGGAACGACCTCTCCGCTCCCCCGGACGAGGGCGGTTCCGAGCGGGCAGCGCCGGCGGCTCCACCCCTGCCGCCGGCGCTGCCCGGCGCGACCCGTCCGACCCGCCGCAGGAGCACGCCCGGCTGCGTAGCGCGCTCGCGGACGAGGGCGAGCGGCGGGGATAGAGTCGGCGGGTGCGTACCGCTCAGCAGATCCTCGCCGATTCCGCCGTGATCGCCGTCGTGGGCGCGTCCCGCGACCCGAGCAAGGCCGCGCACCGGGTGCCGGCGCAGATGCAACGGCACGGCTGGCGGATCATCCCGGTCAACCCGACCGTCGACGAGCTGTTCGGCGAGCGGGCGTACGCGTCGCTGGCCGACATCCCGCACCCGGTCGACCTGGTCGACGTGTTCCGCCCGGCCCGGGACGCGGTCGGGGTGGTCCGTGAGGCGGTGGCGATCGGCGCGCCCGCGGTCTGGTTGCAGTTGGGGATCGTCTCGCCGGAGGCGCGGCGGATCGCCGAGGAGGCCGGAATCGACTATGTCGAGGACCGCTGCCTCATCGTCGAGCGCGCCGCCGCAGGCCTGACCCGCCTGCCCTGATCAGGCGTCGCCCCGACCGGGCCGGTCAGAGCTTGTACTCCTTGAGCAGGCCACGCGAGATGATCGTCTTCTGGATCTCCGAGGTGCCCTCGCCGATGAGCAGGAACGGGGCCTCCCGCATCAGCCGCTCGATCTCGTACTCCTTGGAGTAGCCGTAGCCGCCGTGGATGCGGAACGCCTCCTGGACCACCTCGGCGCAGTACTCGGAGGCGAGCAGCTTGGCCATCCCGGCCTCGACGTCGTTGCGCTGGCCGGCGTCCTTGAGCCGGGCGGCGTTGACCATCAGGGCGTGCGCGGCCTCGATCTTCGTGCCCATCTCGGCGAGCTTGAAGGCGATCGCCTGGTGCTTCGCCAGCGGCTGGCCGAAGGTCTTCCGCTGCTGGGCGTACGCGACGGCCAGCTCGAAGGCGCGGACGGAGATGCCGCAGGCACGGGCGGCGACGTTGACCCGGCCGACCTCGATGCCGTCCATCATCTGGTAGAAGCCGCGGCCGACCTTGTCCGGTCCGCCGAGCACGGTGGCGGCGGGGACGGTGACGCCGTCGAGGACCATCTCGGTGGTCTCGACCCCCTTGTAGCCCATCTTGTCGATCTTGCCGGGAATGGTCAGGCCGGGCGCGGTCTCGCCGAAGCCGGGCTCCTTCTCCAGCAGGAAGGTGCTCATGTTGCCGTACACCGAGTCGGCGCCGGTGTCGGTCCTGACCAGGGTCGCCACCACCGAGGAGTACGCCCCGTTGGTCAGCCACATCTTCTGGCCGTTCAAAACGTAGTTGTCGCCGTCGCGGACCGCCCTCGACTTGATCGCCGAGACGTCGGAGCCGCACTCGGGCTCGGACATGGAGAACGCGCCGCGCACCTCGCCGGTCGCCATTCGCGGCAGCAGCCGGGCCTGCTGCTCGGCCGAGCCGTGCTGGGAGATCAGGTACGCCACGATGAAGTGGGTGTTGACGATGCCGGAGATCGACATCCAGCCCCGGGACAGCTCCTCGACCACCAGGGCGTAGGTCAGCAGGGACTCGCCGAGCCCGCCGTGCTCCTCGGCGATGGTCAGGCCGAACAGCCCCATCTCGCGCATCCCGTCGAGGATGTCGGTGGGGTACTCGTCGGCGTGCTCCAGCCGCTGCGCGTGCGGGATGATCTCCTTGTCGGCGAACTCCCGGACGGTTTCCAGGATCGACCGCTGCACGTCGGTCAGGCCGGGCGTCTGGGCGAGTCGGGCCATCTCAGCCTCCGGGGATCGGCGCATTACTCATGGGTAACTGAACGCTCGGTCAGTATCGGCCTCCCGGCCGGCGAGGCCAAGGCAACCTGTCCACACAACCGCTGTGAAAAGGTTCACCGCTGCGGGTAGCGTCCGCAACAGGGCAGGTCACCAAGGGTGCGCGGGAGGGGCCGAATGAGTTATCCACCGCCGGATCCGGACCAGCCGCCGTCGCCGTACGAGCCACCGCCCGGCGAGCCCGGCCAGTCGGGCCCGCCCCCGGGATACGAGCAGTACGGGCGACCGGGCCAGTACGGCCCACCCACCCCGGGTTACGGGCAGTACGGCCAGCCAGGACCGTACGGCCAGCCAGGGCAGTACCCCGGCCAGCCGCCGTCCGGCCGGGCGACGAACATCCTCGCCGTGCTGTCGTTGGTCTTCGCGTTCGTCTTCCCGCCTGCCGCCATCGTGTTCGGGCACGTGGCCAAGCGGCAGCTCCGGCGCACCGGCGAGGAGGGCGACCAGCTCGCCACCTGGGGCCTGGTCCTCGGCTACCTCTTCACCGCGGTCGGCCTGCTGGCCTGCTGCGGTTGGATGGCGCTGACGATCTGGGGCAGCTCCGGCGGCGGCAGCTCCTACAACTGACGCCCGGCCACAGCCCGGAGCGGGTCAGCGGAACTGAGCCTCCCGCACGCTGTTCCCGCCGTCCACCACCAGCATCTGCCCGGTGATGTACGACGCGGCGGGCGAGCAGAGGAACGCGATCGCGGCGGCCACCTCGTCCGGGGTGCCGGGACGGCCCACCGGGGTGCCGAGCCCCTGCCGGATCTCCGCCACCGTGGAGGCGGCCGTGTGGATGGTCCCCGGGGCCACCGAGTTCACCGTCACCCCGTCGGCGATCATCTCCATCGCCAGCGCCCGGGTCAGACCGACCACGCCCGCCTTCGCGGCGGCGTACGCCGCCTCGGTGGGCAGGGCGTTGACCGGGCCTGCGGTGGCCGCCAAATTGACGATCCGCCCCCAGCCGCGCTCGGCCATCCCGCCGATGAACGCGCGGCTGCACAGGAACGCGGTGGTCAGGTTCCGCTCGATCTCGCCGTGCCACTCCGCGTAGCTGAGCTGGGCCACCGGGCGCAGCACCTCGGGGCTGGCCCGGCTGGCCAGGCCGGCGTTGTTGACCAGCACCTCCACGTCGCCGAGTTGCTCGGCGACCGCGTCGGCGAGCGCCCCGACCTCCGACTCGTCGGTGAGGTCGGCGACGAACCCGGTTACCCCCAGCTCGCCGGCCCGTTCGTGAATACGCCGGGTGGTGGACACGATGGCCACCCGGGCGCCCAGGTCGGCCAGCCGACGGGCCGTGGCGTACCCGATGCCGTCGGGGCTGCCGGCCCCGGTGACCAGGGCGACCCTGCCGTCGAGCCGCATGGTGACGGGGTCGGCCAGCGGTGCCGGGGCGTCCTGGTCGGCCGGGGCTGTCGCGGCGGTGGCCCGGCCGCGCCGGGCCAGGCCCGGCCGGCTCGCGTCCCGCCGCGGTCGGCTACCGGAACGGTCCGCGGACCGCGCGTCTGCTGCCATGCCGAGATCCTGCCCGCTACGCCCCCGCCGGGCAACGCGGCACCCGGTAACGGGGACGCCCATTCTGGGCGGGCCTGGCTACCCTGACCGCGCACCCTCGACAGACGGAGAGAACCGATGACATATCCGCCGCCGTCCGGCACCGACCCCTGGTCCCAGCCGTCCACCCCGCCCGTCGACCCCACCCTGCCGGTCAGCGGTCAGCCGACGGGCGCGGACCCGTACGCGCCTGTCGACCCGTACGCGGGAATGAAGTCGGGGCAGCCCGCGCCTGCCGCCGCCGACCCGTACGCCGTGCCCGGCTACGCACCCCCCGGCTACCCGCCGGCCGGCTACCCCGGGTACGGGTACCCGCAGCCGCCGAGGACCAACGGCCTGGCCATCGCGGCACTGGTGCTCGCCCTGGTCGGCATCGCGTCCTGCATCACCGCGCCGGTCGGCGCGATCATGGGTCACGTCGCCCAGAAGCAGATCCGGCAGACCGGCGAGGGCGGGGAGGGGATGGCGAAGGCGGCCATCATCGTCGGCTGGATCCTCACCGGCCTGATAGTGCTGGGGATCATCTTCTACATCGTGATGATCGGCATCGCGATCTACGCGGGCAGCACGAGCAGCAGCAGCTACTGACGCTGGGCCGGCGCTACGGTGCCGCCCCGCGCGCCGGGGCGGCACCGGCTCACCCCGCTGGGGGCGTGAAGCTGGAGGTGCGGGTCAGCCCAGCCGCGCGCCCCTTGGCCGCGATCACCAGGGCCATCTTGCGGGACGCCTCGTCGATCATCTCGTCGCCGAGCATCACCGCGCCGAGCCGGCCGCCCGCCTCCGAGGTGTAGTGCTCGTACGCGTCGAGGATCAGCTCCGCGTGGTCGTAGTCGGCCTGGGCCGGCGAGTAGACCTCGTTCGCGGCGTCGATCTGCCCGGGGTGCAGCACCCACTTGCCGTCGAAGCCCAGCGCGGCCGACCGCCCGGCCACCTCGCGGAACGCGTCGACGTCCCGGATCTGCAGGAACGGGCCGTCGATGGCCTGCTTGTCGTGCATCCGGGCGGCCATCAGGATGCGCATCAGGATGTAGTGGTACGGGTCGCCCGGGTACTCGGGGATGAGCGCGCCCACCACCAGGGACCTCATGTTGATCGAGGCCATGAAGTCGGCCGGCCCGAAGATGATGGTCTCCACCCGGGGCGAAGCGGCGGCGATGGCGTCGACGTTGACCAGGCCGGCGGCGTTCTCGATCTGCGCCTCGATGCCGATCCGGCCGACCTGGAGGCCGAGGGTCTTCTCGATCTGGGTGAGCGTCAGGTCCAGCCACTGCACCTGGGCGGCGTTCTGCACCTTCGGCAGCATCACGCAGTCCAGGTTGGCGCCGGCACCCTCGACGACCTCGATCACGTCCCGGTACGTCCACGGGGTGGTGAGGTCGTTGACCCGGACCACCCGGGTCTTGCCGGCCCAGTCGCCCTCGTTGAGCGCGGCCACGATGTTCTTGCGCGCGTCCGGCTTGGCCAGCGGGGCCACCGCGTCCTCCAGGTCCAGGAAGACCTGGTCGGCGGGGAGGCCCTGGGCCTTGCCGAGCATCTTGACGCTGGAACCGGGCACGGCGAGGCAGGATCGGCGAGGACGACCGACAGCGGCCATGGATGCGCTCCTTCCCGCGTCGGCGGACCGGCCGACGGGCTGACGGGGCCCGCCGCGCCGGCGGACTTAACGATCGCAAAGGTGCTTGTGACGCCACGGTAACCTCGTGCCGTGACCGGGGTGAATGGACCTGTGGAAGATCTCACTGGGCGTCGGATCGTGGTGGTGACCGGAGCCAGCTCCGGCATCGGGCTGGCCGCCGCCGTGGACCTGGCGCGCCGCGGCGACCAGGTGGCACTGGTCGGCCGGGACCCGGCCCGCCTCCAGGCAGCCGGCGACCGGGTGCGGGACGCCAGCGGCGAGCGGCCCGAACTGTTCCGGGCCGACTTCGCGGTCCTCGACGACGTGCGAGGGCTGGCGGAACGGCTGCGTGCCGCGTACGACCGGATCGACGTGCTGGCCAACAACGCCGGAGCGATCGTGCTGCGCCCGGTCACCACGATCGACGGGTTCGAGCTGTCGATGCAGGCCAACCACCTCGCCCCGTTCCTGCTCAGCACCCTGTTACGGGATCGGGTCGGCAGGCTGGTGGTCACCGCCTCCGGGGCGCACCGCAGCGGCGTACTCGATCCGGACGACCTCAACGCCACGCTGCGCGGCTACCGGCCGATGCGCGCGTACGGCACCAGCAAGCAGGCGAACATCCTGTTCACCGCCGAGGCGGCCCGGCGCTGGCCGGAGATCCCCGCGTACTGCTTCCACCCGGGGGTGGTGCGGACCCGGTTCGGCGCGGACAGCCGGCTGGTGGCCCTGGGCATGCGGCTCATGCCGTTCCGCAGCCCGGAGCAGGGCGCCGAGACGCTGGTCTGGCTCGCCGACCAGGAGCCGGCCAGGCTGACGTCCGGCGGCTACTACGCCGACCGGCGGCCCCGCCGACCGCTGCGCAAGGCCGCCGACCCGCGGCTCGCCGCCCGCCTCTGGACGGCCAGCGCGGAGGCGGTCGGCGTCGACGCCGGGTAGCCCACCCAGCCACGCGGCGCCGGTCGCGCCCGCCTCACCCGGGCAGGTGCACCGGGACGCTGGTCACCACCACCCCGGCCAGCTCCCGCAACGCCCGGCGCAGCCGCCGCTCCACCTGACTGTGCAACGGCCGGTGCCAGGGGTGGCGCAGCACCACCTCGGGCACGATCACGGTGAGCACCAGGTCGGCCCTGGAGGCGTGCAGCGCCTCCAGGTAGTGGGCCAGCGGGCCGATCACCGCCCGGTACGGCGACACGATCGTCTCCAGCCGCAGGTGGTCCCCCCACGCCTCCCACTGGCCACGGAACCGGTCGGCCTCCTCCTCGTTCGGGGCGAGGTGCACCGCCAGGGTCGGCTGCCCGAGCGACGCCGCGTACGCGAGGGCGCGCAGCGAGGCCCGATTGAGCCGGGCCACCGGCACCACCACCAGGTGCTGGATCTGTTGTGGCACCTCCTGCCCCTCGGCCGGCAGGGACGGCCCGGAGGACGCCGGGGAACCTCCGGGCGGGCGCAGCGCCAGTGCCCCGTCCAGCCGCCGGTAGTGCCGCTGTACCCGGTGGAAGAGCAGCACCAGCAGCGGCACGGCGACGACCACCACCCAGGCGCCCTCGGCGAACTTGGCGACCGCGGCGGTCAGCAGGACCAACCCGGACAGCGTCGCGCCGAACGCGTTGACCACCAGCCGACGACGCCAGCGCGCCCCGCGCCGACGCCGCCAGTGCACCACCATCCCGGCCTGGGAGAGGGTGAACGCCAGGAACACCCCGACCGCGTAGAGCGGGATCAGCGCCTCGGTGTGCCCGCCGAAGGCGAGGAAGACGAGCGCCGCCGTCACGGAGAGCGCCACGAGGCCGTTGCCGAACGCCAGCCGGTCGCCCATGTGCAGGAACCGGCGCGGGGCGTGCCCGGCCCGGGCCATGAAGAACAGCAGCCGGGGAAAGTCGTTGAAGGCGGTGTTCGCGGCCAGCAGCAGGATCAGCGCGGTGGCCGCCTGCACCAGGGCGTACCAGGGGCCGGTGGGGAAGCTGCTCCGAGCGAGCTGGGACAGCAGCGTCTCCCCCGGCCTGGGTGCCAGGCCGTTCAGGTGGATCAGCACGACGATGCCGGCGAACAGGACCACCAGCATGGCGACCATCCAGCTCAGGGTGGTGCGCGCATTGCGCCACTCCGGCGGCCGGAACGCCGGAACCGCGTTGGACACCGCCTCGATGCCCGTCATCGACACCGCCCCGGAGGAGAACGCCCGCAGCACCAGCAGCAGGCCCAACCCCTCGGCCACCGGCACGTCCGGCGGCGGCAGCGCCGCGAACCCCCGGCCGGCCGCCCGGAGGAAGCCGACGCCGAGCACCGCCAGCAGCGCGACGACGAAGGCGTACGTGGGGAGCACGAAGATGTTCCCGGCGGTACGCACGCCCCGGAGGTTGCCGGCGAGCAGCACCGCGATCATCAGCACACCGAGCGGAACGGTGAGCCCGGTGAGCCCCGGCAGGGCCGAGGTGACGGCGTGGATGCCGGCGGCCATCGACACCGACACGGTCAGCACGTAGTCGACCATCAGCCCGGCGGCCGCGGCCAGCCCCGCCCCGGCCCCCAGGTTGTCACCGGCGACGATGTACGAGCCGGCGCCGTGCGGATAGGCCGGGATGGTCTGCCGGTAGGACACTCCGACCATGATCATCAGTACCACCAGCAGCGCGGCCAGCGGCAGCGACAGCCCGAGCGCGGTGCTGCCGGCCAGCGCCAGCACGGTCAGCATCGCCTCCGGCCCGTACGCCACCGAGCTGAGCAGGTCGGAGGAGAGCACCGGCAGGGCGACCAGCTTGCGCATCCGCTCGTACAGCACGGCGGAGCTGGCCAGCGGCGGCCCGAGCGCCCCCCGGCGGAGCCGGGCGAGGCCGCGACCGAGGTGGGAGCCGGGCAGGTTCGCCGGCTCGGTGGCGACCAGTTCGTCGGGCTCCCCGACCTGGAACATCTCGATCGGCGCCAGCCGGCCGAACCGGCTCGGGGCGGGCCGGCGGCGGTACCGCCCGAGGGTCGGGTCCACCGGCAGTTCACCCGCCGGCCCCGGCCGGTCCCGCCGGGTCACCTGCCACCGGTCCCCGATCCGCCGCAGCGATCCCAGCTCCTCCGGCCCCAGAGCCGGGAACTCCGCCGCCGGGGTGACGACCGTCCCCTCCCCACCGCCTTCGCCCATCCCACCGCCCCTCTCCCCTCGCACTGTCGCCGAGAAGGTGCCCCGGGGCGGGCGGAACCGCGACACTCGCCGCGGAAAGTACGTGGCGTCAGGCCGGCGGACGCTCGGCGAGCGGGGTCGCGTCGGCCGGCAGCGGGGTGGGAACGACCCCGCGGCCGGCGCGCGCCCCACCGAGCACCACCACGACCACGCCCACCAGCAGCAGCGCGAGCCCGGGCAGCGCGGTGGCCCGGGGGAGCTGGCCGAGCCAGGCCCAGGCGATCAGGGCGGCCCCGGGGGCCTCCAGCAGGATCAGCACGCTGACCGTGGTCGCCGGGATCCGGCGCAGCGCGTAGTTGAACATCGAGTGGCCGAGGAGCTGTGCGCCGCCCACCAGGGCGAGGATCGCCAGCCACGTGCCCGCGTCCCAGCCGCCCAGCCGCACCCCGCCGACCAGGCAGACCGCCAGCAGGAACAACGCGCACACCCCGTAGCAGACGGTGGTGTACGTGGTGGTGCTGACCGCCCTGCGGGCCCGCTCCCCGAGGGCGGTGTAGACCGCGGCGAACATGCCGCCGACCAGCGCGAGCAGGTCGCCGGCGAACGCCGGGCCGGAGACGCCGAAGTCGGCCCCCGAGGCGAGCGCCGCGCCGCCGACCGACACCCCGATGCCGGCCCAGACCGCCGCCGGCAGCCGGTGCCCCTGGCCACGGGCGATCAGCCCCTGCCAGACCGGTTGAGTGGCGACCAGGGCGGTGGCCGCGGCCACGGAGGTGAGTCGGACGCTCGGCATCCAGGTGGCGAAGTGGGCGGCCAGCGCGACCCCGGAGAACACGCAGTACCAGCCCTCGCGCCGGCCCACGCCGACGGTCAGCGCCCGGAACTCGGCCCGCCGCCGGGCCAGCGCGAACGGGCCGAGCACGCCGACCGAGAGCAGGTTCCGCCAGAAGGCGATCGCCAGGGCCGGCGCGGCCGCGAAGGCGACCAGCGGCGCGGACGAGGAGACCGCGACGACGGCCAGGGCGACGACGCCGACGGTCGGCGCGTCGACCGGCGGGCGGGGCTGCGGGGGTACGGACACGGGAAGCGATCCTCACACGGCACGGGACAGCACAGAACGTCATTGTCCGGTTACGATCATGGAATTCCGTCGGCGACCCTCCCCCTCGACGCCCGGAGGCACCTCCCCATGCCCGTCTTTCACGCGGTGCTGTTCGACTTCTTCGGCACACTCACCCGTTCCGTGCAGCGCGGCACGGCCCACCGGTCCACCGCCGAACTGCTCGGTTGCCCGGTCGAGGCGCTCGCCGCCGTGCTCGACCGCAGCTACTACGAGCGCGCCAGCGGGCGGTTCGGCGACGCCCGGGCGACCCTGCGCTGGGTCTGCGACCAGGCCGGGGTGGACCCGCCGGAGAGCGCGCTGCGCGCGGCGGTCCGGTCCCGGCACCGGGCGGTCCGGGCCGACACCCGGCTGCGCGACGAGGCGGTGCCCGTGCTGGAGGCGCTGCGCCGGCGCGGCCTGGGCACCGGGCTGGTCAGCGACTGCACCCACGAGCTGCCGGCGTTCCTGCCCCAGCTGGCCGTCGACCCGCTGCTCGACGTACGGGTCTTCTCGGTGGAGCTCGGTCGCTGCAAGCCCGACCCGGCGCTCTACCTGGCCGCGTGCCGGCTGTTGGGGCTGCCGCCAACCGACTGCCTGTACGTCGGCGACGGGGGCAGCCGGGAGCTCACCGGCGCGGAGCAGGCGGGCCTGACGGCGGTGCGGCTGGCTGCCCCGGACCTGGCCGAGCACATGGTGTTCGACGCCGAGCCGGACTGGACCGGGCCCGTGCTCCGCTCGCTGACCGAGGTCATCGACCTGGTCGACCCGGCCGCCGTGCCGGCCTGACCTGTAATACGGCCGCCCTGACCTGCTGGCAGTGCCCCGCTGCGGCAAGCGGGGGCGGTTCAGCGGCGGCGGACCCGGTGCAGGCGGAACGGCCTGCGAGTGACCCGGACCACCGGGGCCGGTCGGGGCGGCTCAGCGAGCGAGGAGTCCGGGAGCCGGTCGCCGGCTGTGGGCTCGCCGGTCGGGACCAGCCGGACCAGGGCGCAGCCCTCGGCAGCCCACCGCCGGACCAGGTCGGCCGTGGGGCCGGGGGCGTTCAGCCGCTTGGCGGCCACCGTCGGGGCCAGGGCCGTCCACTCCTCGCTGTCGGGAGTCACCCGGGCCACCCGGGCCGGCCAGGCGACGATCCGCCCGCCGTGGTCGCCACGCAGGACGACCTGTGCCTCGGCTGCCTCGGCCAGGCCGGGTGCCGCCTGCTCGCCGGGACCGCTCACCACCAGGAGCGACCCCTCGAACGGTACGCACCACAGCGCCCGCGCAGGCTCTCCCGCGACGCCCACCCAGGCGACGGCGGCCTTCTTCACCGCCTCGTCGACCAGGGGCGTCGCGACCCGCTCGTCCACCTCGTCCGTCACCCCGGCATCCTCCCGCATGTCCTCGGGCCGGCGCGACCGCACCGCCACCACGGTTCGCATCTTGCCGGCCCGCCGGGCCGGCACCGCACCCACCGAGCGTCGACCGCGGGCACTGCGCGCCGCTCAGCCGACGAAGGGCGGGACGGCGATCTCGCCGCGGGCCACCGCCATCACGTCGCCGGTCACCGTGGCACCGACCGCGGCGCCATGGGCCGCCGTGACCGTGCAGGCCAGGAAGGACGGACGGTTGATCTCGGCACCCTGCCGGACGGCGTAGGAGGAACGGCCGTCGCCCGGCAGCAGGCCGCTGGCGACCAGCCACACCCCGAGCCCGAGGGCGGCCGACCCGGTCGCCGGGTCCTCCGAGACGCCGTGCCCGGGCACGAACACCCGGGCGTGTGCGGTTTGCGAGTCGGCCTCCCAGGAGAAGACGCTGACATGCTCGATCCCGTACCGCTCCGCCGCCGCCGTGTTGACCCGGGCGCGGGCCACCGCGTCCGGCCGCACCGGCAGGTACGGGAACTCCAGCCCGCAGCCGGCCACCCGGGGGGCCGGGCCGGCGTGGTCGGCGGCGCTCAGGCCGGTCATCTCCAGCAGCGGCTCCAGGTCCAGCTCGGGGCCGAGGGTGGGAATGCCACCGGTCAGCGTCGCCCCGGTCGCGGTCACCTCGATCGGCAGCACCCCCGCCCCGCACTCCTGGGTGACCTGCCCCACCCCGAACATCCCGCGCCGGCTCGCGGTCACCGCCGCGCCGACGCTGGGGTGCCCGGCGAACGGCAGCTCGCCGGTGGGGGTGAAGATCCGCGCCCGGTAGGTGACCCCGACCCGCGTGGGAGGCAGCACGAACACCGTCTCGGACAGGTTGAACTCCAGCGCGAGCGCCTGCATCTGCTCGGTGGCCAGCCCTTCGGCACCGAACACCACGGCCAGCGGGTTACCGGCGAAAGGGCGGTCGGTGAAGACGTCCACGATCTCGTACGCCAAGGTCGACATGTTGATAAACAGTAGGCGCTTAGGCTGGTGCCCGTGAGCACGCCGAACCGGGTCTACATCGCCCGACTCGCCGGAGTCGCCGTCTTCGACCCGAACGGCGACCAGGTGGGACGGGTACGGGACGCGGTCGCCCGGATCCGGCCGACCCAGCGCCCGCCCGAGGTCGTGGGTCTGGTGGCGGAGATGCCGATGCGCCGGCGGATCTTCCTGTCCATCAACCGGATCACCTCCATCGACGCCGACGCGGTGGTGCTCGGCACGGGCACCCTCAACCTGCGCCGGTTCGAGAAGCGCCCCAACGAGCTGCTGGTGCTCCAGGAACTGCTGGACCGGCGGGTGCAGATCGACCCGGGCGGCCAGCCGGGCGCGGTGGTCGACGTGGCGATGGAGTGCAGCCGGGGCGGCGAGTGGTCGCTGAGCCGGGTGGCCGTCCGCGAACACACCGGCCGGCTCAGCCGCCGTGGCCAACTCCAGCAGGTCGACTGGGACCGGGTACGCGGCCTCAGTGGCATCGGTGAGAACCGGGGCACGGCGAACCTGCTCGCCGTACTGGAGGACATGCGACCGGCCGACCTGGCCAACGCCCTCCAGGACCTGCCCGACGCCCGACGGAACGAGGTGGCGGCGGCGCTGGACGACGAGCGGCTGGCCGATGTGCTCAGCGAACTGCCCGAGCGCGACCAGGTGGAGATCCTCGCCGCGCTGGACCGGGAGCGGGCCGCGGACGTGCTGGAGGAGATGGACCCGGACGACGCCGCCGACCTGCTCAACGAGCTACCCCCGCCCGAGCAGGACATGCTGCTCGACCTGATGGAGCCGAACGAGGCCGACCCGGTACGCCAGTTGCTGAAGTACACCTCCGGCACGGCCGGCAGTGTGATGACCTCGGAGCCCGTGATCCTGCCCCCGGACGCCACGGTCGCCGAGGCCCTCGCCCGGATCCGGGAGGAGCAGCTCTCCCCGGCGGTGGCCGCCCAGGTCTTTGTGACCCGCGCGCCGATGACCACCCCGACCGGCCGCTACCTGGGCATGGTGCACTTCCAACGGCTGCTCCGCGAGCCGCCGGCCGACCTGCTCGGCGGGGTGGTGGTCAACGACATCGACCCGCTGCGCGCGAACACCCCGCTGCCGGAGATCACCCGCCGGATGGCCACCTACGACCTGGTCGCCATGCCGGTGGTGGACCGGAACAACCGGCTGGTCGGCGCGGTCACGGTCGACGACGTGCTGGACCACTCGCTGCCGCGCGACTGGCGGGACCGGGGTGCCGAGCCCGCCCCGAGCGCGCCCGTGGTGCTGGACGGCGCGGATGAGTGAGCAGCGTCGGGCCGAGCGGCTGGACCAGCCGCGCGAGCCCCGGAGGGCGAAGCTGCCCCGGTTCGACCCAGAGGCGTTCGGCCGCTGGTCCGAGGGGATCGCCCGGGGCATGGGCACGGCCAACTTCATCGTCTACATGACGGTGGTGATCGCCGCCTGGTTCGTCTGGAACACGCTGGCCCCGGTGGACCTGCGTTTCGACCCGTACACCTTCACCTTCCTGACTCTGGTGCTCTCCCTCCAGGCCTCGTACGCGGCACCGCTGATCCTGCTCGCGCAGAACCGGCAGACGGACCGGGACCGGGTGGGGATGGAGGAGGACCGGCGCCGGGCGACGATGCAGAAGGCGGACACGGAGTACCTGGCCCGGGAGGTCGCCGCGCTGCGGATCGCGCTGGGCGAGGTGGCGACCCGGGACTTCCTCCGCTCGGAGCTGGCCCGGTTGGCCGAGGAGCTGGACGAGGCCACCCAGCGCCGGCAACGACTGGAGCGCCGGCAGCAGGACAAGCCGGCCCCCCACGGGGCCGGGGAGCCCCGCGCCCGCGGAGAACGACGTAATCGCGGGGAGCCTCGTGGTTCCGGAGAGGCTCGTGGGCCCGATGAGCGGGAGGCCGGGGAGGCGCCCAAGGCCGGGGAAACGCTTGGGGCCGGGGAGTTGCGTGGGGCCGGGGAGCCGCTCGACGAGCCGATCGACGAGCTGGACGGCGACTTCGCCCGGTACGGCCGCCCGGAGGGCCCGGCCCGGGAACGCTGACGGGCCGGATCGGGAGCGCTCCGGCCGGGAGCCAGCAGGCCTGGGGAAGTCGGGCGGAGCCACCCTCCGGCCGGCGGGCCCGGAGCGGTGGCCGGCGGGGCCATCGATTCGCTCACACCGGTCCCGGCGGCGGCCGGCACGGATCGCCCCCGACGTAGCATTGCGGGCATGTCAGCACCCGTCAGCACCGTCGAGGACGCCATCCAGGCCGCCCTGGCCACCGTCGACGACCCGGAGATCCGCCGGCCCATCACCGATCTCGGCATGGTCCGCTCCGCCCAGGTCGGCGACGACGGCGTGGTCCGGGTCGAGCTGCTGCTCACCGTGGCCGGCTGCCCGCTGAAGGACAAGCTGCGCACCGACATCACCGCCGCCGTGGGCGCGGTGCCCGGGGTGACCGGGGTGGAGATCGAGTTCGGGGTGATGAGCCCCGAGCAGCGCCAGGGTCTCCAGGCGAAGCTGCGGGGCGGCGGTGCCGCCGCGGAGCCGGTGATCCCGTTCGCCCAGCCCGGCTCCCGCACCCGCGTGTACGCGGTGGCCAGCGGCAAGGGCGGCGTGGGCAAGTCCAGCGTCACGGTCAACCTGGCCGCCGCGCTGGCCGCCCGGGGCCTGTCGGTGGGCGTGGTGGACGCCGACATCTACGGACACTCGGTGCCCCGGATGCTCGGCACGGACGCCCGGCCCACCCGCGTCGAGGACATGATCATGCCGCCGCAGTCGCACGGCGTGAAGGTCATCTCGATCGGCATGTTCACCCCCGGCAACGACGCCGTGGTGTGGCGCGGCCCGATGCTGCACCGGGCGTTGCAGCAGTTCCTGGCCGACGTCTACTGGGGCGAGCTGGACGTGCTCCTGCTGGACCTGCCCCCGGGCACCGGCGACGTGGCCATCTCGCTGGCCCAGCTCCTGCCGAACGCGGAGATCCTGGTGGTGACCACCCCGCAGGCCGCCGCCGCCGAGGTGGCCGAGCGGGCCGGCGCGATCGCGGTGCAGACCCACCAGCGGGTGGTCGGCGTGATCGAGAACATGTCCTGGCTGGAGCTGCCCGACGGCACCCGGATGGAGGTCTTCGGCTCCGGCGGCGGCGAGGCGGTCGCCGAGTCGCTGACCCGGACGATCGGCGCCCAGGTGCCGCTGCTGGGTCAGATTCCGCTGGACACCCGGGTCCGGGAGTCCGGCGACGCCGGTAACCCGATCGTGCTGGCCGAGCCGGAGTCGCCGGCGGCGAAGGCCCTGAACGGGGTCGCCGACCGGCTGGCGGTGCGGCGGGAGTCCCTGCTCGGCAAGCCGCTCGGCCTCAAGCCCGCCGGCCGCTGACCCGGCCACCCCTCGTATCGAGCGGGGGCGGCGCGCTCCCGTACGGGGCACGCCGCCCCCGTTCGGCTCCCAGCCCGGAACGGGCCGGTCAGTCAGGTGGCGTCGTCGTAGCTGGCCGTGCGGGGGGCGGGGGCCGTCGCGGCGGAACCACCAGGGGTCTTCGTCCGCAGGTCCACCGAGGCGGCCACGTCCTTGAGGTCGTCGTGCACGCCGGTGACGTCCGCCCGCAGGTTGTCGTACACGCCCTGGAGGGGCTTCCGGATCGCCTGCTCGTCCTCCTCGCTGAGCAGGTGCTTGCGGATGAACGCCTTCGGGTGCAGGTCCTCGAGCTGGATGTCGGTGCCCAACTCGCGGCTCAGGTCGCCGGTCGCGTTGCGGGCCATGGCGCGCAGGTTGCGGACCATCCGCAGCCCGTCGTTGATCACGACGGGCAGCCGGTCACCGAAGATCAGCAGCGCCAGGAGCAGCAGCGCACCGATCTCCCACCAGTTCAGGTTGTCGAACACGGCTGGGCCTCCTCGTCGGCGTCAGCCAAGACTACGCACGTCGGACGCCCGACCGGGAGGGGGTAACGGGTCTCACTTGGCGTCCGCGGCGAGGGTCACCGACGCGTTCTGCCGGTTCGACCCACGTCGATACTCCACGGTCACCACCGACCCCGGGGCGAACTTCCGCACCAGAGCGATCAGGTCGGTGGAGTCGGCCATCGGGCGGCCGTCGAGCCGCAGGATGACGTCCCCCGCCCGCAGCCCGGCCCCGGCCGCCGGGCCGGCCGGTTCCACCGCCGCCAGCCGTACGCCGCCCGCGCCGCCGCCGGCCGCGCCGGCGCCGCCGACCTGAGCGCCGATCACCGTGCGCCGGGCCTTGCCGGTGCCGATGATCTCCTGGGTGACCCGTTTCGCCTGGTTGATCGGGATGGCGAAGGCGAGCCCGATGTTGCCGGCCTCCTGGCCGTCTGCCACCAGCGACTTGATCGTCGAGTTCACCCCGACCACCCGCCCCGCCCCGTCCACCAGCGGGCCGCCGGAGTTGCCGTGGTTGACTGCGGCGTCGGTCTGGATGGCCGCGTAGTAGCGGGTGGGGCCGCCGGGCTCGCCGGCCTGCATCGTCCGGTCCACGGCGCTCACGATGCCGGCGGTCACCGTGTTGGCCAGCGACAGCGGCGAGCCGACGGCCAGCACCGGATCGCCGACCGCGAGTGCGTCGGAGTCGCCGAACTGCACCGGCCGCAGGCCGGTACGGGACACCTTGAGCACCGCGATGTCGGACTCCGGGTCCCGGCCGACCACGGTGGCGGCGGCGGTGCTGCCGTCGTTGAGGACCACCGTCGCCTTGCCAGGGCCACCGGCGACGACGTGGTCGTTGGTGACCACGTGTCCGTCGGTGCTGACGATGAAGCCGGATCCCTCGCTGGTGCCGCCCAGGCCGGCCACCCGGACCGTCACCACGCTGGGCAGGATCTTCTCGGCGACCCCGGCCAGCGACTCCGGCCGGCGCTGGGCGAGCGCGGGCGGGTCGGCGGCGTCGGCGCCGAGCACGGTCCCGCCGGCCACGCCGCCGCGCACCGCGAAGACGTACCCGAGGGCGCCACCGAGGGTGCCGGCGAGCAGCGCGGTGATCAGCGGGATCAGCAGCAACTGGCGCAGAGCCGGCCGGCCGGGCGCGTCCGGGTCGGTGACCCGTTCCGGCTCGACGTCGGCGCCTCCGACCGGGCCGGGCACGACCACCGCCGCGGGGGCGTACGGGTCCCGCCACGGGTCGGTGAGCGCGTCGGACCACCAGGGCGAACTCGTCGGGCCGCCCGGAGGGCCGCCGGACGCCCTCGGGGACCCCGCCGGCGTCGCCCCGCCCCCCGGCGGGCCCGCCGGCGTCGGAGTTCCCCCGGGCTGGCGCCAGTCCCAGCCGTCGGTCACGTAGACCTCCCAGTCGTCCCCGGCTCCCCCGCTTCGGACCGGCACGGGAGGCCGATCCCGACGACGGGGGATACCGCATCCAGGATTACACGAACGCCGCGCGTGCAGTCAGCGGTTGCCGTCGGTGATCGTCGGCCGGCAACCCCCGTCCGGCACGTCCACATGATCGTCCGAGACCGGACTCGCGGCTGCATCCGTCCGGCCCCGCCTCTAGGCTCATAGCGCCAACCCGCCCCTGACGGAGGTGTCCCATCGCTACGGCCGCCAGTTCCGGCAGCTCGATGCTCCAGACGTTGCAGTTCGCCGAGTCGTACGTCACCGAGGATCTCGTGCTGCGGACCGCCCGCAGCCTCGCCCACGAGGTGGGCCTCGACGCGGTGACCCCGGGTGCGGGGGCGGCCCTGCGGCTGCTCGCCGCCGCCGGCAGCGCCCGGGCGGTGGTGGAGATCGGCACCGGCACCGGGGTCAGCGGGCTGTGGCTGCTGCGCGGCATGCGCGTGGACGGCGTCCTCACCACGATCGACGTGGAGGTGGAGCATCAGCGGATCGCCCGCCGGATCTTCGCCGAGGCGGGCTTCCCCGCCGGGCGTACCCGGATCATCACCGGCCGGGCGCTGGACGTCCTCCCCCGGCTCGCCGACGGCGCGTACGACCTGGTCTTCGTCGACACCGAGGCCACCAGCTTCAGCTCCTGCGTGGACGCGGCGCTGCGGCTGCTGCGCCCCGGTGGTGTGCTCGCGCTGCACGGCACCCTGGCCGGCGGCCGGATCGGCGACCCGGCCGCCCGGGACGTGGAGACAGTGACCACCCGGGAGACGATCAAGGCGATCCGGGAGTCCGAGCACTGGACGCCGGCGCTGCTCCCCGTCGGGCACGGCCTGCTCGCCGCGGTCAAGTGCTGAGCGGCCACCGCCCGCTCACCCCCGCCGGCCGCTGAGCCTCACGGGCCGGTCGGGAACGCCGGGCCGGCGGGTGCGACGCCGGACCGGTCAGTCAAGGGTGCCGAGCCAGCGCAGCAGGCCCCGGACGCCCCAGCCGGTGGCCCCCCGGGTCAGCTCGACGGCGTCGCCGTCGGCCCAGGACGGCGCGGACATGTCGATGTGCAGCCAGCGCCCCCGCAGATCGCCGGTGAACTCGCGCAGATAGAGCGCGGCCAGCACCGAGCCGGCGCCCTGGTTGGGGGCGCTGTACAGGTCGGCCACCTCGCTGCCGAGGTGCTCGACGTAGTCGGCCGGCAGCGGCATCCGCCAGGCTGCCTCGCCGGCCGCGTCGATCGCCGCCAGCAGGTCGGCGGCCAGTTCGTCGTTGTCGGAGTAGAGGGCGCCGGTGCGCTTGCCGAGCGCCACCGCGTTCGCACCGGTCAGGGTGGCCAGGTCGAGCAGCAGGTCGGGCTTGAGCTCGGCGACGGCGTACGCCAGCGCGTCGGCGAGCACCAGCCGGCCCTCGGCGTCGGAGTTGGTGGTCTCGCTGGTGACGCCGCCGTAGTGCGTGACGACGTCGCCGGGGCGGAACGCCGACCCGCTGACCGCGTTCTCCGCCAGCGGCACCAGGGTGGTGACCCGGACCGGCAGCCCCAGCGCCGCCGCGCCCAGGGTGGCGGCGACCACCGCGGCGGCCCCGGCCATGTCCTTTCGCATCAGCTTCATCGCCGCCACCGGCTTGATCGAGATGCCGCCGGTGTCGAAGGTGATCCCCTTGCCGACCAGCACCACATGGGTACGCGCCCCGGCCGGCCGCCAGTCCAGCTCGACGAGGCGGGGCCCGCTGGCCGAGCCGCCCCCGACGGCGAGGATCCCGCCGAAGCCCTCGGCGGCCAGTTCGTCCGGCTGCCGCACGCGCACGTGCAGGTCGGGCTGGTCGGCCACCGCCGCCTCGACCTGCTCGGCGAACCACTGCGGGTTCTTCACCGAGGACGGGGTGTTGGTCAGGTCCCGGGCCAGGTGGGTCATTCGCGCGGTGACCTCGGCCGTGGTCACCACGTCGGCGTACCGGGACGGGTCGGTCACCAGCACGTCGACGCCGGCCAGGGCGGGGCGCTCGCCGGCCTCGGTCAGCCGGAACCGGTAGGACGCCAGCAGGAGCCCCTCGACCAGGCCGCGCACCGCCTCGGCCGGGGCGTCGCCCGGCAGCCCGATCGTGAGATGTGTCTCACCTCCCGCAGTCCGGGCCAACGCGGCGCCCGCCGCACGCCATCCGGCCTCGTCACCGGCCCCGATCCCGGCCAGCAGCAGCCGGCCCGGGGTGCGCCCGGGGCGCAGGTGCACGTGCACCTCGCCGGCCCGGCCGGTGGCCCGGGCCGCGGGTGCGAGGGCGGCCGCCTCGGCCAGCACGTCGTCGTCGGGCACGGGCAGACCGGCCGGCAGCGTGGCCGGGGCGTCCCCGCCCTCGGCAGCCGCCGCGGGTCGGATGGGCAGGGCCAGGGAGTCGGGCCGCTCGGGCCCGCTCACCAGACGGATGGCCAGCACGCTGCAACGACCTCCAGAACGACCGGGAGAACGGGCCCGGCGCCCGTACCCAAAGATGAAGGCCCTGAGCCACCGGCGGGGCCGGTGGCTCAGGGTTGTACGAACCGTCCGCTCGACGACCGTCGGCCGGACCGCTCCTCGGTCAGCCGGCGGCTGCCTTCAGTGCGTCACCGAGCGCGTTGGCCTCGTCGGGAGTCATCTCGACGACGAGCCGGCCACCACCCTCCAGCGGGACCCGCATGACAATGCCCCGGCCCTCCTTGGTGACTTCCAGCGGACCGTCGCCCGTCCGCGGCTTCATCGCCGCCATGTTGTCTCCCCTCAGACCTACGCCAGGGTCGGTGGGTTGCCCCACAGCCTCTTCGCCATCGCCCGCCGCAACTTGCACGGCGGCACCGATGACGATTTTCCCTGATGAACACCGCCGGACCCAAACCGAAGCAGCATTGATGTAACAGCATCTAGCATATCCTGAGAAGGCCTGTCACAATGTGCGGTCATGCAGGCACGGTCGGCACTCTTCGACCTGTACGGCGACCACCTCCGACCCAGGGGTGGCCGCGCGCCGGTCGCCGCCCTGGTCAAGCTGCTCGCGCCGCTCAGGATCGCGCCTCCGGCGGTGCGGACGGCGGTGAGCCGGATGGTCCGCCAGGGCTGGCTCGACCCGCTCCGCCTGGTCTCCGGGCCGGGATATTCGATCACACCGAAAGCCGCCCGACGACTCGACGAGGCGGCCGCCCGGATCTACCGGACCGGCCGGGTCAGCTGGGACGGACGGTTCGACCTGCTCGTCCTGTCGACCCCCACCTCCCGCCGGGAACGGCAGCGGCTCGCCGCGAACCTGAGCTTCCTCGGCTACGGCACCCTCGACGAGCAGACGTGGGTGGCCACCCGAGCGGCGGAGGACGTCGACATGTTGCTCGACGACGCGGGTGTGCGGTACGAGCGGTTCACCGCGTCCCACGCCGCCGGCACCCCGGGTGCGGTCGAGGTGGTCCGCCGGGCGTGGGACCTCAGCGAGATCGGGCGGGCCTACGAGCAGTTCGTCGCCGAGCAGCGCCCGCTGCTGGCCAAGGTGACCGCGCGCAGCGACGACGAGGAGGCGTACGCGGCACGGTTCCGGCTCGTGCACGCGTGGCGTACCTTCCTCTTCCGGGACCCGCAGCTCCCCCCGGCGCTGCTGCCCGAGCGCTGGCCCGGCACCGCCGCGGCCAGTTTCTTCGACCGGCACGCCGCCCGGCTGCGGCCGGCCGCCGACCGGTACGTCGAGCAGTGCCTCGACGCCACGAACCGCACCCCCCGACAGAAGGGTCGTTAGAACGTGACCGAGCCGCTGCTCGTTGACCGCACCGACTCCGTCGTCACCCTGACGCTGAACCGCCCCACGGCGATGAACGCGCTCGACGTGGCGCTCAAGGAGGCGCTCCGGGACGCCCTGGCCGGGCTGGGGTCCGACCGCAGCTGCCGGGCCGTGGTGCTGGCCGGGGCGGGCGGGTCGTTCAGCGCGGGCCAGGACCTGCGCGAGCACGTGCAGGCCCTCGAATCGGCCGGGGCGGACCCGCTGGCCACCGTCCAGGCTCACTACAACCCGATCGCGGCCCGGCTGGCCAGCCTGCCCAAGCCGGTGGTCGCCGCGGTCCGGGGAATGGCCGCCGGGGCCGGCGCGTCGCTGACCCTCCTGGCCGACTTCCGCGTCGGCGGGCCGAAGACCCGCTTCCTGATGGCCTTCGCCGGGATAGGGCTCGCCGCCGACACCGGCGCGTCCTGGACGCTGCCCCGGCTCGTCGGCCACGCCAAGGCCGTCGAGCTGCTGATGCTCGCCGAGCCGGTGTCCGCCGAGGAGGCGCACCGGCTGGGTCTGCTGAACCGGCTGGTCGACGACGACGAGCAGGTGCTGCCCGCCGCGCAGGAACTGGCCGCCCGGCTCGCCGCCGGCCCGACCGTCGCGTACGGGGCGATCAAGCGCCAGCTCTCCGTCGCCGACGCCGGCACCCTCGCCGACGCCCTGGCTGCCGAGGCGCAGGCCCAGTCGATCTGCGGCGCCACCGCCGACCACCGGGCCGCCACCACGGCCTTCGTGAACAAGCAGAAACCGGTCTTCGAGGGACGCTGAACGCGATCCGCTCCAGCCGGGTGGGCGGGCCCGGTGGGGCCGGCGGTCAGCGGGCCACGTAGCCGCCGTCGATCGGGACGGTGTGGCCGGTGATCCACGCCGCGTCGTCGGAGGCGAGGAAGAGCACCACCCCGGCCACGTCGTCCGGGGTGGGGATGCCCGGCTTCGGGTTGAACGACTCCATCTGCCGGCGCATCTGCGCCGGGTCCGGCGCGCCGGCGATGAAGTGCTCCGCCAGCGGGGTCATCACCACCGACGGGGCGACCGCGTTGACCCGGATGCCGCGGGTCGCGTACTCGACGGCGGCCGAGCGGGTCAGCCCGATGATGCCGGCCTTGGTGAACGTGTACGGGGAGATGTTCTCCTGGGCGGCCAACCCCGTGGTCGAGGAGGTGTTGACGATCGCGCCCCCGTCGCCGTGCAGCATCGCCTCGATGCCGTACTTCAGGACGTGGAAGACGCCGTCGCCGTTGATCCGGCTGACCCGCTCCCAGTTCTCCACGTCCATCTCGTGCAGCGGCTGCTGACTGCCGTCGATGCCGGCGTTGTTGAAGATCACGTCGATCCGGCCGTACCGCTGCACGGCGTCCACGAAGCCCTGCTCGACCGACGCCGCCTCACCGGTGTCGACGGTGACCGCGAGCGCGTCCGGCAGCTCGCCGGCCACCCTCTGCCCGCCGGCGGCGTTGATGTCGGCGATCACCACCCTGGCCCCCTCGGCGGCGAACCGTCGGGCGGCAGCCTCACCCAGCCCGGAGGCGCCACCGGTGATGAACGCGACCTTGTCCTGGAACCGCATCGCACCTCCCCTGGGCCGGGCGTCGACGCCGGCCCGCCACGAGCCCTCGTTACCCGGCGAGCCCTTGCCTAGTCGTCCTCCTCCGGGTCCTGGTTGGCCTCAGCGCCGAGCACGAACGCCTGCATGGCCAGCTCGTCCCCGGACGGCGAGACGAACGTGGGCAGTTCCTGCGGGCCCAGGTCGCGCACGTACGACCAGAACAACCGGACCGCCTCGGCCGGGGTCTCCGCCTCGATCGGAAGATCAAGGCTGACCAGCCACGGACGGCGCGCCGGCGGTGGCCCGAGTCTCTCGGCCAGCTCCCGGTAGGCGCCGGCGGGCAGCGCGGTGACCGGCCCGTCGAGGGTCAGCCCCTCGGCCGCCACCGGCTCGTCGAAGGCCCTTCGGGTGTACGCGACCACGAGCGAGCCGGCGGCGGGATCGGACTGGGGGTCGTCCGGGTCCTCCCGGCGCTCGACGGTGGGTCGGGCGACCCGACCCAGCGCGACCAGCCGCAGCGGCCCCTCGGTCAGCACCGCCACCGGATCGCCGGGGCGGGGGCCGGCGGGCGCGGTCGGCCCGGCGGGGGCCGTACCCGGCGGGTAGGCCGCACCGGCGGCATCGAGCCCGGTCAGCTCCAGCGTGTCGTGATGAACGAGCCGCTCGGCGTCGTACCGGCCCGGTGGGAGGAGCACGGCCCAGGCGCCGTCACCCGGCCCGCCCTCGCCCCGGACGTGGATCGTGCCGCTCACGCGGCGATCGGTGTCGGTCATGCAAACCATCCCATCACGCCGGCTCTGCCGCGCTGACGTGGCAGCCGGTCAGGTGGTCGTCCACCATCCCGGTGGCCTGCATCAACGCGTAGGACGTGGTGGGGCCGACGAACCGGAACCCGCGCTTCTTGAGCGCCTTGGCCATCGCGGTGGACTCCGGGGTCAGCGCCGGCACCTGGGTGAACGTCTCCGGCCGGGCGGCCCGGGGCGGCGGCGCGAACGACCAGAGCAGGGCGGAGAGCCCGTCGGGCAGGTCCAGGGCGGCCCGGGCGTTGGCGATCGCCGCCTCGATCTTGGCCCGGTTCCGGACGATGCCGGCGTCGGCCAGCAGCCGGGTCACGTCCGCCTCTCCGTAGCCCGCCACCGCCTCGATGCTGAACTCGTCGAAGGCCAGCCGGAAGGCGGGGCGCTTGCGCAGGATGGTGAGCCAGGACAGCCCCGACTGGAACGCCTCCAGGGTCATCCGCTCGTAGAGCGCGTCGTCGCCGCGCAGCGGCCGACCCCACTCCCCGTCGTGGTAGGCGGCGTAGTCCGGGGTGCTCGCCCCCCACGCGCAACGGGGCAGGCCGTCCGCGCCGATCACCAGGTCAGTCACGGCGTACACGCTAGACCGGGACGCCGACGGCCCGCCGCCGTGCCGCCGCAACGGGGGTGTCGGGGCACCGGGAACCCGCGTTGTCACCGACCCGGCGGGCGCCCCGGGGGCCGGCGGTCAGGGCAGGCGGCCCTGCTCGACCAGCCGGCCGAACTTCTTCAGCGCCTGGGTGAGGCTGACCTTGGAGCCGGGCCAGAGCACCGGCCAGGCCACCCGGCCGGCGGTGCCGGCGGGGAGGTGGAACCACTCGTGCCAGACCACCTGGGTCCGGCCGCCCTCGATCTGGGTGCAGCGCAGCACCCCGGGGCCGCGTAGCAGCCGACCGCAGTGCACCACGCCGACCTCGTAGGGCGCGTCGACCCGCACCACCCGCATCTCGTCCCGCAGGACCGCCGGGCCCAGCGCGGTGACCGCCTCCACGAGGCTGCCCTCGCCACCGTCGCCCTCGACCACCTTGACCGTGGTGAACGGGATCCAGTCCGACTGCCGCTCCCACGCGACGAGGGCGGCGAACACCCGCTCGGCCGGGGCGTTGACGATGACCGTCGCGGTGACCTCGCCCGCGCCGGGCTGGGCCGCCTCGCGCAGGCCTTCGCCGTCCGCCCCGCCGGTCACGCCGGCTCCGGCCGGACCGCCGGCCCCCGCCCACCGGCCGGGTCCGCCGGCTCGTCGGCACCGGAAGGGGCCGCCTCCGGGGCGTCGGCGTCGGCGGCCCGCGCGGGCACCGTTGCCGGCTCGTCGGCGGGGCCCACCGCGGTCGGCGCGTCGACGTCGGCGGACACCGCGGTCGACTCATCCGCATCGGCGGACACCGTTGCCGGGCCGTCGGCCTCAGCACCCGCCGTCGTCGGCCCGTCGGCGTCGACCGACGCCGCCTTGAGGTCGCCGACGGGGGTGGTGTCGGCCGCCTCGGCGGCGGCCGCGGCCTGCTCACGGGTGCGGCGCAGCTCGTCGGCGTCCGCGGCCCGTCCCTCGCGCAACGCGGTGACCTCCGCCTCCAGCACGCCGATCAGCTCGGACTTGTACCCGATGTCGTAGGCCGTCCGGCGCAGCGCCTGATCGACCTGGGCCATCCGGTACCCCCGCACCGCCGTGTCGAAACGGACGTCGCCCACGTCGGACTCGCGCAGCGGCCGGCTGGCGGGCAGCGGGACCGCCCGCCCGTCCGGCTCGACCGGCTCCAGGCCGGTATCTCGGCCGGTGACCAGCACCGTCACCCCGAAGAGCACCGCCGCGGCGGTGAGCGCGACGACCAACAGGAGCAGCACCTGACCCATGTAGGAGATCGTGGCACGCGGACGGGCCGGGAGCGACCCCGCCGGGCGGTCCTCCCACAGATCGGTGCGGATCTGTGCGGTCGTACCGGGCGGACCGGACGCCGGCCGACCGGCTAGCGTCGCAGGGCGGGCCGGGTCGCACGGCCATGGCGAGATCGGGAGGCGAGCATGACCGGGGCGTTTCGGCTCGGAAGTCGCACGTTCGCGCCGGGCGAGCTGGCGGTGATGGCCATCGTCAACCGCACCCCGGACTCGTTCTTCGACCGGGGCGCCACCTTCGCCCAGGACAGCGCGCTGCGCGCCGTGGAGCGGGCGGTCACCGACGGGGCGGAGATCATCGACATCGGCGGGGTGAAGGCCGGCCCCGGCGACGAGGTGGACGTGATCGAGGAGATTCGGCGCACGGTGGACACCATCGCCGCGGTCCGGGCCGCCTTCCCGGACGTGGTGATCTCCATCGACACCTGGCGGGCCGAGGTGGCGGTGGAGGCGGTCGCGGCCGGCGCCGACCTGCTCAACGACACCTGGTCCGGCGCGGACCCGGCGCTCGCCCGGGTCGCCGCCGAGACCGGCGCCGGACTGGTCTGCTCGCACGCCGGCGGGCTCGCGCCGCGCACCCGCCCGCACCGGGCCGCATTCGACGACGTGGTGGCCGACGTGGTCGCGACGGTGACCGGCCTCGCCGAGCGCGCGGTCGCCCTGGGGGTACGCCCCGACGGCGTCCTCATCGACCCGGCGCACGACTTCGGCAAGAACACCCGGCACTCGTTGGAGATCACCCGCAGGCTCGCCGAGCTGTCCGGCACGGGCTGGCCGCTGCTGGTGGCCCTGTCCAACAAGGACTTCATCGGCGAGACGCTCGACCTGCCGGTTGCCGAGCGGCTGGAGGGCACCCTCGCGGCGACCGCGGTGTCGGCCTGGCTGGGCGCCCGGGTGTTCCGCGCCCACCAGGTGCTGCCCACCCGCCGGGTCCTGGACATGGTGGCGTCGATCCGGGGCGACCGCCCGCCGGTCGCCACCCGACGCGGCCTGGCCTGAGCGTCCGCCGGTGCCGGGCGCACGGGTCGACGCGCGGCCGGCGGGTCAGGTCCAGCGGAGGATGTTCCGACGCCAGGCGTAGAGGATGCCCAGCGCCAGCACCGCCACGAAGATGCCCATCTCGGCGACGGTGACCAGGCCGAAGCCGGGGCGGTCGAAGACCACCGCCCAGGGGAAGAGAAAGACCGCCTCGACCGCGAACAGCACGTACAGGTACGCGTAGACGTAGTAGCGGATCTGCATCTGCGCCCAGTCGCCGCCCACCGGGTCGAGGCCGCACTCGTAGCTCGCCCGCTTGCCGGGGGGATCCGCGGGGCGGGCGGGGCGTAACACCCGGTTCGCGGAGAACGCCGCGACGAAGAAGAGGACGCCGGCGAGCAGCAACAGCCCGAGTGTCGCGTACGAGCCCAGGTAGCCGGTCACGGTGAGTCAGCCTACCGGCCCCGCCCGGCCGCGTACCGGACACGTTACGGAACTGTTTCCCGGCGGGACTGGTGTCCTGCGGCAAGTATTACCGAATAATGAATTCGCCCTGATGGTCCCGGAAGAGAGATGGCCCGCGTGGACGTACGCCCCGTTCGGCGGGTAGCCGATCGACGTGTCGCCGTACTGCTTGCGGCGTCCATCACGTTCGGTGTCGCGGCGCTGCCCGGCTGGGCCGCCGCCGCCCCCTCCGTGGCCCGCTCGGCGGTCGCGCAGGCCGACCCGCCCGGGGACCCGGTTGGCGAGCCCGGCGGCGAGACGCCTCCGGTCGAGCCCACCGCGACCGACCCGGCGCCCACCGAGGCCCCACCGACCGTGCCGCCGCCATCGGAGACCGCCGCCCCGCCGCCCACGCCCGACGAGCCTGCGGCCACCACGCCGGCCGGGCCCGTCGACCCGCCGGCCACCACCGCTCCGGCCACCACCGCTCCGTCGCTCCCGCCGCCGGCGACCTCCGCCCCGCCGCCCCGCCCGTCGGCCCCCGGCGCGGGCGCACCGGCGCCGAGCCGGCTGGGCGTGCGGGTCAGCACCGAGGACGTCACGCTGACCGAGGCGTACTGGAACGCGGAGAACACGACGACCACCCTGCGGGTCACCGTGACCAACACCGGCGAGGTGGCAGAGCTGATCCGGCTCTCGTACACCCTCCCGGCGGGCCTGACCGACGCCGGCACCCCCGGGTGCGCCGAGGCCGGCGGCGGCGTGCACCACTGCGGCGGGTGGCAGGCCGCGCCCGGCGACCGGTTCAGCGCCCTGGTCAAGGTGCGCGTCGACGGCGCCGCTTGGCGGCAGATGCCGCTCAGCGGCGCGGTCCGGGTGAGCGCGAGCGCCCCCGGCGTGGCCGGCTCGGTCGAGGACAACGAGGGCTTCGCGGTGCTCTTCCCGCCGGGGCCGCCCGTACCGGGCATCTCCCTGGACGCCGACGGGGTGGCCTTCGACATCAGCGGGGCCGCCAGCGAGCTGAACGTCCGGCTCGGCAACACGGGCAAGGCCGATGCCGCCGGTCGGGTCGAGGTGGTCCTGCCCGCCGGGGTGACCGTGCCGACCCCGCCCCCTGGCTGCGTCGCGCTGAGCCCCGCCCGTACCCGCTGCGACGTCGGCACGGTGCCGGCCGGCGGCACCGTCACCGTCCGGCTCCCGGTGAGCGCGACCGCCGAGGCCCAGCGGGAGGCGCCGCTGGCCGGTGCCGTGATCGGCCGGGTCGACCCGCGCAGCGGGCAGGCCCGGCAGCTCCAGATGAGCTTCCGGATCACCGCGGCGGCCGCGATGTCCACCCCGATCGCCACCCCCGCCCCGGTCGGCTCCCAGGGCGTGCTGGCCGCGGCCGGCGGGGGCCCGGACCCGGCCGGCGGTCTCACCTCGGTGCAACGCAGCGCGGTCATCCTGATCGTGGTCTCCGTGCTGCTGGTCGTGCTGGCGCTCGTGCTGGCCACCACCTCGCTGCGCCGCCGGCTCGCCGGGCCGGCCGATCCCGTGCCGGCCCAGTCGGACTGACCCGGGGCTGCCCGGCCCGCCACCGACCGCCCGCCACCCACCGCCCGGCGCCGGTCGTTCGGCGGGCCGGGCCCGCCCACGGTCCTCCACCGAAAGCCGAGGCGGACCGGTGATCCTGATTACGGCGGGCGTGCCAAAACAGCATCAGACAGGGCATAATCGCCCCGAATTCGATCCCAGTCGGCGGACCACAAGGCGAGTTCGACCCCCCACTCGACGTAGGCTCTCGGGTGAGGAACTACAGCGGACCGGACCAGCCACGGCGGTGCGGGGCAGCGGTGCGTCAAGGAGGTCGCGTGGCCGGGAAAGGCAAGGTCACCATCATGTTCAGTCGCCCGCGCCACCGCGCCGAGCGAAGCGAGGTTCAGGCGTGACCAAGCAGATCCGTCAACTCGACCGGGTGGTCATCCGGTTCGCCGGGGACTCCGGCGACGGCATGCAACTGACCGGCGACCGGTTCACCTCGGAGACGGCGCAGCTGGGCAACGACATCTCCACGTTGCCCAACTTCCCGGCCGAGATCCGCGCCCCCGCAGGCACCCTGCCGGGCGTGTCGAGCTTCCAGGTGCACTTCGCCGACTACGACATCCTCACCCCCGGTGACGCGCCGAACGTGCTGGTGGCGATGAACCCGGCCGCGCTCAAGGCCAACCTGGCCGACCTGCCGCGCGGCGCCGACATCATCGTCAACACCGACGAGTTCACCAAGCGCAACCTGGCCAAGGTGGGATACCAGTCCAGCCCGCTGGACGACGACTCCCTCGCCGGCTACGTGGTGCACCCGGTCGCTCTCACCTCGATGACGGTCCGGGCGCTCGCCGAGAACGAGGTGTCCAAGAAGGACGCCGAGCGGGCCAAGAACATGTTCGCTCTCGGCCTGCTGTCCTGGATGTACTCCCGGCCGTACGAGTCGACCCTGCGCTTCCTGGAGCGCAAGTTCGCCAAGCGTCCCGAGCTGGTCGCGGCGAACATCGCGGCCTTCAAGGCCGGCTGGAACTTCGGCGAGACGACCGACTCGTTCTCGGTGCGGTACGAGGTGAAGCCGGCGAAGATGCTGCCCGGCACGTACCGGAACATCACCGGCAACGCGGCGCTGTCGCTGGGCCTGGTGGCCGCGGGCGTGCGCTCCGGCCTGCCGGTGTTCCTCGGGGCGTACCCGATCACCCCGGCGTCGGACATCCTGCACGAGCTGAGCAAGCACAAGCGGCTCGGCGTGGTCACCATGCAGGCCGAGGACGAGATCGCCGCCGTCGGCGCGGCGCTCGGCGCGTCGTACGGCGGGTCGCTCGGCGTCACCACCACCAGCGGCCCCGGCGTGGCGCTCAAGAGCGAGACGATCTCGCTCGCGGTGGCGCTGGAGCTGCCGCTCGTCATCGTGGACGTGCAGCGGGCAGGCCCGTCGACGGGCCTGCCGACCAAGACCGAGCAGGCCGACCTCAACATCGCCCTGTACGGCCGGCACGGCGAGGCCCCCGTCGCGGTGATCGCCCCGAAGTCGCCGTCGGACTGCTTCCACGCGGCCATCGAGGCGGCCCGGATCGCGCTGACCTACCGCACCCCGGTGATCCTGCTGTCGGACAACTACGTCGCCAACGGCTCCGAGCCGTGGCTGCTGCCCGACGTGGAGTCCCTGCCCGACCTGCGGGTCGAGTTCGCCACCGAGCCCAACGGCGAGAACGGCGCCTTCCTGCCGTACCTGCGGGACCCGGAGACCCTGGCCCGGCCGTGGGCCGTCCCCGGCACGCCGGGGCTGGAACACCGGATCGGCGGCCTGGAGAAGGCCGACAAGACCGGCGACATCTCGTACGACCCGGCGAACCACGACTTCATGGTGCGCACCCGGGCGGCCCGGATCGAGACGATCCCGGTGCCGGACGTCGAGGTGGAGGACCCGGACGGCGACGCCCGGGTGCTGGTGCTCGGCTGGGGCTCGACGTACGGGCCGATCGGCGCCGCCTGCCGGGGGCTGCGCCAGCGCGGGCTGTCCGTCGCCCAGGCGCACCTGCGACACCTGTCCCCGATGCCGGCCAACCTCGGCGAGGTGCTGCGCTCCTACGACCGGGTGGTCATTCCCGAGATGAACCTCGGCCAGCTCGCCCAGGTGATCCGGGGCAAGTACCTGGTCGACGCCATCGGCTACAACCAGGTCCGCGGCCTGCCATTCACCGCCGTCGAGCTGGAGACGATGCTGGAAGAGGTCCTGAAGAATGTCTGAGCCCGTCGCCCTCAAGCTCACCGCGAAGGACTTCAAGTCCGACCAGGAGGTGCGCTGGTGCCCCGGCTGCGGTGACTACGCGATCCTCGCCGCCGTGCAGCAGTTCATGCCGGAGCTGAACATTCCCCGGGAGCGGACCGTCTTCGTGTCCGGCATCGGCTGCTCGTCGCGCTTCCCGTACTACATGAACACCTACGGAATGCACTCGATCCACGGCCGCGCCCCGGCGATCGCCACCGGCCTGTCGGTGTCCCGCCCGGACCTGTCGGTGTGGGTGGTCACCGGCGACGGCGACG
Source organism: Micromonospora sp. NPDC002296 (assembly GCF_040296145.1). Taxonomy (NCBI): domain Bacteria; kingdom Bacillati; phylum Actinomycetota; class Actinomycetes; order Micromonosporales; family Micromonosporaceae; genus Micromonospora; species Micromonospora sp. NPDC002296. Next base: position 115,309 of record NZ_JBEOWQ010000009.1, read on the forward strand.
CGCTGTCGATCGGCGGCAACCATTTGATCCACGCGCTGCGCCGCAACGTCAACCTGAAGATCCTGCTGTTCAACAACCGGATCTACGGCCTGACCAAGGGGCAGTACTCGCCCACCTCCGAGGTTGGCAAGATCACCAAGTCGACCCCGGCCGGCTCGGCCGACGCGCCGTTCAACCCGCTCTCGCTCGCCCTGGGCGCGGAGGCCAGCTTCGTCGGCCGCACCATCGACTCGGACCGCAAGCACCTCCAGTCGGTGCTGCGGGCCGCGGCGGAGCACCAGGGCTCCGCGTTCGTGGAGATCTACCAGAACTGCAACATCTTCAACGACGGCGCGTTCGAGCAGCTCAAGGAGCCGGGCACCCGGGACGACTTCCTGATCCGGCTGGAGCACGGGCAGCCCATCACCTTCGGCTCCGACGGGCAGTTCTGCGTCGTGCACCCGCCGGGCGGCTTCGGCCTGGAGGTGCGGGAGACCGCCTCGGTGGGCCCGGAGGAGATCGTCGTGCACAACGCGACGGTCAACGACCCGGCGTACGCGTTCGCGCTCTCCCGGCTGCCCGGGCTCGACCTGCGCAACACCCCGATCGGCGTGTTCCGCTCGGTCGACCGCCCGTCCTACGACAGTGTGGTGCAGGAGCAGCTCGCGGCGGCGAAGGCCACCGTGACCGAGACCCCGGAGCAGCAGCTCGCCGGCCTGCTCGCCAGCGGCGACACCTGGACGATCCGCTGACCCGCCGCTGACGGCGGCACGGATTCGCCGCCGCCCTCCGCGACACGAAAAGGGCCCGCAACCTTCGCAGGTTGCGGGCCCTTTCGTCAGTACGGGTAACCCTGGTCGATCAGAAGACCAGGTTGAAGCTGCCCCAACCGGTGGAGATGACCTTGCCGCTGGCGTCGATCCAGTTGCCGTGGCCGTCGGTGGTGTAGAGGCGCATCTGGTTGCTGCTGTTGACGCCCATCATGTCCATCATGTTGTCGCCGTTCCAGTCGCCCGGCGTGATGATGTTCTTGAAGCCGCCCCAGCCGCTGCCGATCTGCGTGCCGGCCGGGTTGGTCCAGCCGCCCGCCTGGTCGGTCTGGTACATCTTCAGGATGCCGGTCGAGCTGCGGCCGATCAGGACCTCCTTGCCGTCACCCTTCCAGGCGCCCGGGGTGAGGAACAGGTTGAACCCGTTCCAGCCGGTGCCGATCCGGGTGCCCGCCGGGTTGGTCCAGCCGCCCGCGCCGTTGCTGGTGTAACGCCACAGCTCGCCGTTGGACTTGCGCACCATGAGGCTCGGCAGGCCGTTGCCCAGCCAGTTGTTCGTCACCATGAGGGCGGTGAAGTTGCCCCAGCCGGTGCCGATCTTCTTGGGGTCGCCGCTGGGGCTGCCCTGGCCGTTGGTGTTGTAGATCCACAGCGCGCCGGTGGAGTCGACCTCCATCAGCGACGGGGTCCGGTCGCCGTTCCAGTTGTAGACCCGGAAGATCCGCTTGGAGCTGCCCCAGCCCGAGCCGATGCTCTCTTGGGAGTAGAAGCCGCCCTTGCCGTCGTTGGAGAACCCGCGCCCCACGTACAGCCGCAGGTTGCCGGCGGTGTCCCGGGCCATCAGGTCGGTGTGGCCGTCGCCGGTCCAGTCGGCGTTCACCAGCGGCGCACGGGTCAGGTCCGCGTTGATCGAGTTGGCGTAGTAGCTGATCCGCTCGTAGTAGCCCGGGTGGTCGCCGCACGGGTCGTAGCCCCAGTCGGTGATGCCGACCTGCTTGCCGTTCACCAGGAGCGGCCCGCCGGAGTCACCGTGGCAGGTGTCCGCGCCGTTGTTCGGCCCCGCGCAGATCATCCGGTTGGCGTCGTACGCCTGGCCCGCGACGCCGGCGCAGGCCTCGTTCGACTTCATCGTCACGGTCGCCTTGCGCAGCTTCGTGTCGTCGTTGTCGCCGTCGGCCACGCCGTAGCCGAGGATGTCCGCCGCAGTGCCCGCCGCGTACGGCGCCTGGTCACCCTGGCCGCTCAGCGCGATCGGCGTGTACGCCGACGGAAGGTTCTGCTTGAGGGTCAGGACCGAGACGTCGTCCAGGATCGCCGTCGCGGTGCCGTTCTCCTGCGCGGCGAGGTTGTAGCCCTGGTGGGTCCAGGTGGACGCCACCGCGCCGATGTACCCGCCGGGCGGGATGTTGCCGTTGACGTCGAGCAGTTGGTTCTTCCCGGCGAGAACCAGGGTCGTTCCCGCCGCGTCCACGGAGCAGTGCGCCGCCGTCAGCACCTTGTTCGGGGCGATGACGGTGCCGGTGCACCAGTAGATGCCGTCGTACGTGTAGGTCAGGATGCCCACGACGTACGGGTGGTTCGCGACGTTGACCTCGGAGCCGCCGACGATGCGCTTCGACGGGAGCAGTTCGCCCTTGACGCCGGGGCTGGGCGGGGCGAACTTGCCCGCCCGGAAGTTCTTCGACGAGGTCTTCCGGCTCTCACCCTGGATGTCGCTCGCCGGCTTGAGCACGCGGTCGTTCGAGGTGGCCGCCTGGACGACCGTTCCCGGCGCGACGACCGCCGCGCTGCCGAGGGCGAGGCCGGCGATGATGCCCGCCGCCCGCCGCCGCCGGATCCCTGCGGTGTTTGCCACTTCAGCCACTAATTTCTTCCCGTCGTTCGATTAACGAGGCACTCGAAACTGCCGACGTGCGGTGCGCCGACCGGACGGAGAGATGACGACGCGGCCGGGGGCACGACCTGTGCACCCCGCGCGTTCCGTTGGATCCCCCGTGCCTGAGCCAATCGAGGGGCGTCGGCGATAATCGGACGCCATGCCCATTGGCAATTCCAAGCGGCCAAACGGTAGCAAGATTCGCGCCGTCACAAAAGAACCGACAGGATGAATCTCCACTGGCCGAAACCGCAGTAACAGCACGTCGATCGGCCGGAGGACACGGACCCGGAAGGCAGGGATCCGGCGCCGCCACCCGCCTCCGGTGCCGGGGGTCAGCCCGGCGTGCTCGTCTGTTGGGGCCGGTCGTCGCGAACGTGCACGAGCATGTCGCCGGTCTCGATGACCGCGCCGGCCTTGTCCGAGAGCGTGACCACCTTGCCCCGCCGGACCAGCGCGATGACCAGGGAGTCCAGCTCACGCGGCGAACGGCCCACCTCGCTGCGCTCGGCCGAGCGCATGGCCAGCGCCATGCCCTGACCCGGGGTGAGCAGGTCCTCCACCACGTCGATCAGCGGCGGCGCGGAGGTCGACAGCCCGAGCAGCCGCCCCGCCGTGGAGGACGAGACGATCACGTGGTGGGCGCCGCTCTGCTTCAACAGGGGCGCGTTCTCGGCCTCCCGGACCGCGGCGATGATCCGCACCTGGCCGGCGGTGAGCTGCCGGACGGTGAGCGCCACCAGGACCGACGCGTCGTCGCTGTCGGTCGCGATGATCACCGACTTGGCATTCTTCACGTGCGCCTCGATCAGCACCGACGAACGCGTCGCCGAGCCCTCGATCGCGACCAACCCGGCCGAGGTGGCCTGCCGCAGCGCGGTCGGGCTGCGCTCGACCACCACGATCCGGGACCTGTCCAGGCCGTTCTCCAGCAGCGCCGAGACGGCACTGCGGCCCTTGGTGCCGTAGCCGCAGATGATGACGTGGTCCTTCACGCTTCTCCTCCACCGCGACAGGCGCCGGCCGGTCCGGTACTGCTCGGTCAGGACTTCCAGGGTGGTGCCGACCAGGATGATCAGGAAGATCACCCGGGCCGGGGTGACGAACAGGACGTTGACCAGCCGCGCGGACGGGGCGGCCGGGGTGATGTCGCCGTAGCCGGTGGTGGAGAGGGAGACCACCGCGTAGTAGAAGCAGTCGAGGAGGGTGAGGCCGTCCTCGTTGACGTCGCGGTAGCCGTCCCGGTCGAGATAGACCGCGGCGACCACGGCGAGGACCAGACCCAGGGCCGCGGCGAGGCGCAGACTCAACGCGCTCAGCGGACCCCGCCGCTGCGCGGGAAAATGGATCACCGTCGGACCTGCTCCGCCTCCGTCGCCTGCACGTGCTCAACATAGCCGGTACGCGGGGATCCGCACCCCGGGGTGCCGCCGGGACGCGTCCGGCCGTACCGGCTCGCGGACCGGGGCTGCCCGGCGGCCCCGCACCGGGCATGATGGGGCTGTCCGCGGAGAGACGACCGGGGGTGAGGCCGCATGTCTTTGCTGCGACGGATCATCGGCGGGGTGCTGCGCCGGATCAGGACGAGACAGGGCCGCACCCTGCGTGAGGTGGCCCAGGCTGCCGGCGTGTCGCTGCCCTACCTGTCCGAGGTCGAGCGGGGCCGCAAGGAGGCGTCGTCGGAGGTGCTCGCGGCGATCTGCCGGGCCCTCGGCATCCGCCTGTCCGACCTGTTGGAGGAGGCCCGGGACGACCTGCGCCGGGTCGAGCCGCGCACCCCGGTGGGTCCCCGGGCTGCCGTGGCGGCGCACGCCGTCGCGCTGCCGCTGCCCCGGTACGGCGACCGGCTGGCCAGGCTGGAACGGCCTGGCGACCGGCTGACCGGCGCCCGACGGGGGGCCGACGTGCACCGGGCGCTGCCCGGGGCGCCGCTCGCCGGCGGTCCGCGTACCGCCGGGTTGGTGCGGTGCGGGCGGGACGCGGCGGGCCTGCGGCGGCCGGTGACCGTCTAGGGGCGTCGCCCGACCGCGTCGCCGGCTGCCGACGGCCCGCCCGGTTCTGCTGTCGGCGAATCTGCCGGCGGCAGAAGCGCTGGGGTCTCCGCCCCGGGCGGGCGCACGCTGGACGGGCCGGTCCCCGGGGCGGGGGAAGTCGCCCACCGGCGCGGTGGAGGTCGACATGATCAGGTACGACGTACGGATGCTGGAAGGCGGGCAGCCGGCCTTCGGCGACCAGGTGTTCCAACGGTTGCTGCGGGAGCGGATCATCTTCCTCGGCACCGAGGTCACGGACGAGTCGGCCAACCAGATCTGTGCGCAGCTCCTGCTGCTGGCCGCGGAGGACAGCGAGCGGGACATCCACCTCTACATCAACTCACCGGGCGGCTCGGTCAGCGCCGGGATGGCCGTGTACGACACGATGCGGTACATCCGCAACGACGTGGCCACCCTGGCGCTCGGCTTCGCCGGCTCGATGGGGCAGTTCCTGCTCTGCGGGGGGACGGCCGGGAAGCGGTACGCGCTGCCGCACTCGCGGATCATGATGCACCAGCCGTCGGGCGGGATGGGTGGCACGGCCGCCGACATCACCATCCAGGCGGAGAACATGCTGCACGTCAAGCGCACCATGCAGGGGCTGATCGCCCAGCACAGCGGGCGAACCCTGGACGAGATCCAGCAGGACTGGGACCGGGACCGTTGGTTCACCGCGGAGCAGGCCCGCGAGTACGGCCTGATCGACCAGGTGCTCACCCGGGTCGACCAACTCTCGACGTGACGCCCCTGGCGGCGTGACGGCCCCGGCGGCGGGCCGGCACGGGGCGGCCCGCCGTGCGCCCCTTTCGGGCCGAGGGCGGCCCCCTCTGTGGTCACCGACGGTCCGGCGCGCGCCCCTCGACCGGGTCCGGCGCGTGTCCGGAGCCGCCGTCCGGGCGGACCCGGTCACCAGGTCCGCCCGGACGGTCCGGTCAGGGGTAGCTGACCACCGGGCTGGTGCCGAACGAGCCGACGACCGGGGTGCCGGCGTCGTTGACCGTACGTTCGATGCCGCCGCTGCCGTCGAGGAAGACGGTGATCATGTCGTGGAACCGCACGCCCGGCCGGCGGGGCACCTCGATCGCCCGGTCCGCCCGGATGTCGACCCCCTGGTTGAAGTACGAGTACACGCCGAGCCCCCACGCCTCGTGCCGGCGCACGGAGTCGGCGACCTTGTACGACGCCCAGCCGCGACCGGTCGGGCTGGCCCAGGCGGCCTGGCTCGGCGGGTCGTAGGGCAGTTCGCTCTGGTAGAAGACGGTCCGGCCGCGCTCGCCGGTCCACACCGTCTGGTACCGCTGGTAGTGCTCGACGAAGAGCCCGTACGCCGTCACGTCGTCGCCGGTGACCAGCACGCCGGTGTCGGCGGTGTTCGCCGTCCAGCCGATGCCGTTGCCGTGGTCGCCGCGCCAGGCCCAGATGTTGTCGAGCAGGGTGTCGTCGCTGTGCACGGCGAGGCTGGTCCGGGCCCGGCCGACCCAGGGGCCGCCGATGCGGAAGAAGACGTCCTGCAGCGAGGTCGGGTTGGCGGCGTGGTCCCGGCGACCGTCGCGCCGGCCGATCTCGACGAGCACGTCGGACTCGCGCCGGCCGGCGTCGACCAGCAGCCCTGCGACGCGTACCCCGTCGACGTCGGCGACCCGCAGCGCGGCGTCGCCGGTGGTCGGGGCGAGGCTCGGCATGCCGAGTCCGAGCACGACGGTGCCCGGCCGGGTGACCCGCAGCGCCTGGTCCAGCCGGTACACGCCCGGGGTGAGCAGCAGGTGCCGCCCCCGCGCCAGTTCCCGGTTGATCCGCTGGGCGCTGTCGGTGGGCCGGGCGACGAAGAAGTCGCGCAGCGACAGCGAGGGGGTCGGTCGGCCGCCGGCTGCCCAGGTGATGCCGGCGGTGTCATGCCGCAGGCCCGGTACGGCCACCCGCCACCGGTCGTTGCCGTCGACGAACAGGTACGGCTTCTCCCTGGTGACCGGGCTGGTCGGGAGCGTGGTGTACGGGGGATTGGGGAAGGCCTGGGCGGGTGCCCTGGTCACGCCGGAGAAGACCTGGTTCCAGACCCCGTTGCTCCATTGGCCGCCGAGTTCGCTGTTCCGGGTCAGCCACTGCTGCTGGGAGCCGTTGATGGTGGTCCCGTCGACCTTCGAGTCGGCGATGTAGCCGCCGCTGGAGTACCCGCCGTTGCCCGGTTCGAGCCAGAGGGGGCCGCGCACGTGCACGCGGCGCATCGGGGACGCCTGGGAGACCGCCCACTGGTTCGACCAGTCGGAGGGAATGACGGAGAGGTTCTCCGCCGAGCGCCAGAAGTTGGTCAGCGCGGAGATGCCACCCGGCGAGTTCGGGTCGGGCTGTCCGACGACCCGGACCGCGCCGTAGATGTCGACGTCCTCCGGGGAGCGGCCGAGACCGGCCACGGTGGTGTAGTAGCCGAGCTTCGCGTCGACGTCGTACCGGCCGGGCTTGAACAGCACCGCGTGCCGGTCGGTGCCCATCTCGTTGCGTTCCTGCTTCGTGAAGATCGCGTCGAGGGTGGACTGGATCTTGGCGGTCGGGGTGGACGGGTCGTAGACGTGCACGTACGGGCCGAGGTCCGGGTCGCGGTCGTCGGGGTGGCCGGGGTGGGCCAGGGCGGACGCCGGGGCGAGACCGGCGGTGGCGAGGGAGACGGCGGTGGTGGCCAGGGCCAGGAGGTGGCGGCGGGTGCGAGGTGTCATCGGCCTGCCTGTCGGGTGGCGGTGGCGAGCCGGGCGGGCGACCGTGAGAGCGCTCTCTTCGCCGTCCGGCATCCCTTGGCGAATTGAGGGATCGCCATGTTTCTACCCCCTCCCGCCCGGACGCGCCAGCCCCCGACCGCCGCCGAGGATCAGCGGGCGTCCAACGGGAAGTGATGGCAGGAGTGTCCTGTTGGTACCGGACGACGGATCATCGACACCTCCCGAGGAGCTCACCATGTCCATCGTCGTCACCGGCGCCACCGGCCACCTCGGCCGCCTGATCGTCGAGTCGCTGCTGCGTCGGGGCGTACCGGCCGGGGAGATCGTGGCGCTCGGCCGGAACACCGGCAAGCTCGCCGACCTCGCCGGACGCGGGGTGGTCACCCGGCGGGCCGACTACACCGACCCCGCCTCGCTGCGCGCCGCGTTCGCCGGGGCCGAGAAGCTGATGTTCGTCTCCGGCAGCGAGGTCGGTCAGCGGGAGACCCAGCACCGCAACGTCGTCGCCGCCGCCCGCGAGGCCGGCGTGGGGCTGGTCGTCTACACCAGCGTCGCCAACGCCGACCGGTCCAGCATGATCCTCGCCGGGGAGCACCTGGCCACCGAGCGGGAGATCGCCGCCGCCGGCCTGCCGTACGTGATCCTGCGCAACGGCTGGTATCTGGAGAACTACACCGACCAGCTCCCGACGTACCTCCGGTACGGGGTGACCGGCGCGGCGGGCGACGGCCGGGTCAGCGCCGCCACCCGCGCGGACTACGCCGAGGCCGCCGCCGCGGCGCTCACCGGCGCCGCCGAGGCCGACCGGGCGTACGAGCTCGGCGGCGAGGCGTTCACCCTCACCGAGCTGGCCGAGGAACTGTCCCGGCAGACCGGCCGCACCGTCGGGTACACCGACCTGCCGGCGGAGAAGTTCGCCGAGGTGCTGGGCGGCGCGGGCGTCCCCCCGATGTTCGCCACCCTCCTCGCCGACAGCGACCGGGGCCTGTCCCAGGGCGACCTGTACGTCGAGGGCGACGACCTGGCGAAGCTGGTCGGCCGCCGGCCGACCACCCTCGCCGAGGCGCTGCGCGCGGCGCTCTGACCCGTAGCCGCCCCGTTCGGAAGGAGTCGCACGCCGCCGTCCGTCGCCCCGCCCCGCGCCCGTGGGGGGGGGGCGACGGGACTGCTCAGGCCGTGACCCGCTCCACCGGGATCCACAGCTCGGCGTCGGCCCGCGTGCCGTCCGCCGAGACCCGGGCCTGGAGGATCTCCGGGCCCGGCCGGCTGCGGTACGGGTTCGCCGGGAACCACTCGGTGAAGACGTCCCGCCAGATGTTCTGGATGGTCTGCGGGAACTCGCCCGAGCTGGAGAAGACCGCCCAGGTGCCGGCGGGCACCGGCATGGCGTCCAGGTCCTCCGGCGGGGTGACGCCGGTGACGACGCCGTGCCAGTAGTCCAGCTCGGCACCCTCCTCCCGGTTGTCCCCCAGCTTGTCGCTGACGTTGACGATCCCGCGCGGCTCCTGGTCGGAGAGGGCCTCGATCCGCTCGACCGTCCCGGCGTCGATGCTCCTGACGAACGCCACGATGGCCGGGTTCATCCCCTCGTGCACGAGCGGGACGCGGGCCTTCCGCCCGACCAGGTGGAAGGCGTCCTTCTCGGTGACGCGGTAGCGCATGCTGCTGCTCCCTTCGACGACGAGGCGGAAGGACATCCGGGGCTGGGACCGCAGCACCGCGCCGGTCCGCCGGGCCTCACCCGGGCCGACCCCGTGCACCCCCTGGAACGCCCGGCCGAACGCCTCGGCCGAGCCGTAGCCGTACCGGACGGCGATGTCGAGCAGCGTCGCCTCCCCCGCGAGCACCTCGGCGGCCGCGACCGTGAGCCGCCGACGCCGGACGTACTCGGACAGCGGCATGCCGGCCAACGCGGAGAACATCCGCCGGAGGTGGTACTCCGACGTGACGGCGATCCGCGCCATCTCGGCCACCTCGATCCGCTGGTCGAGATGCCGCTCGACGTACGCCATCGCCTCGTTCAGCCGGTCCAGCACCCGGATCTCCCTCCCTGATGTCCACCACGCTAGGAAGGACGACCCCGGCCGGACCCGACATCCTGTGCCAGATCCGGTCGGGCTGTGGGGTCAGCGCTGCCAGCGCACGACCCCGCCGACCACGGTGAGCGCCACCGTGAGGTCGCGCAGGTCCGCCGGATCGACCTGGTACGGATCTGCGGGCAGGGCGATGAAGTCGGCGAGCATGCCGGGGCTGAGTCGCCCCTTCAGGTGCTCCTCGTAGGAGGCGTACGCGCCGGCGACGGTGAACCCCCGCAGCGCAGCGTCGAGGCTGAGCCGCTCGTGCGGGTCCACGCCTCCCGGCGGGTTTCCGTCGGGCTGCTGCCGGGTCACCGCGGCGTGGATGCCGTGGAACGGGTCCGGGTCCTCGACCGGCGCGTCCGAACCGAACGCCACCGTCGCGCCGGCGTCCAACAGGCTCCGCCAGGCGTACGAGGCGAGGTCCCGGCCGGCGAGCATCCTGCTGGTCAGGGGGATGTCGCTGGTGCAGTGGGTCGGCTGCATCGAGGCGATCACGCCCAGCCGGGCGAGCAGTGGCACGTCCTCCGGCCGAAGATGCTGGGTGTGTTCGATCCGGTGCCGCAGCCGCCGTACCGCCCCGGCGACGGTCGGGTCGGTGCGCGCCGACTCCTGCCAGCGGGCGTACGCCCGCAGCACCATCCGGTTCGCCGCGTCGCCGATGGCGTGTGCCGCCACGGCGATGCCGGCGCCGGCCGCCTTCGCCACCAGCCGCTCGAACTCCTCCGCCGGGGTGACCGCGATGCCGTGGTTGTCCGGCTCACCGTCGTACGGTTCGCTCATCAGGCAGGTGTGCGAGCCGAGCGCCCCGTCGGTGAAGATCTTCACCGGCCCCGTACGCAGCCAACGGTCCCCGTCGCCGGTCGCCCAGCCCAGGTCGATCACCTCGTCCAACGCGGTCGACGGGATCGACTTGTGCACCCGCAGCGGCAGCTCGCCCCGGGCGTACAGGGTCTCGTAGGCGGCCCGGCAGTCCTGCCCGTCGAGGTCGTGGATGCTGGTGAGGCCGACGGCGAGCAACCGGGACAGGTGGGTGCGCAGCTGCTCGACCATGTCACCGGCGACGGAGGAGCGCAAGATGTCGTACGCCGCGTCCCCGGCCGCCTCCCGCAGGATGCCGGTCGGCTCGCCGCGCTCGTCGCGGGCGATCTGCCCACCGACCGGGTCGGGGGTGTCGGCGTCGATGCCGAGCCGCCGCAGGGCGGCGCTGTTGACCCAGGTGGTGTGCCCGTCGATGCTGGGCAGCACGGCGGGACGGTCCGGGCACACCCGGTCGAGGTCGGCCCGGGTCGGCTGCACCGGCCGGGCCCACTTGTGGCTGTCCCAGCGTCCGCCGAAGAGCCAGGCGTCGGGCGCCAGGGTGGCGGCGTGCCGCCCGATCCGGGTCAACGCCTCGTCGAGGCTGGCGGTGCCGCGCAGGTCCACCTGCTCCAGGCCGCGCACGTACAGGGCGGAGTGGATGTGGCTGTCGATCAGCCCGGGCAGCACGGTCATCCCGGCGAGGTCGACCCGACGCGCTCCGCCGCCGGCCCGGTCCCGGCACTCGTCGCGGTTCCCGACGGCGACGATCCGCTCACCGCGCACCAGCATGGCCTCGGCGCGCGGCCGGGCGGGGTCGAGCGTGTGGATCCGGGCGTTCTCGAAAACCGTACCGGTCATGGGGCTGCCTGCTTCGACGGTTGGACAGGGGCCAACCATGCTAGAGGACGGGCTCCCCGACGCGAGGCACCGTCCGTGGTCGAAGTGATCGATCCTGACCACCCCACGGCGCCCGATCGATCGGCGCACCCGGGCGGGGAGCAGCACCGCCAGGAGCCGCACCGCCAGGAAGGGCGCCAACCGCCGGTAGGCCCAGCCGACTCCGTCTCGTATCCCGCTCCCTCAGAAGCCTCCCGTGGCGAGTCGCAGTTCGGGGAGATGTTCGCTGGCGGCGTCGATCACGGTACGGGCGAGGGCTGCCGGAAGGCCGGCCTGCGCTGCCAGGCTCTCTGTCGTCACCCGCTGCTGGCCGAGGAGTTCGACGGCTTTGCCGAGCAGGGAGGGCTGTTCCCGGGGTCCGAGGTCGCCCGGTTCGGGGTGGCCCCACTGGGCGAGCAGGCTCATGCCCCGTCGGTAGGTGTGGTCCCGGTACACGCCCAGGTCGTGGCCGCGGTACACGAGTGCTTTCAGGCTGATGCCCCAGCGGCGTTTCAGCTCGTGCAGCCGGTCGAAGTCGAGGCGGGCAGGTAGCTCGTCGGCCAGCGCCGGGCTGGGGGCGAGGAATTCGGAGGCGAAGGCGGTGGCCTCCCGTTCCAGGATCTGACTGCCGGGCTCGGCGTCGTGGTGCAGCAGCAGGTGGCCGAGTTCGTGGGCGGCGTCCATCCGGGAGCGGGCCTTGTCGTTCTTGGCCGGGTTGAGGAAGACGAACGGCCGCTGGCCGTACCAGTGCGAGAAGGCGTCGACCCGCTCGGAGGCGTCCGGCAGGGACAGCACGATCACCCCGTGCGCCTCCAACAGCCGTACCGCGTGCGGCACCGGCCCGTCGACGAGCCCGAACTCGCGGCGCGCGACGGCGGCGACCGCACGGACGTCCTCGGGACGCACCGGTTCGGGCAGGTCGAGCTGGGGAAGCCGCAGCTCGGGCAGCCGCAGATGCCGGCTCACGACCTCGATCACCCGCCAGGCGACCTCGCCGAACGCCTCGGCCTGGTCCCGCTCCGCCTGGCTGGTGGCCCGCAGGCTGCGAAAGTGCGCGTGCCCCGGCGACGCCGGTGCGGGAACACCGGCGGCGAAGAACTCCACCGGCATCGCCAACGCCAACGCCATCCGGGCCAGCACGGCTGCCGAGGGGCGGGCCTGCCCCAGCTCGTACTGGCTGGCCGCCGCCGCCGTGACCCCGATCTGCCGGGCAAGTTCGTTCTTGCGCATCCGCCGCCACCGGCGCGCCAGCCCGAGGGCGTGCGGCTCGAACGCCGCGACGGCCGCGGTGGCCGGGACCGGCGGGCGGGTCCCGCCCGTCACGCCGGTCGGCCGACGGCAGCACCGAGGGTACGGCCGATGCCGCGGCCCGGCCGCAGCGTCTCGATCGGCAGCTCGGGGATCGGCAGCTCGTCGTGCCGCTGCCCCGGCACGCCGGCCGGGTCGCCGACGACCGGCAGCGGCGTGCCCACCGTCACGGCGTCACCGAACCACAGCGTCACCTCGAACCACGGCGACCCGCCCTCGCGGTTGTCACGGGGCAGCCCGAGGTACGCCGTCGCCTCGCCGGTCGCGATGTCACCGGTGTGGGCGACGCGCAGGTGCCGCTTCGCCGGCACCACGCCGGCGAAGACCTCCGGGAACTGCTCGGCGTCGTCGAAGGCCAACTGCCCGTCGCGGCTGTTCTCCACCGCCCCACCGAGGCGGGCCTCGCTGCCCTCCCACCGGATCGACTCGATCCCACCCTGCAACGAGTACAGCCGCACCACGTACCCGGCGCAGAGGATCTCCAGGGAGTTGTCCTCCACCCGCACCCGCACGCCGTCGACCCCGTCGAAGGATGCCTTGCCCAGGTTCGTCAGGTTCCGCCACACCGTGGTGCCGAAACTCATCGCGTCGTCGCCGAGCTCCGGCTCGTGCCGGTCCGCAGCCCGCCGGTACACCTGCCGGATCAACCCGCCCAGCGGCTCCAGCACGCCCCGCCCGTCCAGCACCGCCACCGCGTCACCCAGCAGACCCATGGCAGGGAATCTAGCCGATGCCACAGTTGATGTTGCGGAAATCAAGCGGGCAACACGCCCAGAACCTGAACCCGACCCAACCTCACGTGTCCTCGCCGAACGTGGCCGGGGACACCCCGCCCACCACCGGTACGCGAGCTTCGCCGGCGAGCCGGCGAGCCGGCCACCGGCGGCCTGGTCGGGCGGTGGCTGACCGAGCCCGCCCAGGCGGACGTGCGGGTTCTATGCTTCCGGCGATGGGCCGTCGCAGCCGCTGGCAGCAGCCTGATCGGGGGGAGGTAGGACCGAATGGGGCCACCCACCCTGGTCGTCTCGCTGACCCGGCCGAACGCGTACCGCGGGATCGGGCCGGCGGTGGCGGCTGCGCCTCACGGCGCGGTGATCGTGGTGGAGCCGGGCCGTTACGACGGGCAGGTCGTGGTGCGGGCGAAGGCGGTCACCATCCGGGCTGCCGCACCAGGTGGGGCGCCGGTGGTGGTGGAGAACCGCGACGCTTCGCCCGCGCTCTGGTGTGAAGACGCACAGGTCCTGCTACAGGGGCTGGTGCTGCGTACGTGGAGCGCTGACGCCCCTGCCACCGTGTCAGCGGTTCGGGGATCCCTGTCCATGGAGTCATGCGCTGTCACGGGACAAGCGGTCAATGCCGTGCTGTGCGAGCAGGGTACGGCACATCTACGCACCTGCTCCGTCAGTGGGATGCGGCGGGGTGTCGCCTTCGTCGACTCCAGCGGCCTGGTCGATCACTGCCGACTCTGGGACCTCGACGAGTACGCCGTACTGTCCAAGCGGGACAGCGAGCCGCTCGTGAGGCATTGCCATATCCAGAACGTCGGTCAGGGTTTCGAAGCGTTCGAGGGCGGTCGCGGCACCGTCGAGGACTGCGACTTCACGGGCGTACGCCAGGGGGCGGTGGTGGCGAGTGCGCGAGCCCGTCCGACGGTGCGTCGATGCCGGGTCTCCGCCGGACAGGGCAGTGGTCTGACGTTCAGCGGATCCGCCCGAGGGCTGGTCGAGGACTGCGACCTGACGGACCTGGAGGGTTGCGGTGTAGAGGTGTCCGGCGGCGCCGACCCCGACATCCGCCGCTGCCGGATCGAAAGGATCGGCCGGAACGGCATCTACGCCAGCGGTTCACGCGGGACGTTCTCCGACTGCACCGTGATCGACAGCCAACTGCCTGCGATCGCTGTGATCGACGGGGCGGCCCCTGAGATCCGCGGCGGCGTTCTACGGGGAGCGCGTGAGGACGCTCTGCTGATCCGGAACGCCACCGGCCGGTGTGCCGACCTGCGGATCGAGGATCCGGGCCGCTACGGCGTGGTGATCCAGGGCGGCACCCCGACTTTCACCGGCCTGATGGTTACCGGCGGCGAGGCCGGAATCGTACTTGACGGTACCAGCGAGGCAGACGTCCGCATCGATGGCGCCACTCTCCGGAACCTGGAGAAGTGCGGCATCGCGGCCGGGGGTCCAGGCCGGCTCACCGGTACGGCGATCCGGATCGAGGATGCACCGGTGGGTCTGACCGGGAGCGACGCGATCTCGGTGAGCCTCACCAACGCGGCGATTTCCGGCGGCACCATCGGGGCTGTCGGGATGGGCCAGGCCAGCCTGCGCATGGACCAGAGCACCGTGACTGGCATGGCCAAATCGGGGTTCGTGTTGCGAGACCAGTCTCGCCTGGACCTCCGGGCCAGCGTGGTGCGCGACTGTGGTGGGGACGGGGTACAGGTGGAAACCGACGCCCCAGTCCTGGTCGATCGGTGTGAGTTCGTGAACGTGGCTGGCGAGCCGGTAAGGGGCGTCGACCGTCCGCTGGTGTCGGTGCTCGCACCGAAGCAATCGAGCAACACGGACCGTCCGAACTCGGCCGGCTCCGGCGTCGGAAATGACCCGGCCGGCCAGGACACTGCTCCAGCTCAACCGGCGGCGGAGCGTCCCAGCGGCGACAACGGAGTCCGATCGTCCTCAGGCGATGTCGATGTCGAGGCCGCCCTCGCGGAGTTGGACGCCATGATCGGCCTGGACGCGGTGAAGCGTGAGGTGCGCACCCTGGTCCATCTGATCCGGGTGGGTGAGCAGCGGCGGCAGGCGAACCTGCCGGTACTGCCGTTGAGTCGACACCTCATCTTCACCGGACCGCCGGGCACCGGCAAGACCACCATCGCACGCATTTACGGGCGGCTGCTCGCCCATCTCGGCATCCTGTCCAAAGGGCAGGTCGTCGAAGTGGCCCGGGTCGACCTGGTGGGCGAATACTTGGGCAGCACCGCGCTGAAGACCGCCGCGGTCTTCGAGCGCGCACTCGGCGGCGTGCTCTTCGTGGACGAGGCATACACACTTGCCCGTCGATTCGGCACCACCTCCGACCTCGGCCTGGAGGCTATCGACACCCTGGTCAAACTGATGGAGGACCACCGGGACCAGATCGTGGTGATCGTCGCCGGGTACCCCACCGAGATGGAACAGTTCCTGGCCACCAATCCCGGCCTCGCTTCGCGGTTCACCAAAACCGTCGAGTTCGTCGACTACACCCCCGACGAACTACTTGCCATCATCTGTGCACTCGCCGAGCAGCACGGGTACGACCTCACGAAGCTGACGAGCAGCGCCCTGCTGGACCGACTCACCGAAGCCGTTCACGACTCGGACTTCGGCAACGGCCGCAGTGCACGAAAGCTGTTCAACCTCACGGTCGAACGGCAGGCAGAACGGCTCGCCGACATATCCGATCCGACTGCGGAGCAACTCCGGCTACTGCTGCCAGAGGACGTCCCACCTGCGGCACTCAACCACCACAGCCCCTCAGGCCAGCACTGACATGAGGCGTCCGGACGGCTCACGACCAAGACAAACATCCGCCTGCAGTGCTCCAGCAAGCGAGCACAGCGACATGCCATTGCGACCAGCACGCAAGATCCTGAAGTAGAAAAACCGCAGGCAAGTAACCTGCGGCTGCACATGGAGCAGCGCGTCAGGAAAGGCGACCGGGCGGGATGGCCACTGTGGCCATGACCTGCGCCTCCGGAACGCACCGACTCCGAGCTCCAAGAGCATTCAACGCACTCCCCACCGAACGCTGCGGGCACCCGAGGATGACCGAAAGCCGCCCGCAGGGCGGGCCGCAGGGCACAGCGACCGCCTCGGCCTTCCAAAGATCAAGACCGCTGTCGACGGATGGCGGCCACCGACGGTGACGTTCTACTGCCGGGGCTGGCTGAAGCTGGAGATGCCGTCCATCTCGTCTGGTGTCGTCGGCGTACTCCCGGGTCTGGAAAGGGCGCGGAGGCTGAGCCTGAACCCGGCCTGGGTCGCCTCTCCCCTGGCCGGGCGTCCTTACGACCTGCGGCGCGCCGGGGTGTCGCTCTGGCTCAACGCCGGACTGCCGGCACCCGTAGGTCGCGCAGCGGGCGGGGCACTCGGTCGACGTGCTGCTCAAGGTGTACGCCACGTGCCTCGACGGCGTTCACAGCAGGATGAACGAACGGATCGAGGCGGCACTGAGCCAGCGATGATCACTGGCGGGACGCGATGGGCCGTGGCGACGCCGCGTCCCTTCCGCGTTGCAGTGGTTCTGAGCTGGGGAACCGGGGCCACCCAACCGTCCAAGATCATTGCACGCATCTGCCACGGAGGGCTGCAACGGCGGCTGCGGGTGGCATTTGGCTGCGCAGGTCGACCGATCGACGCGGAAGCGTATCCGCTGGTCAGATGGCGTTTTGGCTGATCTTCGAGGTGCCCCCGGCAGGATTCGAACCTGCGACACACGGTTTAGGAAGACGACTGCGGCGGGTTGGTGAGCATGCCCTTGACCTGGACGTCCGCGTCGGCCATGCGCCGGACGAGTCAAGATCATTGCACGCACTCTGCATGAGGCGCTGCGGATGCCCGACGGCGGCCGTCACCCCTTACGGTCGGTCTTGGCGTGCCTGTCTCGCTCCCGAAGCCGCCGCACTCTCCGGAGGTACTGCCCGGCATAGGAGCGCTGCGCGTCGTCGAGCGCCTGCGCGTCTGGGTCCGCAAACGCTTCGTAGTAGGAGACCTCGGCCGAGTCGTGGTCGTGCTCAATCAACCGGCCCAGCACCTGGGCGTCCTGTGCAAGAGGCGGCTGCCTCGCCGCCTCTTCGCGCCATAAGCGCCCGCTGATGTCGTCGTCTGACACGCCGCGATGGTAGACCCCACTCAACCCCCGGCACCCGCAGTTTGGAAGATCGTTTCCGGCTGGCCTGATCTGCCCGGATCGCCTGGTCATCGGCGGTGCCGTGGTGCCCGATCATGACCGCTGCTGACCGGCTGGGACACCGGCTACTGGCACAAGGCTGGCACGGCTACGCGGTGAGCGGCGCGGCTGTTCAGCGGCGTACGGATTACCGCCCCCGGCCTTCGGGCCGGGGGCGGCTGGCCGTGTCGCCGCTTTCCGCGCGCCTGGACCCCGGTACCCAGTGGCAAGCCGCGAAGCGGCGCGGCAGCGAGCGCCCAGACCTCGTCGGAGATTGAGCGCCCTCGCGCTCGTCGCGGCGTGGGGACACCACAAGGACGAGGGCTACGTCCACGTGTGTCGGCTACCCTCGGGTTGGTCTGAAGAGAGGGGCTAGGGTGGGGATTCCGAAGAAGGGGAGTCGGCTCATCTCGGTCGATCACGTCGTCTACAGGTGGAAGGTCCGTCACAAGCCCTCGTACGAGCAGGGCCGCGGGCACAGTCCCTTGTCCTTCGCAGTAGAGCTTGCTCAGGAGCCGGGTTCCGTTCTGGTCATGCAGACGCCATCAGCACGACTGGACAACTGGATGGCACTACCGGGGAAGCCTGTGCTTCCGGCGCTGGTCGAGCAGGTCATCCGCACAGCGCTGACCAACGGTTGGCGTCCCGACCGTCCTGGGCACCCGTTCACTCTCAACGCCTCCTGAGCGATTCCCTTGGCCTCGGAGACGATGGATAGGCGGGATGCCGGTCTCTCGCCCGCCGTGCCGGCCGATGCCGGCCGGAGGCCGCCAGCAGGCCGAGCGCGGCGGGCGGGCCGCGCTTGCGCGGCCCCTTGATCCTGAAGAGACTGTTTCGGCAATGTCTGGCGATGACCTTGCCACGATTTGCGCATTACAAGTCAGTACCCGGACTGGTCTACGGCCTGGTCCTCGCGCCCGACATGGTGTCCGGGTTCGCCATCGTCCACTCCTGCTCGCGGGTTTGGCTGCTCACATGGATGCTCGGTGTCGGCCTCTGGTGTTAACCGTCGGCGATCCGCAGCGGGGCAGCAATGGTGGCCGACACCCGGTACCAACCCGTCTCATGCACTAGATCTAGAAGATCTCACCGCTTGGGCGGCACGACGCACTTACGCTCGTTCCTCTACTTGGCGCTTGGGTGTGGTAGGCGCTTGTCGATCACTCCCGTACGGCCTCAACTGGACGACAAAAGCGAAGCACGTGCTCGACGAGGGTTTCCATAGCTCGCTGGGTCCCGCCAATATCTCCTGGCTCGATCCCCAAAACCTCCACTACTCCGCCGTCACGTGATATAAGCGTCCGCCGCTGCCGCCTCCCATCAATAAGATGACCGGCTGGGGAGTGATAGACAATTGCGCCTGTCTTGCATGCCTGAGTGCCATCGTTCGAAAAATATCCCAGCATCTTGTAAACTTCCTCCGTCAGCAAGCCGGACGCTCGCTGCCGCAACTTTGCGTCGATGAGCATGACCATCCGTTTACCCTCGACCCCTTCGCAAACTAGCCCAAGGTCGGGACGGGCACCCAGCATCTTCGCCCCCTGGTACATCCACCGATTGCCTTCACCGGTTAACGCGCTCAGTGGCGCCTGAAAATAAAGACTGACTATGGTGCCGCTCGCGTTCCATCGTCTAGACACGCTCGAGGAACCCGCTACGGTAGAACCCTGATTCTGGGCGAACGGAGCCCCGAGCTTCGCCGTGAGGCATTCCGAAAGACGACTAAGTAGCCAGATTTCAAACAAGGTAGTGTCAAAGTCTGAGTCGTAGAACTGCGCCGACAGCTTGCCAGCCGCTCCCATATCAGGGATCTTAGCCAAATGCAGTCGGCACCATTCGACGAGATCTGAATACGCCTCCTGTTGCGCTAGGCGCCCCATCTCAGCACGTCGCTCTGTCTGATCGATGAGCTTGCTGACGGGTGGCCGTCGTCGAGCCCTTGTCCTAGTCTGCTGACTGGCGGTGATGAGCCTCTTCAATCTAAGCAGTTCATCTCGCTGGCTCATGGCAACCCGATATTCAAACTGCTTCCGGGTCAATCGAAGAGCTGTGGTAGCCACTTCTATGTCACCAACGACGCGATCTACTGCCGCCTCGGCCAGAAGATTCTCCGGGGTTTCTCTGTCTCGGCCGGGAACCCTAACGGGGTATCTGCGAGGGACGGCTACGCGCAGCCGCTCCATGAGGTAATGGTTGACATCCAGTCGCCCACGCACCGAACCTGGTTCTGACGCAGACGCTAATCGGTAGCGGAAGCTGGGGTTTGCGGCTACTTGACGCAGGATCTCTGCCAAAGGCTCAGCTGAATAGATCCGAGTTCGCAGCAGAAGGGCGGCTGCGAACCGGCTTCGTGCGCGGAATTCACCCTCAGAGTTCTCGTATCCACTCAGTTCATACGCTAGGTATTGGCGGTCTGCGCCGCTGAAGTATGTTGCAACCCACGGCAATGCGTCCGCAATCGCTCGTTGGCGAGACTTCTCGCTCAACCTTCCGCTGTTCGACAGGCTGGTCATGGAAATCGGCACCCGTTACGACTGGAGCGCAAGAGGGTTAAGGAGGCGCTCCACACTACGGCGGCTCTTTGGCCACGTTCCCGCCCCCGCTAGACCATCCGAAATCGCCGACAGCAGAGGACGCGGTGCATGGGCTAGCTGTGGAACAATCAGATCCGAGACCGCCTCATCGAGTCGGAGGGCAATGTTGTCATAAGCGGTGGCGGCCAAGAGCAGCTGTCGTACTACGTCGAGCGCTTGGGCAGTACCCAGCGGCCAAGTGACGGCAGCAGCGTTGGCGGTGGTAACCGCCTCTTCGTCTGCGGTCGCAAGATCGTCAGCGGAGGAGGGGCCTGCAACAAGTGAGAGCTCCCCATATCGGATCCACCTCAGCAGTTCTTCTAGCCGCAGGATAGAAGTTTGAACGTCGCTCCGAGCTGCAAGCGAAGACGCCTCGTCGATTGCAGTGCCAGTGCCAGCCAAGAGGCCGGCATGCTCACGGGCTAGCCATTCGATACCCTGGGCCGTCACCGCTGCGATCTCTTGGTGCGTTTGCTCCCGGCCGGGTATCCCGATGTACACAAAGGTGAACCGACGTGACAAACCCTGCGAGATCTCGTTGGCGTAGGCGGTGTCAACGTCGTTCATCGTTGCGATGATTCGGAACCGCCGCGGGACGTACAGGTTGGCGGGCAAAGTCTCGTCGGCGAACCACAGCTTGAGGGTTCGAACGCCACCTCCGAGCACGGTATACAGGGGGCCGATCGCTTTATCGATCTCCGCCCGGTTCATTTCGTCCAGGATCAACCAGTGGGCCTGTTGCGCGGTGCGATCTGCTGCATTTTCTTGGACGGTTTTCTGGCAAACCAGTACGGCCTCGGTGACGCAGCCTCGATGAACCGTCAGAATCTCATGCTGATCTTGCCCTGTGCCGGGGCGAAATCCGCCGATCACATCGTACGTGCTCCAGTCGGCTGTTGCCGTTTCCAGTTGCTCGCTGCAGCCAAACTCCTCGACCAGCAGTCGAGCAAGCGTCGTCTTCGCAGTTCCCGGCGGACCGTGCAGGACGAGGTGTCCCTGGACTAGTGCCAACACGCACTGGCTAACGAGCTGCTCTGCGTCGGTAAAGCAAAGGAAGCGCTCGGCAAGCTTTTTCATGAGGCGTTTCGTAAGGCCTGCGATCCCGCCACTCACCTCTAACGGCAAGTCGTCATCCGGATCGAAAGCAGTTGAGTCTGGTTCTACGGGCAGCTCCACTTCGGCCAGCGGTATGGCGGCAGGAGCCCCCATGGGAACGAGTGGAACGGTCTCTACCTCGGATACAAGCGGAAAGTACTTTTTAACATGCCGCCCAATTCCGACGCCTTCGACGTCGATAATCTGCCGAACCCGCCAAACGTCATCGACCTTCTCGGCCAGGCCCACGGTGGTCATGTGTCTCGTGAGAGGGATTAGTTGCTTGACGGCTTGGCGTTGCTTGGGGAGGCCTACCTTGGCGTCGACGACGATGAGGAGGAACTGTCGTGGCGCGGTGATCAGGCCCGCAGACAACGGGCGGTTGTTCTTGACCCCGTCCTCCGTGACGGATATTGCGCCGACAACTTCTGGGGTAAGGCCCAAGTGCGGCCCCAGAACCTTCTGCACATCGCGCCACACCGTACCGGAACCCTTGCCGTAGGCCAAGTCGATCTGCTCACTGAGACGGAACTCAAACTCGGTAGGCGCTGGCACCGACCGTGCGCCCGGCTCGGCCTTTGCAGGACGAGGGATGCTAGCCAACAGGTCGGCAAACGGGTCCTGGGTCATGCGGGGACTCTAGTTGGTCCCCTTGCGAGGGCGGTAGGGTGCAGGCGAGCCAGGAGGCAGCCGGGTATGAGATCTCTAGTCAAGACACCCTGAGGCGGTGCGCTTCAAGCGCGTCTAGGAAGCCGTCGGAGAACCGGAGCCGGCTCGACCGCGCTCGTGACAGAAACCCCGTCACCGCCCTAGAGGACAGAGGGCGAAGTGGCTGCGCAAGGAACTTCAGCAGGTTTGGCTCCTCGTCGAACGGCTGCATGCTCGCTTCTGCGCTCCACCGTTCCCCTCTCGCACCCCACGCAGCGAGCGGCCAACGGCCCCCCGTTGACATCCTCTGAAACGCTACGACGGGTGTGCCGGGTTCGGAGATTCTTCGGCCGACCCATGCAGCCATCGGAACGCACACGGCGTTGCCGACCATTCGCCACCGGAACCCAGGCTTGTGCCCGGCTTCGATGGCGGGCAGCGTCCAGTCTGCGGGAAATCCCTGCATTCGTTCGCCATCTTCGATCTCGGGAGTGCCGACTTCTCCAGTTGCCGGCACCCATACTGCAGGGGCAGAAGGTATCCCGAGGCCGCTGCCTCCCTTGATGGTCGGAACAGCGTTACGAGCCCAGCCCAGCCCGCGAAGACCCTCCGTCCAATAGAAACCGTACGCACAGTCTTCGTCAACAGGCCCGATCAAGTCTTGGAAACCCGACCCATTACCTTCGTCGGCAAACAAAACCTCGCGGGGGTCAAGCGATCGTGACGCAATCATGACAACTCTTTGACGCCGTTGTGGTACACCGAAGGAGCGGGCGTCCACGACCCGATAGGCCCACGCGTATCCAAGCTCTTCAAACCTGCGCACAAGGTGACCCATAGCTTCGCCCTTATCTAGACGGAGCATGTATGACACATTTTCCAGTAAGACAGTGGGAGTTCCGTTAGGGCTATCAATGAGTCGAAACACGTGGTCAACGAGACTTGAATGCCTGCCTGTAATGCCGATCTTTCTACCGGCCTGGCTTAGGTCGGTGCAAGGAAATCCTGCCGCAACGAGGTCCACCGTAGGCAGGTTTCCGAGAGTACGAACATCATCGCGCAGTGGGATTCCTGGAAACCTGGCCTGAAGGACATGGGCGGCCGCAGCATCGATTTCGCACAAAAGTGCGGTCTCGTGTCCTGCTTGCTTGAGACCAACTTCGATGCCGCCGATACCGGCGAACAGACCAGCGACCCTCGGCGTCCTGCTTGTGCGACTCATCGGACCAACCCTAGGACGGCACTGTAGGCAAGTCGAGTGTGAACGGCATTTCCAATCATCTGCTGCAGAGCTCGGCGGCCTGCTGCGCTGCTGAAGCGGAAAAAGTCTGGAAAACCTTGGAGCCGCGCAGCTTCATGTGGTGTCAACGTCCTCGGTCGTTCCGGATGCACAAATCGACCTTGTCCGGTGGATCCGAATCCTGCAGTGATCGTCGGGGCTGGACGGTCCGGACGCATCCGTCCGTATACCGAGGTGTAGGAGTGCGGCTTGAGGCGGTGGCAGTCGGGGCGTTGCTCGTTTGGCAGATCGTAGAGCCCGTGGTCAAAGAGGTACTTAATCCGGCGGTTATTGGTCGGAGAATGCCGAGCCGAGGTGTCGAAAGTGCCGCCCTCCGGATCCTCGTCGAGATCAGAGATTGCCCACATGACGCTTCGATGAGGTGCATGGAATTGCCAAGAAAGTGCTTGGACCGCGCCGAGTGACTTCTCGTCCAGGGTTGCGAGTAACAGATGGCGTTTTCGATTCTGCGGCACGCCTAGTTCGACTGCATGCACCACGCCTGCAGTAACCGTATAACCTGCCTGACGCAGCGCATTGATGGCGAGAGGCACGACGCCGTGCCGGTCATGGGCAACGCCGGGAACGTTCTCGATGACGACGTTCCGAGGACGGACGACTTCAACGAATCGCGCCACTTTCAGGTAGAGAACGTTCTTGGGATCTTGCCGACGCGTGTGGTTGTTCAGGTCGGAGTGCCCCTGACACGGCGGCCCGGCGACCACTAGGTCGAGTCCAGTCAGTCGATCCCCTAGTTTCCGTTCGCCAGGGGTCGGACCACTGCCGAGCGGTCCGTCGACCAGCATCTCGATTGGTTGGTCCCGAAGATCGGCGCCTGGGAAGTTGTCACCGTAAACGGCGAGCGCTGCGGGCTCGATGTCCACCGCGAGCGCGTGCTCGACCGGGCGGCCCAACGCTCGACATGCCTCTACCGCCCCGACTGTCAAGCCTCCGCAACCCGAGAACAGGTCGGCCATCGACAGGGCGGGTCCGCCAGGAGCCAGCGGTGCCGCCTGCGAGCGCAACCAGGCAGAGTCGTGAGCATCTGCAGCTGACAGGTGGGACAGTGTTTGGGGCGACCACGCAACCGCGGACGTGAGGACGTTTCCGTTGCGGTCTTGCACATGACGGAGCACTCGCCTGCGCGCAGAATCTATCTCGTACTTCTCGACGGTGTGAAGCCCTTCGGCGGGTAAGGAGTCGGCTACGTCGGCGCAAGCTGCGACCTCGCGTCGGAAGGCGGCTGGCGCGGGATCGACTGACATGGGGTGGAGGTTAGCCCGAGGCGCGGACTTTTTCGAGGCACGGCGCGTTGGATCACACGGAGCACCTGGGAGAGGTGCAGGGGGTAGGTCTTCCAGCTAGGCTGGGGGCGCCGCGGACCTCGGTCTCCCGATCGGGAGCGCGCGGCCGACCGGTGGCAGCAGAGGGGCACACCGCCATCACTCAGCGGATGCGGCGAGGCTGATTGGGCACGTAGGAGATGAAGACAGGTCAGGCTCCGGCTCCACTATCGGCGGCTGTGCGGAGTCGTATGCGCAAACAAGGGCGACGGGACACTCGACCGGAGCTTCGACTTCGGTCCGCGCTGCATCGGTTAGGACTGAGGTTCCGGGTAGAGGTCCGTGTACTGCCGGACGTTCGACGTACCGTCGACATTGCCTTCACTCGACAGAGAGTTGCTGTCCTGGTGATGGGCTGCTTCTGGCACTCCTGCCCCGACCACGCGACGCGGCCGAAGAACAACAGCGCCTGGTGGAGTGCGAAGCTAGCAGCCAATGAGGCACGAGACCGTGACACTCTCCGCCGCCTTGAGGTGGCCGGTTGGACCCCGATCGTCGTTTGGGAGCACGAAGACCTAAGTGCTGCGGCTGCGCGAATAGCAGCCGTTGTCAGGCCAACCAGCGGACGCGCCTGATCCGGGGAATTAGCTGTTAATATGCAGCCGTCGTTTCCTCGTTCTTCCTGAACTTGCCTCAGGGACGCCGGCGGGTCGGGTAGTGGTCTGCTCGGTTTGCCCGGGTCGATGGCCGGCGGGATGGCCGACCGCAACCACCCACGGAGTGCGACCCGCCGACGGGCCCCGGCCACCCTGGAGCCGGAGCGCCCCCGCCGGAGGCACCCTAACCGCAGCTCCGCGACCGCCGCCAGCTCGCCGACGCGGCCTCGTCGCTCCCCTACTGCCGCGCGGGTCCTAGCCGCGCCGCCCGGCCGGTTGTCGGCCCACCACACCCCCGGTCAACGTCTGTCGTTTTGCGGGGCCCTCCGGGCTTCCCGCTGTCCGCGCCGGCCGCCGGCCGCCGGGCGTACGGCGTACGGCCGCACGGCAGCGGCCGGCGCGTGCCCAGGCGGCGGCGTGTGCGGCCCGCTTGTCGGGCTGCCTTGAACACTCGTGTCGAAAGCCTACAGAACGTCGCCGTGCTCCGCGTAGGCAGCGTTGCCACTGTTGCGAGCTGCGATCGCTGCGCGGAGTCTCCGAGTCAGTCGAGCCGTTCCGTAATGGTCCAGGTTGTCCGCTGCAACGTAGCGCCATTCGGTGAGTTCTCCGTCCATGAAGCGGATGGCCTGTTCCTGCTCCGTGGTGAGAGATCCCCCGTCGAAGATGAAGAGGAGCTTGTCACCTTCGTGCTCGGCTGGCGCCCAGTCAACGACGAGCAGGGGGCCAACGACGGTGGTGAGGCCGAGTTCTTCCTCGATTTCGCGCATACATGCCGCACGCGGTGACTCGCCGGGTTCGACGTAGCCGCCGGGGATGTCCCAGTGGTCCTTATAGCTGGGGCGAACGAGCAGCACGCGACCTTCGTTGTCGAAGAAGAGGGCGCCTGCCGCGACGCGTGGGGTTGCCATGGGTGGCGTCTGGTTGGCCGTCACCAGGGCAGCCTAGATGGGCTGGGTTTAGTCGAGCACCTTGAGCCGCTGGGCCAGGCCGACCAGTTCAGCGGAGGGCTTGCCGCGCTGGCGGCGGATCCAGGTCAGGGCGAGTTGGCGGCTGAGGAAGTGATGGCGGACCTGCTCGGGTGCCATCTGCTCGGCGTCGAGTAGGGCGGCTTGGGCGTCGTCGACGCGGTTCCACGAGCTGTAGGCGCGGGCGACTTCGAGGGCATGCCGTACCCGGCGTTCCATGGGCAGGCCGGTGGTGTCGACGCGGGGGCCGAGGTCGATGGCGACTTGCAGGTCTCCCATCTCGGCGGCGGTGGCGACGCGGTGGATGGCGACGTTGGTCGGCCCGAACGCGGTCCAGAGGTGGTTGGCGTCGGCACCGAGCTGGCTGGCGGCCTGATCGGCGGCGGCGAGGAAGGTACGGGTGGTGCCAGCGTCGTTGGCGCGGGCGGCGGCCATCGAGCCGGACAGGAACAGGGTGCCGTAGACGGAGAGCAGCGCTGGGGTGGCGTGCTTGAGGTGGGGCTCCAGGTAGCCGGCGGCGTCTTCGGTGAGGCGTACGGCTTCGGCGTAGCGGCCGGTGGCGTGCAGGGCGTGGCCGACGGAGCGGAACAGGCTGCCGGTGATGAGCGGGTCGCCGGTGGGGCGGACGGCGGCCAAGCCCCGGTCTGCGGCGATCCACGCGAGGTCGCTCTCTCCGAGCTTGGTGAGCTGGGTCGCGGCGAGCTGGTAGGACAGACCGAGTAGCCGGCGGGCCTGATCCTGGTCGTCACCGTCGTGATGGTCGGCGGCGGCCTGGGCGCGGTCGAGCAGCTCAGGTAGGCGGCCGGTGACGTACCCGAACCGGGAGTCCTGGTAGGCGTCCCAGAGTGCGCCTACCTCCTTTCCGAGTGCGGCGATGCTCGGTGTTGCCGCGTTGGTGCCGCCGTTGAACGGGCTGAGGGCGCGGTAGTTCATCAGGGCTGCGCGTAGAGCGGGGACGGTGGCGGTGCCGCTGTCGCTGGTCCAGTCGAGCAGGGAGGGTTCGCCGAGCAGATCGCCAAGGGAGACGTCCAAGACTTCGGCGAGGGACTTGATGACGGACAGCCGGTCCAGCTCGATCCGGTTGTTCTCGACCTTGCCCAACCAGTCGGCGGTACGACCGATGAGTCCGGCCAGGACTTCCTGGGACAGGCCGCGTCGGTAGCGGTACCAGGCGACGCGTTCGCCGATGGTCAGGTTGTGAGTTCTCCCTCGCACCGGTTCACCATCTCCCCTCGGTCGGCTGCGACCCCGGAAGGATTTTCCGGGTCGTTGGGCGGTTCGTGCCACAGCCTGTGTCTATGACGGGGCTGAACGTATCGACCAACTGCCAATCCTGCTCGGGCGCGGGCTGGAAGTACATCCTTTCCCGCGCCGCCATCCGGGGGATGGGCCAGGGATCGGAGCGGACTCGATCCCTGGCCCGGCGGTCCTGCCTGGAGTGCGCGGGTTCCGGTCGTTCGGCGGCGTGCTGAGGCTGGCCCGGGGTGGGTGCTGGTGTGGGGCCGCGACCAGAACGACGGCCCGTGAATGGCCCGCCCGCCCCGGTGCCCCGCGCGTCTGCGCCGAGTCGGCCGGGGGTGCCGGTGCCGGGCGACCTGGTCCTGGTCGATGGGCGGGCGTCGGTGCAGTTCGGCGGCGACCGCGCGCTGTGGTTGCGAATCACGTCTGTGGACGAGCGGCCGACGTACTACGGCTGGGTGTGGCTGACCGGCTACTCCATCGACCTAGCGACCGGTAGGGCGCTGGCGCGGCGGGAGGTCTTCGTGCAGATCGACGGCCTTCAGATTCAGCGACGCAGGACCGAGAGTGCGCCGCCTCGCAATGTGGCGCCGGTGATGAGGAGACGCGGTGTTTGACGTCCGGATACAACTCGGCGCGGTGCTGAAGATCGATGCAGCGGATCGTGTCCTGCCGTCGGCCGGGCCGGTGACGATGTGGGTGACCGGGGTTCGGCTGGTGCTCAATCGCCCGCCGCACAATGAGTGGCTCTGGGTTGAGGGGTTCAGGCTCGGTCCGTCTGGCCGGCAGGGTCCGCAGTCGCAGATCCTGGTACGCGGAAGCAGCTTCCTGCCTGACCGCGCGGCCCGGTGAGCACCTACCTGTCGAGTGCTCTTCGCGATCAGCTTCGGGCGGCGCAGGCGCAGCTTGACCAGCACACGCCGTCGAGCGCGGACGGGCGCTGCGCCGGCTGTGGCGAGGAGGGTCCGTGCTCGTCGCGTCGGGTGGCATTGCGGGTGTTCGACCGGTACGGCTGCCTGCCCCGTCGGTGGCCGGGTGCGACTCGTCCGGAGCGGGTGGAGGCGGCGTCTTCGTGGTCGGGCTGGCTCACCGCAGCGGTGGAGCGTGTGACGCCGAACGGCTGACCGGACTTGTTCTGTCATGCAAACAACTCTTAAGCTGCTGTGATTCATGCAGCGTTCATAGGTGGGGTGGCCCGCAATGGCGTACGAGATTCCGACGCCGAAGTACCTGCGCGTGTTGAACACGCTGCGGAAGCGCATCGAGGATGGCGACTACGCGCCCGGTGCGGCTCTGCCGTCGGAGAGTCAGCTCTGTACGGAGTTCGGGGTGTCCCGCCCAACGGTGCTCAAGGCGCTGGGCATCCTCAAGCAGGACGGCTGGATCGAGTCGCAGCAGGGCAAGGGCAGCTTCGTACGTGGCCGGCCCGCCTCCGGCCGCACCTCGCCCGACTACGCCCGCGACGCGGTCGAGCTGGACGAGACAGGGGAGACGGAGATCCTGCACGTCGGCCCGGTGCTCGCCTCACCACGCATCGCGGCGGAACTGGAGATCCCGGAGGGCACGCCGGTCTACGAGCGGCGTCGCCGGACCGTCTCCGAGGCGGGGCCGGTGGACCTGGTGGCCACGTTCGTGCCGGTGGACATCGCAGTCGGTACCGACATCACCAAGCCGGACCCGATTCGGGGCGGCCTGCTCGACCTCATCGCCCGCCACAAGGGCCTACGGGCCGACTACGCCACGGAGCGGATGACCGCCCGGCGGGTGAGCGGGGTCGAGGCTGAGGCCCTGGAGGTGCCGGCCGATGAGTCGGTGATGAGCGTCGTCATCACCGTCCACCAGGCATCCGGAAGCCCGATCATGACATCGGTGCTGGTGATGCCGGGCAGCCGCCACGAAATCGAGGACACCTACGCCCTGTCCTGACTGGTCAGCTCCACAGGTTGCCGTAGAAGTCCTCGTCATCGTCGTCCGGCGGCAGCGGGGCCTGCCACCAGAGGTCGATGAGAAAATTCCCGGCGTCGTCACGCCTGCTCCGGTGGACCCGGACGCCGTAGACCCCGGCTCCCTGAGGGAGCGTCATCTCTGCCGCCGCTCCGGCGGTGATCTGCTCTACGAGTAGTTCTCCGGTGGGGCAGTGCAACAGAAGCTGTCGACATTCGTCCCACGAGCCGCGATCAGGCGCGGGCTCGCCGGCCCATAGCCGTAGCTCAAGTCCCACCTTGCCCGGGTCCGAGAGCGCTCGCACGGTGAGTTGATACGTGGACGCGCCGGCTACTTGGCCCTGCGAATCCCTGTACGACTCTTCGTCATCCTCAGCATCGCACCATGCGTCCCGTAGGACGAAATGCCCATAAAGGATGCCGACGGCGGCTCGATGCACGGCGAGAGGCTCCATGCTCAGAGGCTGACAGCACCCTCTGACACTCCTATGTGAACGGAATTCGCCCAACCCTTGCTTGTGCTTACAAGCTGACGTAGCTTGTTGGCTCAACCGGTTGTCAGGAAGACGACTGGTGAGGCTAGGAGGCTGTCCAAGTGGTTCCAATGACGTTGAAGGTGCCGGTTCCGTCTGAGTACGTCTTCCCCGCCGGGGCGCTCTGCCTCGGTGTGTCGCCGCAGATCGACTTCGAGCGGCGGGGTGAGGCGGACAACCAGGCGCGGGACAAGGACACCGGGGAGCGGGTCTGGGTGGTCCGGGTGATGGACCTGGACCCGGAGGCGGGGAAGTTCGGTCGGTCGACCGAGGTGAAGGTCAAGGTGGTCGCCGGGCAGCAGCCGGTACCCCCGCCGTCGACCGTGCCGGGTTACCCGCCGGCGGTGGAGTTTGAGGGCCTGACCCTCACCCCCTACGTCGACTCCCAGCGGTGCAAGCCGGGCCGCTCCTCGGGCGACTGCCGCTCCCGCATGGCGTACTCGCTGCGGGCGACCGCAATCCGTCCGGCGTCGGCAATTCCCGGCGTGGTGGCGGCCTGACCGCTTCTGTCGCGCGCGGGGCGGGTCGTTTCCCCGCCAAGAGTCCCGACCCGTCCCGCGCTCTCCCATCCCTCGCGTGACGAAGGAGGGCGTGATGCCCACCGTAGTTCCCCCTGCCCTGATCATCGCCGCGCCCCTGCTCGTCGCGGCCCTCATCCTGATCCGCACCCGCCTGGCGGGTCTGCGGCACGCCTACCGGGAGACGGAAGCCGTCCTGCGGTCGGTGCTGCGGTTGCCGCCGGCTTGCGGGCGGGTACGCGCGATTCGCTGCCCGTACTGCTTCCGGTGGGTGAAGCCGCGCCGGTTCGACCTGCGCCGCATGTCCTGCCGCTCGTGCATCTCGACGCTGGCGCGCCCTGGCCGGGGTGGTGACCTGTGCCTCTGATCAACGTCATCCCCGGGGACAAGATCCCCATGGCGCCGATGAACGTGCGCCTTCCGGCGTGGCGGATTCCGGGTTGGCTGCTGGTGTTCTGGTGGCTGGCCCGGGGCCTGTTCAGGCTCACCGTCCTGGCCGTCCGGTACTGGTGGCTCACCACCCCCGCCGCGCTCGCGCTGTGGATCCGCGCCGAGTACGGGGAGCTGGTCCTGACCGGCGTCATCCTGACGCTTGCCGCCGGCTGTGTCGGCTGGTGGCGGTGGCACCCGTCGTCGTGGCTGCGATTCGGCTGGTACCCCATCGTCGCCCGCGTCCGCGCCCTGGTGATCTACCGGCGTCGCTGGGCGTCGGTGATGGCCACCTGTGGGCTGGCGACTGCGTTCGCCGGTGACCGCTACGTGCCGCAACTGCTCAAGGTCCGCTGCGACCGGTTCGGCGACGAACTAACCGTCCGGTTGTTGCCGGGGCAGATCCCGGATGACTGGGGGCAAGCCGCGGAACGCCTCGCCTACGCCTTCCGCCTACGAACCGGTCATGCCCGATCGACGGGACGGCCGGATCGGGTGGCGCTGCGCCTCGTGCGCCGCGACCCCTTAGCCGAGATCGTCGGCCCGCTGCCCGTGGCTGAGGTGCCGGACTTCGACGGGCTCGCGCTCGGCGTCAACGAGGACGGGCGGCCGTATCGGCTGCGCCTCGCGGGGTCGCATGTGTTGATCGCGGGGGCGACGGGGTCGGGCAAGGGGTCGGTGTTGTGGTCGTTGCTCCGGTCCCTGGCCGGCGGTATCCGGTCGGGGCTGGTGGAGGTGTGGGCGTTCGATCCGAAGGGCGGCATGGAGCTGGCGGCTGGGGTGCCGCTGTTCGCCCGGTTCGCCTACGACGACCCCGACAGCATGGCCGGCGTCCTGGAAGAGGCCGTGAAGCGGATGCGGCTGCGGGCGGCGCGGCTGCGCGGGGTGACCCGACAGCACGTGCCGACGCCGCAGGATCCGTTGCTCGTCCTGGTCGTCGACGAACTCGCCGCGTTGACGGCGTACATCACTGACCGGAAGGTCCGCGACCGGATCAAGGAAGCCCTCGGCCTCCTGCTCAGTCAGGGCCGGGCGGTCGGCGTGCACGTCGTCGCCGCGTTGCAGGACCCGCGCAAGGACGTGCTGCCGTTCCGCGATCTGTTCCCCACTCGCATCGGCCTACGGCTGACCGAGCCCGAGCAGGTGGACATGGTCCTCGGCGACGCCACCCGCGACCGGGGGGCCATCTGCGACCGCATCCCCGAATCCGCCCCCGGGGTGGGGTTCGTCGTCCTCGACGGCGTCCGCGAACCGGTCCGGGTCCGCTTCGCCTACCTCACCGATGACGACATCCGGCAACTCGGCCGCGAATACCGCCACCTCGACGACACCGACAACCGCCAGGGGGTGACCTCGTGAAGGCTGACACCGAGCGTGTGGAGGGCGTGGTCCTACTGCTCATCGTCCTCACGGTGGGCGGACTGGCCGGGGCGGCGTCGTTCACTCACGTCCACGACTGGACCATGGCCAACTCCCCGAGCGGTACGGGGGACTGGTTCGGCTGGGCCAATGCCGCCATCTCCGAACTGCTGCCCCTGGCGGCGCTGCTGACCATCCGGCGACGCCGCCGCACCGGCGGTCCGGTCGGGTACCCGCTGTTCCTGCTCGTCTGCGCCGTGGCCCTCTCCCTCGCCGCGCAACTCGCCGTGGCGAAGCCGAGCCTGTCGGGCTGGTTGCTGTCGGCCGTTCCCGCGCTGGCGTTCCTTGGCCTGTCCAAGCTCGTCTTCTCGGTAGCTCCGGCGGTGGTGCCCGTCGACCAGCCGACCGACACCCCCGACTGGGACCAGTGGTCAGCCGATCAAACCCGCACTGAAGACCGGCCACCCCTGCACCTCGTCGACGACCAGGCGGCGAACGTCGAACCGGTCTTACCGCCGCCAGGACCGGTGCAACGGCCGCGGCTGGTGCCCGTTCCTGCGGCGGCGTTCGCGCCCCGGAACGGCACGCCGTACGGCTCGGAGCGTGACCAGTGAGCCAACAGCAACTCCTGCCCACCGTGACTCCAACCGAGGCGGAGCGGCCTCGGCCGGGGTCACGGGCCGACCGGATGCGCAAGCCCCTTGCCAAGGACGCGCTCAAGCAGCTCGCCGAGCAACACGGCGTCTGCGTCCGCCCCCTGGCCCTGCGCCGCACCGACACCACCACCGGCCTGACCGAGGTCGTCGAAGTCCCCTGCGGCGCGACCCTCGCCGCGAAGTGCAAGCCCTGCGCCGAGCGGGGCCGGCGGCTGCGCATCCAACAGATCCGGGAGGGCTGGCACCTCGCCGACGAACCCACCGTCCGCCCCGACAGGCCCGGTGAAGACGTGCTCGCCCTCGTTCGGGTCCGGGCGCACCTGGAGTTCGAACGCGAAGCAGTCGAGTACCAGCCCATGAGCCCAGACGAGCGGGCTACCCAGGTAGCCGAGATCGACGCCGCCATCGCCGAACTGGACGAAGCCCTCGGCGAAACCAGCCTGCGCGGACACCTCACCCCCAAGGAACGCGACGAGCGCCCACGGCGCAAGCGGTCGACCCGGCGGCGGCAGGACACCCCCGACCTACCCCGGCTGCCCGTCGACCCGCGCACCGTCGGCCGCGCCTACTCGGGCAAGGCGGGCAAGACCTACCGCCCGTCGATGCTGATCACGCTGACCCTCGGCTCGCACGGGTCGGTGCACTCCCACCTGCGGCGCGGCGCCTACGTCGCCCCCTGCGAGTGCGGGCAGCGGCACGGCCCGTATGACGACGTGCTCGGCACCCCCGTCGACCCGGCCGGCTACGACTACCGGCGCGCGGCCCTGGACGCGATCCACTTCGCCCGGGTCCTCGATCGGTGGTGGCAGAACGTCCGCCGGGCCGCCGGCTGGAACGTCCAGTACGCGGGCGCGATCGAGCTGCAACGCCGCCTCGCCCCGCACGCGCACTTCGCCATCCGGGGCACCCTCCCCCGCCGGCTGCTCAAGCAGATCGCTGCGGCCACCTACCACCAGGTCTGGTGGCCACGCTTCGACGAACCGGTCTACGCCGTCGAGAAGCCGCCCGTGTGGGACGTCGACCGACAGGCGTACGTCGACCCGAAGACGCGCGAGCCACTGCCCACCTGGAGCGAAGCCCTCGACGCCCTGGAAGAACCCGACAGCCGACCCGCATACGTCGCCCGCCTCGGACGGATTGACGCCCGGGGTATCGAGCAGGGCACCAAGGACGCCGAGCGGTCCATCCGCTACGTAACCAAGTACGTCACCAAAGACCTCACCGACCAAGCCAAGCCACGCTCCGACGCGCAGAAAGCTCACTTCGACCGGCTCCACGCGGAACTGTCCGTGCTGCCGTGCTCGCCAACGTGCGCGAACTGGCTGCTCTACGGCGTCCAGCCCGACGGGGTCAAGGCGGGCTTGACGCCCGGCCGCTGCACGGGGAAGGTCCACCAACGCTCCACCCTCGGCTTCACCGGCCGGCGCGTCCTCGTCTCGCGGCAGTGGTCCGGCAAGACCCTGGCCGATCACCGGGCGGACAACCGGTCCTGGGTGCGGGCGATTCTCGCGGGTGACATGGCCGACACCGAGGAGCACGACCAGGCGGCCGACGACGCGGACGGCTCGAAGCGGTACCGGTTCGAACTCGCCCGGCCGGAAGACCCCGACGTGCCACCCCTGGAGCACCGGCTCCTGCGCGCAATATCCGCCCGCATCCGCTGGCGCGCTGACCTCGATACCGCCCGGATACGAACAGCCGCCGCCGTTTCGGCAACCGCTGTTCCCCTCGCCCCTGCTGCTTGATCCGAAGGAAAGAACCCCCCATGGAAAGCGAGCTGTTGACCGTTCCGGAAGTCCTCGCCGTGCTCCACGGAGTGTCGCGGCGGACCTTCTACCGCTGGCGTGAGCTGGGCATCGCCCCGGACTGCATCAAGCTGCCCAACGGTGAGCTGCGCATCGAGCGGCGCGACCTGCGGTCGTGGCTGGAACAGCACCGGGAGGCGGCGTGAAGTCGCGCGAGGTGCGGATCCGTGGCATTCAGGTCAACGGCCTGGCGGGTCGCAAGAAGTCGTACACCGTCCGCTGGGTGGTGGGCACGGGGCCGAAGTCCCGGACGTTCGGCACCCGGGCGCTGGCGGACAACTTCCGGTCGGACCTGATGCAGGCGGCAAACCGGGGTGAGGCGTTCGACGGCGACTCCGGGTTGCCTGAGTCGATGACGGTGCCGGTGGAGTCGGTGAGCTGGCTCGGCTTCGTCCGTCGGTACATCGACATGAAGTGGCCGGGCTCGGCGGCCAAGTCTCGGGAGAGCACGACGGACGCGCTGGCGACCGTGACGGCGGTACTGGTGCGGGACCTGGCCGGGCGGCCGGATCCGGCGTTGCTGCGGCGGGCGTTGCGGGAGTGGGAGTTTCCGCCCGCGTCTCGGCAACTCGACCGGCCGGCTGAGATCGCTGCCGCGCTGCGGTGGCTCGGCAAGGCGTCCCTGCCGTTGTCGGCACTGGCGGAAGCCGCGGTGGTACGGCCGGCGCTGGACACCCTCGGGCTGACGATGGACGGGCGGCCGGCGGCGGCGTCGACGACCAGGCGGCGACGCTCGGTCTTCTACAACGTCCTCCAGTACGCCGTCGAACTGGAGCTGTTGGACTTCAATCCGGTCGACAAGCTGCGGGTCCGGTCGTCCCGGCGGAAGGTGGCCGGCGAGGTGGATCGCCGGGTCGTGGTCAACATCCGCCAGGCGCGCGAACTGCTGACCGGCGTGACGTACGTCGGTCAGCGCGGGAAGAACGGCCGGCGCGGTGAGCGCTTGGTCGCCTTCTACGCCTGCCTCTACTTCGCGGCTCTGCGGCCGAGTGAGGCGCTGGGCCTGCGGGAGCGGGACTGTCATCTTCCGGCAACCGGCTGGGGTCTGCTGACGGTGGAGAAGTCACGGCCGGCGGCCGGGAAGCGCTACACCGACAGCGGCGAGGTGCACGACGACCGAGGGCTCAAGCACCGGGGCGACACGGAAGCGCGGGAGGTGCCGATCCCGCCGGAACTGGTGACGATGCTGCGGGTACACATCGAGCGGTTCGGCGTCGGCGCCGACGGGCGGCTGTTCTGCAGCGACCGGGGCAATGTGGTGTCGTCGTCGACGTACTCCCGGGTCTGGGAAGAGGCGCGGACGCTGAGCCTGACCCCGGACCGGGTCGCCTCTCCCCTGGCCGGTCGTCCTTACGACCTGCGGCACGCCGGGGTGTCGCTCTGGCTCAACGCCGGGCTGCCGGCGCCCGAGGTCGCGCAGCGGGCCGGGCACTCGGTCGACGTGCTGCTCAAGGTGTACGCGAAGTGCCTCGACGGGGACCGTAGCCGGATGAACGAGCGGATCGAGGCGGCGCTGAGCCGATGATGATCACTAGCGGGATACAAGGGGCCGTGGCGACGCTGCGGCCCCTCCGCGTTGTAGCGGCTCTGAGCTGGGGAAACAGGGTCGCTCAACCGCCCAAGATCATTGCACGTATTTTGCACGGAGGGCTGCAAACGGCGGCTCCGGGTGGCATCCGGCTGCACAGGTCGACCGATCGACGCGGTGACGTATCCGCTGCCCAGATGGCGTTTTTGCTGATCTTCGAGGTGCCCCCGGCAGGATTCGAACCTGCGACACACGGTTTAGGAAACCGATGCTCTATCCCCTGAGCTACGGGGGCGCGAGGGCCTAGTCTAGCGACCTGGGGGTTAACCTGGGGTGGCAGGGAGCGGCCCACGTTCACCCACGTCACCCGGACCCCTATTTGCCCAGTCCAGGGGCACACCCGGAGCACACGAACCCCGGGGTTGCGACCGGCGGTCGGCCCACAGTGACCCGCGTTGACCCGGGTGGCATCCGTTGGAGAGCACACACCGCGCACATCACAAGATCATGGTGTGCCGCCCGCTCCCCGGGCCCGGGGATCCACCGGCCGGCAGGAGCGCGCGTCGGCATCCCTCCCGGGCTTCGGGCTTCGAGGGCTGGCTCAGGCAAGACGCGGATGCAGGGCCAGCGTTCGGGATGAGTCCCGCACGGCGCTCAGCGCCCGGATCAGCCACGGGGCTGCGCTGGACCAGCTCCCGCAGCTCGTCCTCGTTCACCTTCCGTGGTGAGTAGCACACCGTACGGGCGGGCTGCCCCGATCTTGTAACATCGGCCCCCGTGCCGGCATGGGAGTTCTCGCTTCCTGCAGTTCCGTTCCGTTCGACGCCCGGGGCGGCCCCGGACGTGCCGTTCGGCGTCATCCTGCGGGCAGCCCGCGAGCGCGCCGGTGTTACGCAGCGGGAGCTGGCCGACCGGTCCGGCGTGAGCATCGCGACCATTCGCGATCTGGAGCAGGGCCGCAGCCGACTTCCACGCCGGGCATCGCTGCACGCCATGATCGAGGCGCTGGGGCTGTCCGGCGACGACGACGGAGCCGAGCTGGTGCGGGCAGCCGCCACGGCCCGCACGGAACCGGCGCCGCAGCCCGACCCCGCGCCCGGCGACCCTGTCGACGAACTCTCGGTGGCGGTGCTCGGGCCGCTTCAGGTGCGGTGCGGTCCGCACGAGGTGGAACTGGCCTCCACCAAGCAGCGCCGGATCCTCGTGCGACTGGCGCTGAACGCCGGCGAGGTGGTGGGACGCGAGGAACTCATCGAGCTGCTGTGGGGCTACCAGCGGCCACAGCGGGCCCAGCAACTGCTGCAGAGCTACGTCGGCCGGCTCCGCCGGAAGCTGCGACTCCACGACGCGACGGGGGTGCTCCGCGCGGCAGGCGATGGCTACCGCCTCGTACTCGCGCCGGGACAACTGGATCTACTTCGGTTTCGCCGGCTCATCGCGCTGGGCGCCGGTGAGGCCGACCCCGAGCTGGCCAGCGGCCATTTCGCCGCAGCCGCGCTCCTGTGGCGCGGCGAGACGGACGTGGAGCCGCTGCGCGACATCCCGGTGACCACCGCTCTGCGGCATCAGTACGCACAGCTCCTGCGCAGTTGGGCGGTGCTCGTCCGGGAATCCGGCGGCTGCGAGCAGGTGCTGCCGCCGTTGCGGGAGTTGGCCTGGCAGTTCGAGCTGGACGAGCCGGTGCACGCCGAGCTGATCATGGTCCTGTCAGCCAGCGGCCGGCAGGCCGAGGCGCTCGCCACCTACCAGCGGATTCGCGCCGCTCTGGTGGAGCACCTGGGCATCGAGCCCAGCCCGAAGCTCCGGCAGGCGCACGACTACGCGTTGCAGCGCCGCGAGTCGCCGGCCCCTGCGCCGGCGCACCGCCCGGTGCTCCAGCAGGCGCCCGCCCCGCCGTCGGGGTTCGTCGGACGGACCACCGAACTCGTCACGATCAGGGCCGCGTTCGACCGAGGTACGTCCGAGGACGGGCAGGTCTCCCCCAACATCGTCACGCTCAGCGGAGCTGCGGGAGTGGGCAAGACCGCCCTCGCACTGCGGGCGGCGCACCAGTTGCGCACCGGCTACCCGGATGGGCAACTCTACGCCGACCTGCGGGGCGGAACCGGGGCAGCCGTCGCACCCATGGAGGTGCTTGGACGGTTCCTGCGCGCCCTGGGCGTGCCGGCTCGCCAGGTCGGCGTGGATGAGGCCGAGGCGTCGGCGTCGCTGCGCAGCGAGCTGGCCGACCGCCGCATGTTGATCATTCTCGACAACGCGCGTGAGGCGGCGCAGGTACGGCCGATGCTTCCCGGTCCCGGCCATTGTGACGTACTGGTCACGAGCCGGTGGCGACTGCCGGACCTCGCCGGCGCGATTGTCGTCGACGTCCCGACACTGCCCAT
The DNA here is from genome assembly GCF_040296145.1 of Micromonospora sp. NPDC002296. Lineage (NCBI taxonomy): Bacteria > Bacillati > Actinomycetota > Actinomycetes > Micromonosporales > Micromonosporaceae > Micromonospora > Micromonospora sp. NPDC002296. The sequence goes on from NZ_JBEOWQ010000009.1 coordinate 153,560, forward strand.
CTCGGACGCCGTGAAGTTGATCGCGGACGCTGGCGGCCGCCGGCCGCCGGCGGACCCCCGCTCGACCCAGGAGCTCGCGCTGGCGTGCGGGAAGCTGCCGCTGGCACTTCGCATCGTGGCCGCCCGGCTCGCGAACCGGCCTGCCTGGAGCACCGCCGAGCTGGCCCGGCGGCTGCGGGACGTGAACGGGCGGCTCGCCGAACTGAGCGTCGGCGACTCCAGCGTCCTGGCCAGCTTCCAGCTCAGCTACCAGGATCTCAGCGAAGCCGCACGGAGGGCTTTTCGGCTCTGTGCCCTGCATCCCGGTGACGACTTCGGACTCGATGCCACCGCGGAGGCGCTCGACCTGGACCCGGCCGCGACGGACGCTGTCGTCTGCGAGCTCCTGGACGGCAACATGTTGCTCCAACTGACCGCAGATCGGTTCAGGTTCCACGACCTGCTCGGGCTGTATGCCGGCAAGCTGCTCGCCGACGGTGATCCCGGCGAGCGCGATGCCGGCCGGAGGCGTCTGCACGCCTGGTATCTCGAACACCTGATCGCCGCGACGGGGTGGGTCTCCCCCCACGCGGTCCAACTACCGACCACCGTACCCGGACGGGCGGACGCCTTCGCGGGACAGGACCGGGCGCTGGAGTGGCTGGACCGGGAGGTCGCCGCGCTGGTGGCTCTGGTCGAGCAGACCGCCGCGCGGGGGCCGGACCCGCTGAGCTGGCAGATCGCCGACCAGCTACGGGGATATTTCCTCGTCCGGCGGCATGTGGATCGGTGGCTGCGAACGGCGCAAGCCGGTCTGCGGGCCGCCGCGGAGGCAGCGGACGAGGCCGCACAGGCCGCGCTGCTCATCAGCCGCGGGCAGGCCATGTGGGCCCTGGGTCGCCACCGGGAGGCACTGGACGACTACCTGGCGGGCGCACTGCTGGCCGAGGCGTGCGCATGGCATGAGGCCGCGGCGTACCTGTGGCACAGCATCGGCGTCGTACAGGCGGAGCAGGGCCTGCTCGACGACGCCCACACCTCGTATCGACGCGCGCTCACCCTGTGCGGTGACGAGAGCGCCGGGTACGTCCGGTCCCTCGCGCTCAGCGGTCTGGGCGCCATGTACACGGATCAGGGGCGGCTCCGGCCCGCCGCCGAGTGCTTCACCGCCGCGCTACGGATCAACGAGCGGGCCGGCCGGGAGGCGTCTGCGCTGTCGACGCGGGGAAACCTCGGAATGGTGCTGCGTCAACTCGGCGAGTTCGACGAGGCCGCATCGCATCTGACGGCGGCACTGACCGGCTACCGACGACGCTTGAACATGCACGGGGAGTTGTCCACCCTGGACGAGATCAGCCAACTCCACCGGCAGCAGGCCGCCCCGGTCGCCGCCGTCAGCGCGGCCCGGGAGGGTTACGACGTCGCCCTGATCGTCCGCGACCAGCGTGCCCAGGTGGCGTTGCTGACCACGCTGGGCGAGGCGCACCTGGCCGGCCTGGACGTGTCGGAGGCGACGCGGTGCCTGCTCCAGTCGCAGGCCATGGCGAGGCAGCATCACTACCCGTACTTCGACGCCCGCGCCGGTGTGGGCCTGGCGGGCGCGCTCCTTCACACCGGCGACCGCGACGCCGCGCAGCGGGCCTGCGAGCTGGCCCGCGACACGGCACGGACGCACGGCTTCCGCCTTCTTGAAGCGGATGCCCTTGCGGTGCACGCCCACTGCCTGGCCGCGCAGGACTCCCGTACGGCGGGGCGGTTGGTCGACGAGGCGGTGACCATCTATCGCGCCGCAGGGGCGGACCGGATGGCGGACGCCCTCACCCGACAATGGCTTCGGCCGCCCGCCAACCGACTTTGACCAGGCGGGACCGGTACGGGACAGCTACGGGAAGCCGGACGTCGGTCCCGCGTACCGGCCCGTCGTTAGCTTCCACGCGATGGGAGTAGACATCGATCCCGGGTGCCGGTGAACGCCTACCCACCAGGATGCTCCCGAACGGTTCACCCAGCCTCGCGAGGGAGAACATCCGAAATGGACGCCCCGTTGGACTGTCATCGGCTCCGGAAGAGTATCGATCCGAGCACCGGTTTCGAGGGCGGCAGCCCGGCCCCGCTGTCTTCGGGTGGGACATCATGAGCCTGCGCTTCACTCTACTGGGCCCGGTGGGTGTCACGGCTCACGGCTCCCCGGTCAACGTGGATCGGCCCCGCCGTCGGGCGGTGCTGGCCTACCTGCTGCTGCACGCCAACCAGGTGGTGTCGGTCGACCAGCTGGCCGGGGCGATCTGGGGAGTCAGCCCGCCGTCGACGGCGAGAGCCCAGATCCAGTCCGAGATCTGGGCGTTGCGCCGGAGCATCCAGCAGGCCGACATCGCCGCCGAGCCGATCGTCACCCAGCCCGGCGGATATCTGCTGGCGCTGACGGCCGACCAGCTCGACCTGGCGAGGTACACGACCCTGACCACGACGGCTCGGGTCGAGGGTGAGCGGGGCCTTCTGGAGAATGCCTGCAAGCTCATGCGCGAGGCATTGGCGCTCTGGCGGGGATCGCCGCTTGCCGGCGCGGCCGCCGACTTCGTCGAACCCGGCCGGTTGCATCTGGAGGAGAGACGCCTCGCCGACCTGGAGTGGCTCCTCGGCCTTGAGCTGAGCCTCGGAAGACACCATGAGCTCATCGCCGAACTGACCCGGTACGTCGCCGAGTATCCGCTGCGCGAACGCCTGCGCACCCAGCTCATGATTGCGCTGTATCGCTGTGGTCGGCAGCTTGAGGCGCTGCGGGTGGCCCGGCAGGGCTGCCAGATGCTCGCCGATCAGCACGGGCTCGACCCCGGCCCGCTGCTCCGCGACCTGGAGCTGGCCATCCTGCGGCAGGACCCCAAGCTCGATCTTGACGAGAGGGCCACACCGGACGGCGCCGCCGTCGTCCTCGCGGGCACGGCGTTGCCGGGATGGCGTGCCGAGCGGCGTCCTCACGCCGCCACGCGGCCCGACAGCACCTCGCGGTACGCCTGGACGCTCTCGGCGGTGGCCCGGGACAGCAGCTCCGGCTGAGGCCGGCGCCCACGGCGCAGCCCGTCCACGACAGCGGACAGCCACGCCCGGACCTCGTCCCCGGTCATCCGTACCAGGTAGTCGTCGCCGCACTCCGGCGGATCGAGGCAGATTCCGCCGTCGCCGACGGCCTCGGGCAACCCGCCGGTCCGGGTGGCGACGACGGGCACACCGTGCACCACGGCCTCGCGGGCGATCATCCCGAAGCTCTCCCGCCACAGGCTCGGCGCCAGCAGCAGGTCCGTCTCGGCGTACAGCGAACAGATGTCGGCGCGGTAGCCGACGACCTCAAGGCACGGCAGTTCCGCCGCGACGATGCCCTCGGCGGCCAGATCGGCGGCGGTCCAACGACCCTCCACGAAGCGGAAGCGGAACGGCAGATTCGCCCGGAGGGTGGCTGCGACCAGGTGCATCACCACACCGAGGCCCTTGGCCGGCTCGGGGTTGACGAAGGTGAGCCGGTACGGGCCGGACCGGGCGGCGCCACCGGGGCCCGCGCCGGGTGAACAGGAGCACGGGCGCAACAGCGGCTCGATCGGCCGGGCATCCCGACCGGTCTGCCCGGCGAAGAGATCCCGGGCGAATCGGGACGGGACCACGACTTCGTCGACGAGGCGGAGCGTCTGCGCGGCGGGCCGAAGGTCGGCCGCGGGATGCTCCAACACGATCGGCACGCCGGCCGCCCGCAGCCGCTGTGCCAGTACGGTCTCCTCACCGAGATGTCCCCAGAGCAGGGCCGCATCCGGGCGGTCCTGCCGCAGCAGCCGGTCGAGCGCTCCCGCCAGGGACTGCAGCGCCGCGTCGTGCCCGCTGCCCGCCGCGCCCGGGTTGATCGGCCCGTCCAGCACCGTCACCCGCTCACCGGCGGTCCGCAGTGCCCCGGCAAGCTGCCGGAGGTGGATCGCCTCGCCCGACCGCCCGGTGGAGATGCGGTGCACGCTGACGACGAGAAGGTGTCTCATCGCCCGCCACGCACCCCGCCGGACCGGTACGAGGGCAGGCCGAACTCGCCACGGATGCGGGCGAAGGCGGCAGCCCGGCGGCGAAGCAGCTCGACGTCGGCCGGATCGTCCTTGCGGTAGACGAACGGGGACAGCCAGACCACTGCCCGGTCGTCGAGCGGGCGCAGGGACCACGGCGTGTCCGCCAGTACCGCCTCTGCCTGTACGGCGTGCGCGAAGGCGACGACCGTCGACGGCGCGAACGGCAGCGCCGCCGTGTGCCACTCCAACCCTTCGGCGAGTTGGGCGACCTCCTCCGGGTGCTCGCTGTCACCGCCGACGATGCGCAGGTCGTCGGGGTGCTCCGAGACCCGCAGCGCCAGCCGCTGCCCGTGCTCGCGGACCAGCCGCTGGACGTCCGCGGCCTTGGCCCGCAGGGTCGCCACGGAGCCGGCGGTGACGGACAGGTCGAGGACGAGCCCGTCGTGGGCGGTGGCGACCCCCTGCGCCCTCCGACGCGCCTGCGGTGCCAGGATGGAACTACTCGCCAGTCCCTCCACGAGCAGCTCACGCCAGCAACGCACCAGTTCCTCGGTCAGGGCCGGCTCGGAGAGCACCACCAGCCGCATCGCCTGTGCCGGTGCCGCCTGGAGGACATGGGTCAGCTCCACCACGATCGGGCCGTACCCGCCGGTCTGGAACAGTGCTCCCTGTCCGTGCGGACCGGGCGGGTAGGGCAGGGCACCCCGGACCCGCGCGTCCTCCGCACCGGTCCAGCCGGGCCGGTGCAGCGAACCGTCGCGCTCCATCACCAGGAAGTCCCGGCAGTGACGCTCCCGTTCGCCGAGCCCGGAGAGCAGCCCCCGGTCGAGGGCGTTGCCGAGGACGGAGGTGTGCGGTCCGGAACCCGGCGGCGGCAGGTAGAACGCCGCTCCGGCGTCGGTCAGTGCCGCCTTCAACCTGGCGAAGGTAACCCCGGGCTGCACCGTGGCGAGACCGATCTCGACGTCCAGGCTGAGCCGGTCCAGTCGGGCCAGCCGGATGATCACGCCGGGCGTGCGTACGCGGGAGTCGTCGTACCCCCAGTTGCGCCCGCGGCTGTCGACCCGCCACGGGACCGCGCTGTCGTTGAGGATCCGGACCACCGCGCCGAGCTCGGTCAGCGACGTGGGCTCCACCACCCATTCCGGCGGATGGCCACCGGGCACGGTCGACGCCGTCGATGCCGCCGACGTCACGATGGCGCCCGCGTTCGCCAGCCGGTCGAACAGGCCCGCCTGGCTCACACCTGCTCCAGCGCCGTGCGTACCCGGTCCGGGGCGATCCCGTACTCGTCGCGCAGAATTCGGGTGACCGACGCGTACGCGGCGACCAGCGTCGCCACCTGCGGCCCGCGCTTGATGCTCCACAGGTGGCCGAAGTTCGGGGGGTCGGTCATCCAGGTGAGCGTCTGCGGCGACCAGACCGCGCCGAAGACGTTCACCACCGGATGCCCGGCGGTGATCGTGAGGTGCGTGGCGAGCACCTGCTCGGCGACGGTCATGTGCGAGTGGATGTCGCGTCCCGGGGTGGACGGGTTGTCGGCCAGGAAGGACAGCCCGGTGCGGCTGATCCGACGGGCCAGGTCGGGGTCGGCGGCCCGGAACAGCGAGGTGTTGCCGACCAGCGCCAGCGAGTCGGGCAGATCCACGCCGGCTGGGTTGGCGAGTTCGCGCAGCCGGGTGTAGAAGTCGACGTCGCCGCGTTCCAGGTGGGCGAAGAGCGAACCGGGTCCTTGCGGGCGCAGGCCGACGCGCAGGTAGGCATCGGTGTCGACGAGCACCGACTCGGGAAAGCGATCGAGGGCGAGCAGCTTCGGCAACGCGAAGCAGGCGACCCGGTCGTAGTGTCGGTCCAGCCCGGCGTCGTCGAGGACCTCCGCCCGGTCGTAGTGGCCGAGCCAGCCAAGTTGATCGAGCCAGTCGATCGTCGGCGGGTCGGCGTACAGGTCGATCGGACCGGCGTGCCGCTGCCAGGACAGGATGCTCAGCAGCCAGGTGGCGCAGGACAGCTGCCGGTAGGGGCGCGGATGCCGGCTGGGAATCCGCCAATAGGCGTGCACCCCGCGCAACGGCTCAGCCACCGGACACCACCCGGGAGACGCCGTCCTGATCGCGTACGACGGTCAGGTGTCGGCTGCCCAGGTGCTCGCCGACCGGCCGGTGGCTGACCACCATCAGCGTCTCCACCCGCGCCCGGACGGCGTTCAGCAGCCGCAGTTCCATCTCGCGGTCGAGGGAGTTGGTCGCCTCGTCGAGGATCAACAGCGATGGTCGGCGCAGCAGCGCCCGGGCCAACGCGAACCGCTGCACCTCACCCGCGCTGAAGGTCGCGCCGTTGATCCGTAGCGTCGTGCGCAGCCCCAGCCGCAGCGGGCGCATCACCTCGTCCAGTTCCATCAACGTGAGCATGTTTCGGATTTCCTGGTCGTCCACCTCGTTCGCGCCGGCGCAGAGGCTGTCGCGGATCGTGGTGTGCATGAAGTCGGAACGGGGCGGTACGTAACAGACCAACGGCCGCAACGCGTCCGGGTCCCAGTCCCCGGCCGGCACACCGTAGATCACGGCCCGGCCGGTCGGCGCCGGGTCCAGCCCACTGACGATCTGCGCCATCGTGGACTTGCCGACGCCGCTCACCCCGCCGACGGTGACGGTCTCACCCCGCTCGACACGCAGGTCGAGCCGCAGGTCGAAGCCGTCCCTGGGGCGGCAGACACGCACGCCGTCCAGCTCCACCGCCGGCGCGTCCGGCACCGGCCGGGTGTGCGTGCCGGCCGGCATCGCCGGCAGCGTCAGCAGCGTCGCCACGTAACGCAGCTGCCGCTCCAACTGGGCGACGGCCGGCAGGGTCTGCGCGATGGAGATGACCGAGAACAGCACCGTCCCGCCGAGGGTGAGGAATCCGAACAGCTCACCCGTGCTGACCAGCCCCGTCGCGGCCAGCACCGACCCCACGATGAGAATCACGTACAGGCCGGAGAAGCGCAGGGCCTCACTCGGCCCGTACACCCAGGAGAGCCGGTACTGCAACGTTCGTACCGACTCGTGCAGCAGATCAAGCCGCCGGGCGTGTTCGGCCCTCAGGTGCGAGACGGCCCCGAGACCACGGAAGGTGGTCAGTCCCCGGGTCGTGGTGATCAGGACGTCCTGGACCTCACCGTCCAGGCGCAGTTGCTCGTCGTAGTGGCGGCTGATCGGCCGTCGGGCGAGCAGCGTGACCCCGATGTGCAGGGCGCCGAGGGCCGCCACCACGCCGGTGAGCGGCAGCGACATCGACGCCATGAACGCCAGCAGGATCACCACGGCGACGGCGTCGGTGAACATCGACAGGGCCAGGGTGGTGCCGGCCTCCCGCACCTCCCGGGCGCTCTGCACCCGGTGCAGGACCGCACCCGAGGTCATCTCGGTCGTCGCCGACGTGCGGGTCAGCCGGTCGACGAGGTTACCGAGCATTGCCCGGTCGAACGCCAGCCCGACCGAGGTGAGCTGCCGGTGCCGCAGCCAGAACAGCACACTCAGCGCGACGAAGAAGGTGATGAGGGCGGCGGCCAGGGGGCCGGCGGCCACCCGGCCACCGGCCGCGACCTGGTTCAGGTACGGCAGCAGGACCAGGTTGAGCATGGTCAGGCCGGTGTAGAGCACGAGGCTCATCACGAGCAGCGGCACGACCTGGCGGAAGCTGAGCTCTCCGGAACGCACCAGCGGCCACAGCCACGAGGCCCGGGCCGACCGGCGGGCGCGCCCGGCCGACGTGGCCCGCGCCGCAGGCTGGTCGCCGGCACCTGGCGCGCCCGGCCGGGAACCCGGCAGCAGCACCCAGCCGGAGGACCGCTCGCGGTAGCCGCGCTCGTCGAGCCACGCGTGACCGAACGACGGGTCGAAGATCCGTACCTGGCCCCGCCGCCGACGTTCGACGGTGATGAAGTGGTCAGCCCGCAGGTGAACGATGGCGCCGGGGGTCAGCGCGTCGAAAGGGCACTCCCGCCGGGCGCGATAGCGAACGCCGCACACCTCGGCCGAGGTGTCCCGCAGGTCCCGCATCGAGAGCGCTCCACGTACGGACAACGCGTCCCGCAACGCCGGCTCGGGGAAGTCGTGGCCCAGCAGCTTCAGGCTGGTGACCAGGGCCTGCACCCCGCAGTCGTTGTCCTGCGTCTGCAGGCTGACTGTCATACGGGGACTCCGATCACTCGTGTTCCGGCCACGGCGGACGTGCCGTCGCCCAGGCTCACCCCGCTCCCCCACCACGGCGGGGTGCTGGTCACGGTCTCCGCCAGCGCCAGCGCCACCCCGACCGGTCCGCTCAGCACGGAGAGAACGTACGGCGTGTCGAAGGCGTCGGCCACTGCCTGCCCGTCGACCCGGTCGAGGTGGGCCGAGAGCCGGGCCCCCAGCGCGCTCGCCCGATCGGCGCCGACGAGCCCTGCCCAGCATGGCGAGAGCCGGATGGCGAGGCTCAGCCCGGCGAGGCCGTGGCAGAAGGTGACGTCGGCGGTCTCGTCGACGAGCAACTCGTCGAGCCGACGCAGGGACGCCTGGGTGATCGGCGCTCGGACTGTCCGCTCCAGCACGGCCGGTTCGGCGTCCGGGCCCAGCGCGGCCAGCATGCCTGGCAGGCCGGAGCACAGGGTGACCCCGCCGGCGCCCAGGCCACCGGTGTCGAGCACCGCCGGCTCAAGCCGCTCGATGTCGCGGACCAGGGCGTCGACCGCGCCGGTCAGCACCTCGTCCCGGCCATACCGGTGACCGAGCATTCGTAGCAACAGGACGCCACCGCTGCGACCGTGGTAGACCCCGTTCGACGGCGCCCGCAGGATGCCGAGGGCGGTCCGGGTGAGCGCGGGAGCGAGTTCGTCCCGCGCCGCCGGGCCGGCCACGTCCCACAGCGCGATCCCGATGCCCCCGGCACCGTTGATCGGATCCAGCTCGCCGGCCTCGACGAAGCGCCGGTACTGGGCGGTCAGCACCTCGGCAGCCGCCGGGCCGGGCGACGCCGGCACATCCAGGTCGCCGGCAGCCGAGGAGAGGCAGTCGTCCACCAGACGATGCAGCAGCCAGGTGACCCGGTGGTCGGAAACGGGCTCGCCGCGCAACGCGAGCTGGGTCAGCGACCCGGCCAGCGGACGGTGGTCGAGCCGCAACGCGAGCAGAGCCAGGGCCGCCAGCGCATCCACGGTCGCGTTGCCACGTCGGCGGAGATGCCCCATCAGCCGGCGGAGCAGCCGACGCGCGGCGTCGACCTCAGGCATGCCCGGTCCCGCCCCGTGGCACCCGGGCCATCCGGCCCTTCAGCAGCCGCGCCGCTGCCATCACGATCTCCGGCTCGCGGCTCACCGCCTGCCCGAGCGGAAGCCCTCGGTTGACGGTCATGTGGATCATGCTGCTGAGCGCCAGGCGACGGGCGTCCTCGTTCATGCCCACGAGATGGCCGAGCGTCGGATCAGGCTCGGCGAGTACGGAGTCCAAGGCCCGCTCCAGACCGGGCCGGGCCGAACGGAAGGCCGCCATCCAGTCCCGCTGGGCCAGGGAACTGGGCAGCCGCGGATCCAGCCCACGCAGATCGCACAGCAGGTCGAGGGCTCCGTCGTCCCCGCCGAGTTGCCGGCACCAGGCCGCGATCCGGGACACCGCCAGCGCGTACCGGCCCGCCTGGTCCGGACCGGCGGCGAGCCGCCCCACCCACCAGGCCGAGTCGCCGCAGAAATGACGCAGGGTATCCGCCCGGAATGCCGGGCCGCCGTACCGGTAGTCCTCCGGCACCCAGGCGCGGACCTCGACCTCCCACGGTTGCTGCGGCACCAGTCTGGCCAGGTGGGTGCGCAGATCGGCGAGCAACACCTCGGTCGCGGCCGAGGAACGCACGCGTACCCGCAGGTGAGGCCGTTCGTCCCGGTACCGGATGTAGAACAGCTCGGCCCGGCGCATGAGCGCCATCACGTCAGCCCTGGCCAGCCACGTCTCCACCGCCCGGTCCGGGGCGTACACGTACCAGCTGGTCCAGTCCGGGTCCGCCACGGGCAGCCGGTCCACGAGCCGGGTCCGCGACAGCGGCCGGCTCACCGCCGGCTCCTGGTACGACCAGGGCACCCAGAGGTCGTGCACGTGGCCGCCGAGATCGGACCACACCGGCGTGCTCACCGGCAGCGCCTCGTGCAGCTGGAGCCTGCCCTCGCGGCGCAGCCGCTGGGTGAACCACCGCCGTTGCACGGCGTCGGTGAGGTCGATCCGCATGGTGAGGTCCGCGCCCTCGGTCAACTCCACCGTGGATCCCAGCCCGACCTCGGTCAGCACGTCGCAGAGCCCGACGGGATCGGCGGCCAACTCGAGCAGGTCGGCCCGGTGTCGGGCGTTCAGCACCAGGCCACGGCGGGCAAGCAGGCAACGACCGGCGGTGATGCGCGGATTCATGCCACCCGGCGACCGCCACTGGCTCGGGTCGGCGGCCGGTATCGTGTCGGCGGCCTCGTCCATGAGCAGCCCGAGCAGCCTGACCGCCCAGGGGTTGAGATCGTGGCTCAACGACAGTGGGCTGTCCCAGCGCAGTTCCACGAAGCGCCCGTCGGCGCGGTTGATCAGCTGGAGCCGACCGTCCACGACGACGACCGCAAGGTCGGTGAGGAGGAGGTCGCCGGGACGGTGCGGCAGGTTGAGGTTGAGTCGGGGCAGCTCGCCGACCCGACGTCGGGCCAGCGGCGCCCGCCGGTCCAGCGGAATCCAGCCGAGCTCGACGGCGAGCCGGCCGGGGTCCTCCACCGTGGCGCAGAGCTCCGGAACGCGCAGGTGCTCGCCGAACCTGGCCCCCGGCCCGCCCCAGAACCCGGGCATGATCATCTTCAGCCAGGCATCGGTACCGGAGCACGGCTCGGCCAGGAGCGCGCCGCAGGCCATGCCGAACCGGGGTCGGGTCGAGCCCGCGGGATCGGAGATGCCGGCACCGGCCCGCTCGGGTTGCCCCGCCCGCCACTGGTCCAGCGTGACCGCGTCGTTCCACCACTGGACCGCGCTGTTGTCGCGGCGGCCGGGGGGCACGAACAGCCGCCGCGGCGCATCCGGGAGGTCGGGGGTCTCCGCAGGCGTCGGCGGTCGCCGCCAACTACCCAGCGAGTGGTCCACCGGTGCGGTCAGCAGCCAGGTCAGCGGCACCGCGCCGCCGGAGAACATGCCGCCCACGTACTCCCTGACCCGTTCGAGCCGGTCGGACGGCCACGGCACCCGCATGATCTGGGCGACGCCGTCGGCCAACGCCTCCACCGGGCCGCGGTCGAGGCGGGGCCGAACCTCGCTGAACGCGTCCACGAACTGGTCGGGGCGGAAGGGCCGTTCCTCGGCGAGCACCGCCTTCACCGGATCCGTGGGCGAGGCCGCCACGGCGGTGCCCACCAGCATCTCCGGGGCGTGCTCCGGCAACAGCAGGTGTCGGCGTACGCAGAGGTCGAACTGTGCCGTGCCGTCATCGCCGAGGTCGGCAGCCCAGTCGGCAGCGGAGCGCGGTGCGGCCGCACGCTGTTCATCGAGCAGCTCGGCGAGCCGGCAGATCGCCGGATCGTCCGACAACGACGTCGTCCCGCCCCGGTCCGGACGCACGTACGACCAGCGGCCGGCATCGGCGACGAGGGTGGGATTGACGAACCAGCTCCCGGTCGGCCGGGGCAGGTCGAGGCGCGCCAGCCGGATCTCGGTCGCGAGATCGATGCGCGTCGTGAAATCACCGTCGACAAGGTCGGCGAGCATGCTGAAGCCGAACATTCCGAACGGGGTGGGCCGGAATCGGGCCCGGTTGCCGTAGATCGCCATCCGGGTCGGCTGGTCCTGCCAGTCGCGGTCGTCGTCCCCGGAGCGCTGGAAGGTGGTGGCGTACTCCACGGCCAGTTCCAGCAGCCGCCGCGACAGCTCGCCGGCCGGGGGCGACGAATCGTCGCAAGGCACGGCCGGCAGCATCGGCACCCGGACCAGGCACCAGCCCGGCGTGGACAGCGTCCGTGGGGATGGCGTCATTCCAGCGGCTCCGGTCATCTGTGCGGCCGCATGGCCGCGTGCGGCTTCATGGTGGCGGCGTCCAGACGTGCCTGGGCCAGCCGCTGCTGCACACCGGGGTCCGCCGAGTCGCAAACCTCGACCAGGGCGAGAATCGCGTCGAGGCAGACGTGGTAGGCGGCGGAGAGGACCGCGCGGTATTCGGCCCGCAGGGCCGGCGCGAACGGCCGCAGCCGCCCGTCCCGGGCCAGCGCGTCGAAGCCGTGCAGCATCCCGGTCAGACCGCGTCGGGCCAGGATGGTGCGGGTTTCGGCCTCGGCGTAGGCGGCCTGCCAGGGCGATCCCGGCGACATGCCGGGACCCAGCAGCTCCAGCAGCCGCTCGGCGAGCCCGATCGCCACCCCGGGCATGTTCGCCAGGAACAGCTCCGCATCGGCGTAGATCCCCAGCGGGCGATTCGTCGGGATGGCCGACATCTCGATGACGTCCTCGGGTCGCACCCCCAGGCCCCGGGCACTCAGGGTGTGACTCGTCGTGCCGAGCAGGCCGGGGCCCTCCCACGGGTGCTCGACGCGCAGTCGGGCGCGGTCGATCAGCACGGTGGTGCGGTTGCCCTGAACCGGCTCGCACCCCATGGCCATGAAGGTGGCCCGGTCCGCGCCGGAGCCGAACCGCCAGCACCCGTCGACCACCAGCTCACCGTCCGGGTCCCTGCCCAGCCGACCGACCTGGGCGACCACGCCGTAAACCGCGTTGGTTCCGGAGTACGCCCGGGACAGCAGGTCACCGGGCGCGTACGTCGAAAGGTAGTGCGCGGTGCCGTTGGCAATCATGCAGAGCCACGCCTCACTGGCGTCCTCGGCTGAGGCGCGACGAACGAGATCCAGGCCTGCTACCAGGCTCTGGACCTCGTCCGGACCGTCGCGCAGCCACAGCAGCGTAGCGGCGAGCTGTCGCATCGATCATTACCTAACTATTGGACGATCAGTACGATCCGCCGCCGCCGCACCGGTTGGTGGTGCTGGTGCAGCCGGTGGTCGGGATGATCGAGGTCCAGTTGATGCCACCGGCGATCTCGCCGGCCTCGACGTCGATCCCGGCGAGGTCGAGGTCGTCGAGGTCGACGAAGTTCTCCGCGTGGTCCACCATCTGGGCACCCGCCTTGATGTTGTTGGTCATATCCACCTCTCAGGTTCGTGACAGTGAATGTGTGCGGCCGAGGGTTCGCCCGAACCGCACAACATCGATGGCGGCCAGCATTGCCGACGGCAATCTGCGCCTTCTATGCGTCCGCTATGCGCCCGGTGACTGCTGACCTCCGGACGTCAATTCACTACCGGCCGCCCGATCTCGCTGACACAGGGTTACCGGGAATCAGCCCTATCGAAGGCGCATAACACGAGACGTATTCATGCCTCAACGGGATCGCGGGCGTCAAGAAGTTCGTCCCAGTGGGTCGACGTCCACTCGTAGACAATCTTGAGGGGGCCGAGCAGGCTCCGGCCGAGCGGCGTCAGCTCGTAGGTGACGGCGCGGCCGGCCGTCGCGCGCGATACGAAGCCATCGCGTTCAAGAACGCGCAGGGCTCGGGTGAGTTCCTTGGGGCTCGTCCGGTGCAGCACGACGCGCAGCTCGCCGAACCGGAGCGGCGCCGCTTCCAGCAACCGCATGACAAGCGGCGCCCACTTGTGCCCCATCCGTACCGGCAGGAACGAGGAAGGGCACAGCTCATCGAACATGTCATGCTCCGGGCGGCTCATGGATCGAGAATAGGTACCCGATCGGTAACCATGACCTGCCCTATGGTCGTCGCCATGTTGAAGATCGTTGTTTTCGGAGCGGGTGGCAAGGCCGGTGGCACCGCTGTTGTGGAGGCGAGGGCGCGCGGCCATGAGGTCACGCCGCTCGTGCGCTCCGCGGCGGACGTCACGGATGCCGCCGCTGTGGCCAGGGCGGCGGCGGGGCACGATGTGGCGATCGTGGCCGCGGCTGACGCCAATGCCGATCCCGCTGTTTTCTTCCGCGCCGCGGCTGCGAGCCTCGTCACGGGGTTGAAGGAGGCGGGGGTGAACCGCCTCGTCTGGGTCAGCCTCGCGTCGCTGCTGCCCGACGCGAACGGCGTGCCCGTCATGGACATGGCCGGTTTCCCTGCCGAGTTTCAGCCCTTCTCCCTGGCCCACCGTGCGGCCCTGGACATTCTCCGCGGTTCCGACCTTGACTGGGTCGCGGTCAGCCCATCGGGCAACTTCGACCTTGAGGGCAAGCCCGCCGGCGGGTACCACCTCGCGCCCGGCGACCTGGCGGAGCACATCACCTACGCCGATCACGCGCGCGCCCTGATCGATGAGGCCGAGCGGGCCCAGTTCCGGCGAACGCACATCGGGGTGACGAGTTAGCCCTTGGGTGGTGCGCTTACGGTCTGGCCCGCCGAGAGCCGTCGACCGACGCCCGAGACGCGGTGGACGCGACCATGGCGTGACAGGCGAGATCGCCGACCTGTGCCGGGCGACTCGCCTGTCACGGTCGCCTCAGAAGTCGTCGTCGAAGGCGACGGTGCCGGTCACCCCGACCTGGTACGCCGACACCCGCCGTTCGAAGAAGTTGGACAGCTCCTGCACGTCCTGCAACTCCATGAACGCGAACGGGTTGGTCGACCCGTAGTGGACGGGCATGCCGAGCTGTGCGAGCCGCCGGTCGGCGACGTGCTGGAGGTACTGGCGCATGTCGGCCAGGGACATCCCGGACACGCCGTGGCCGAGCAGGTCCTCGGCGAACTGGACCTCGCACTCGACGGCCTCGGTGAGCATCAGGCGGACCTGGTCTGCGAGGTCGTCGTCGAACAGGTCCGGTTCCTCGCGGCGGACGGTGTCGACCACGTCGAAGGCGAAGGCCATGTGCATGGACTCGTCGCGGAACACCCAGTTGGTGCCGGACGCCAGGCCGTGCAGCAGTCCCCGGGAGCGCAGGAAGTAGACGTAGGCGAAGGCGCCGTAGAAGAACAACCCCTCGATGCAGGCGGCGAAGCAGATCAGGTTGAGCAGGAACACCCGCCGGTCCTGCTTCGAACGCAGCTCCCGCAGGTCCTGGAGGGAGTCGATCCAGCGGAAGCAGAACTCGGCCTTACGCCGGATCGAGGGAATGTTCTCGATGGCGTCGAACGCGGCGAACCGCTCGGCCTCGTCGGGCACGTACGTGTCGAGCAGGTTCAGGTAGAACTGGACGTGCACGGCCTCCTCGAACAGTTGCCGCGACAGGTAGAGCCGCCCCTCCGGCGAGTTCACGTGCTGGTAGAGGTTCAGCACCAGGTTGTTGGCGACGATGGTGTCGCCGGTGGCGAAGAACGCGACGAGGCGGCTCACCAGGTGCCGCTCCGCCGGGGAGAGCCGGTCGAGGTCGGCGAGGTCGGCGTGCAGGTCGACCTCCTCCACCGTCCAGGTGTTGCGGATGGCGTCGCGGAACCGGTCGAAGAAGTGCGGGTAGCGCATCGGGCGGAGGGTGAGGTCCATCCCCGGGTCGAGCAGCATGTGTGTGGTCCTCGGGTCGGTGGCGGTGGTGTCGGTCGGGGCGGTCACTGGCAGGCCTCGCACGACTCGGGGTTCTCCAGGGAACAGGCCACCGCCTCGTCGACGGCCACCCCCGCCGCGACGACGCCGACCGGGCCGACGGCGCTGACCGGGCCGGCGGGTGCGACCGTGGCCTGCTGGATCCGGGTGGCGGGGCGGGACCGCAGGTAGTAGGTGCTCTTCAGCCCGGCCTTCCAGGCGTACAGGTACATCGAGGAGAGCTTGCCGATCGTCGGGGCGGCGAGGAACAGGTTCAGCGACTGCGACTGGTCGATGAACGGGGCGCGGGCGGCGGCCAGGTCGATCAGCGCCCGCTGCGGCAACTCCCAGGCCGTACGGAACAGCTGCCGGACCTCCGCCGGCAGTTCCGTGATGCCCTGCACCGATCCCTCGGCGCGCTTGATCGCCGAGCGGACTTCGTCGGTCCACAGGCCGCGGGCCTTCAGTTCGCGTACGAGAGCGGTGTTGACCTGGAGGAACTCCCCGGACAGGGTCTCGCGCTTGAACAGGTTGGACACCTGCGGCTCGATGCACTCGTAGCAGCCGGCGATGGAGGCGATGGTGGCGGTCGGGGCGATCGCCACCAGCAGCGAGTTGCGCAGGCCGTGCGCGGCGACGCGCTCCCGCAGCACCCTCCAGCGCTGCGCCTGGCTGCCCGTGACGCCCCACAGGTCCGGCTGGAGCCGGCCGCGTGCCGCCCGGGTCTCGGCGAAGGCCGGGTGGGCTCCGAAGCGTTCCGCCAGGTCGGCGGAGGTCTCCAGGGCCGTCAGGTACAGCTCCTCGCTGATCCGGGTGGACAGCTCCCGGGCGGCCGGGGAGTCGAACGGCAGCCGCAGGGCGAAGAACACGTCCTGCAGGCCCATCAGGCCGAGGCCGACCGGCCGCCAGCGGGGGTTGCTCGCCGCGGCCTGCGGGGTCGGGTAGTAGTTGATGTCGATGACCCGGTCGAGGAACGTCACGGCGGTGCGGACGGTGGCGCGCAGCCGTTCCCAGTCGAGGCCGCCGTCGGCGAGGTGGGCGGCGAGGTTGACCGAGCCGAGGTTGCACACGGCGGTCTCGGCGTCGCTGGACACCTCGATGATCTCGGTGCACAGGTTGGACAGGTGCACCACGTTGCCCGGCTCGGCGGTCTGGTTGCACAACCGGTTCGCAGCGTCCTTGAACGTCATCCACCCGTTGCCGGTCTGCGCGAGGGTCCGCATCATCCGCCCGTACAGCTCCCGCGCCGGCACCTGCCGCACGTACCGGCCCTGAGCCTCGGCCGCCCGGTACGCCGCGTCGAACTCGTCCCCCCACAGGTCCGGCAGTTCCGGCACCACGTCCGGGTCGAACAGCGACCACACCCCGTCGGCCTCCACCCGGCGCATGAACTCGTCCGGGACCCAGTTGGCCAGGTTCAGGTTGTGGGTGCGCCGGGCATCCTCACCGGTGTTGTCCCGCAGTTGCAGGAACTCCTCGATGTCCGGGTGCCACGGCTCCAGGTAGACGCAGGCCGCGCCCTTGCGCCGGCCGCCCTGGTTGACCGCCGCCACCGAGGCGTCCAGCGTCCGCAGCCACGGCACGATCCCGTTGGACTGCCCGTTGGTGCCCCGGATCAGCGCGCCCCGCGACCGGACCCGGGAGAACGCGATGCCGATGCCGCCGGCGAACTTCGACAGGTTCGCCACCTGCGCGTACCGCTGGTAGATCGAGTCCAGTTCGTCGCGCGGGGAGTCGACCAGGTAGCAGGAGGACATCTGGGTGTGCCGGGTGCCGGAGTTGAACAACGTCGGCGAACTCGGCAGGTACGCCAGGCTCGACATCAACCGGTAGAACTCGATCACCTCGTCCGGGGCGTGGGACAGGCCGCAGGCCACCCGCAGCAACCAGTACTGCGGGGTCTCCGTAACCAGCCGGCTCGTCGGGTGGCGCAGCAGGTACCGGTCGTGGACCGTGCGCAACCCGAAGTACTCGAACCGCAGGTCACCGTGGGGGTCGACGGCGTCATCGAGCTGCGCGGCGTTGGCGGCGACGAACGCGGCGGTGCCGTCGCCGATGAGGCCCTCGACGTGTCCCCGTCGGATCGCCTCGCTGAACGAGCCGATGCCCTGCCTGCGGACCTCCTTGTCGATGTAGCCGGCCAGCAGGCGGGCGGCCAGCCGCGAGTACTGCGGCTCCTCGCCGATCATCTCGGCCGCGGTCTGGATGGACAGCCGGTCCAGCTCGGCGGTCGTCGCGCCGTCGTACAGGCCGCTGATCGTCCGCGTCGCCACCCGCAACGGGTCGACGTCGGCGAGGCCGACCGTCCACCGCTCGACCGCTCCGACGATCCTGTTGACATCGACCGGTTCGGTGCCGCCGTCGCGCTTGCGGACGCGCATCTGCGTCCGTCGCGGGCCCGGTAGGGCTGCCTCGTCGGCCACCATGCCGTCGGCCGGGACAACCTCGGTGACTGCCATCACTCACTCCTCGCGGGCTCGAGACCTGATGGCCTTGGGACGCGTGGAGGCAGACACCGGCGGACGTCACGCCGGCGAGGCGCGGGTCAGGTGGCGTCGGCCGTCCCACGCGGCCTCGGACCGCCGCCCACCCCGGTATGGGTACGCGGCGCGCTGGCAGGTCTTCGGACTCGCGGGCGTGACCGGGCTCGCCGGTCTTCTACTGGCCGTCGCTTCCCAGGCCGCAGGCGGCCCAGTGCTGATGACGGCGGTCGTTCCCACTCACCGCTGCGGGGCAGTCCCGGATTCCCACCGGGTTCCCTCTTGCCTCGACCACCCCGGATGAGCGGCCGAACCAGCTACGGCCGACACCATATATAGGGACTTCGGCGTTGTCACACCCCACATGTCGAGTCCGGGCGTGTCGGAGGCCCGGCGGTGAAGCCTCGTCGATTCCTGCGGCGCAGCGACCGAGCCGATTGGTGGAGCGGGTCTGGATCCAAGGACGGCGGACCCGGCCGGTAGGACCGGAACGGATGTCGACCGGTCGGGTTTCCGACGGGCGTCCGTACACAAGGGATGACGACCTCCTACGGTGACTTCCGGCACGCCAGGGATGGACGTCGCCGGGAATCGACCCGGCGACGCGATTCAGGCGTTTTACAGGGGGTTGTCTCGATGCACGTTCGGAGCCGCGCCATCGCGGGTCTGGTCGCCGGGGCTGTGCTGTTGACAGGCCAACCGGCGGCTGCAGGCAGTGCCGCCGACGAGGTCGCCAACGCCGGCGCTCGCGCCGCCACGGCAACGGTCGGCGGCGGCGGTGCGACACGTACGGCCGTCCGCACGGCCGCGGCCCTGTCGGCGCCGGGGCACACCGGGCTGGTTCCCAGCACGCCGCGCAATGACGTACCGAGGATCACCGACGGCGAGATCACCGACATCGAGGTGATCGGCAACCGGGTCTTCGTCGCCGGCTCCTTCACCGCGATCGCCAACGTCGGCGGGACGCCGGTGGCGCAGCCGTCGCTGGCTTCCTACAACATCGACACGGGCCTGGTCGACACCGGTTTCCAGCCGACGTTCGACGGGTCCGTCGAGGCCGTCGAGGCCTCGCCGGACGGCTCGTCGCTCTATGTCGTTGGCTCGTTCAACACGGTCGGCGGCCTGACGAAGCGCAAGATCGTACGGCTCGACCCGGTCACCGGCGCTCCGATCGCGGCGTTCACCGCGCAGGGGAACGGGCGCGCGACCGCTCTGGCCGTGAGCAGCACCGCGGTGTACGTGGGCGGCCAGTTCACGAAGGTGAACAGTGTGAACCGCGGCGGGCTGGTCGCGCTCAACCCGACGACGGGGGCGGTGGACAGCGGGTTCAACCTGCCCCTGTCCGGCGGCATCGGCGTCGGCGGCATGCTCACCGTGCAGCAGCTCAAGCTGACGCACAACGGCAGCAGCCTGCTGGTCGTGCACACCGGTCGCCAGATCGCCGGCCAGGACCGCTACGGGGTCGGCCTCGTCGACACCGCCACCAAGGCCCTCCTGCCGTGGCGCACCCGCCTCTGGGAGGACAACCTGTCCTTCGTCGGCGGCATCCAGCGGGTCTTCGCCGGTGACGTCGCGCCGGACGACTCCTACTTCGTCGTCACCAGCGGTTCGGGAGGCGACCGCCCGCCGATCAACGACACGGCGATCGCGTTCCCGGTGGCCGGTGCCGACCACGTCGAGCCGATCTGGGTGTCGCGTCACTTCGACAGCATCTACTCGGTCGCCATCACCGAGACGGCCGTGTACGTCGGCGGCCACTTCAGTTGGCAGGAATCGCCGACCTCCAACGTCCCGTGGCCCGGCCTGGACAACGTCGGGTACGGCACGGGCCAGGGCCTGAGCGGCTACGGTCTCGGCGACCAGGTGGTCCGCCGTGACCACCTCGGCGCGCTCGACCCGGCCACGGGCACGGCGATCGAGTGGAACCCGGGTTCCAGCTCGTACGAGGGGGAGAAGGCGATGCTGGCCACCCCGCGCGGCCTCTTCGTCGGTGGCGACGGCAACACCAAGGGCGGCCTGCCGGTGGGGCGGGTCGGGTTCTTCGACCTCGCCCAGGCGCCGGCGCCCTCGCCGGTCGACACGACGATCGTCACGCCCATCGAGGGGGCGGTCAAGCAGGCCAACGCGCCGTTCGCGTTCGGCGGGCAGGCGACTTCTCCGGCCGGCGTCACCAAGGTCGGTATCGAGATCCAGAACCGGGGTTCCAAGAAGTACCTGCAGGACGACCTCACGACGTGGGGCGCCGCCAACAGCATCAACGCGACGGTCGCAGCGGTGAACACCGCCTCGACCTCGTGGTCCCTCACCGTGTCGCTGCCCGTCGGCGAATACCAGGTCCAGGCGAAGACGTTCGGCAACAACGGCCAGAGCGACGCCTCGAAGGCCGTCAAGAAGATCGAGACCTTCAGCTTCGACGACCTGCCGCCGACCACGAAGATCACCTCGCCGCCCGCCGGCCTGGTCGCCGCCCAGAGCTTCGTCGCGACCGGCACCGCCAGCGACGACAAGGGCGTCAGCGCGATGACGTACTCGTTCCGCAGGTCGGACAACCAGTACCTCCAGGACGACGGAACGGCAGCACCGGTCTACAACACCTTCCGCGGCGAGCCGGACGTCATCGGCGCGTTGTCGACCACCTGGCAGGTCGAGGTGGCCCTCCCCACCGAGGGCGAATGGAAGATGACGGCCACCGCCATCGACAACGCCGGTCAGAGTGACCTGCGCGGCGACACCCGGGACTGGATCATCTCGGCGACCGGCGTCGCGCCGTCGGTAGCCGTCACCACCCCCACGCCGATGACGCCGCCCACCGCCGCCGCACCGATCACCGTCGCGCCGGGCGGCTCGATCACGTTCTCGGGGACCGCCGGCGACGACGGCACCCTGAAGTCGGTCGAGGTCTACCTGCGCAACAACACCACGCGCGAGGCGCTGGCGGCCGACGGCACGTGGGGCGCCGACTCGATCGCGGCCTACCACCGGGTCTCACCGATCAACCTGAACGCCTCGTCGTACAACTGGTCGTACACCACCGTGCCGCTGACGCCCGGCGTGTACGACTTCCGGGTGCGGGCCACCGACAACCTGGGCCTGAGCACGGCGAACGCCAACCTGGGCCGGCTCACCGTCACCGCCCAGGTGCCCGGTGACGCCTTCCCGAACGGCCTGTTGAGCTTCACCGGTGTCGACCAGAACGTCGACCAGTTGCACCTCAACCTGGCCGGCACCGCGACCGACAACAACGGCGTGCAGAGCGTGCGGGTGGCGCTGCGCGACCTGGACACCGGCCGGTACGTGCAGCCGAACGGCACCATGGCGGCGAGCTTCGCCACGGTGAACGCCACCCTCGCCTCGCCCGGCGCGACGAGCACCGCGTTCACCCTGTCGATCGACCTGCCGACCAAGGGTGAGTACAGCGTCGAGGCGTGGGCCGTCGACACGGCGGGCCAGCAGGACGGTTCGACCTCCGGCGCCACCGCTCGGTACCTCGTGTATCCGGGCGATCTCGACCCACGGCTGGAGCCGAGCCTCACCCCGCAGGACGGCGAGGTCTACACGGACTCACGGATCGTGGTCACCGGACGTGCCGTGGACGACGTCGGGATGCTCCGGGTGGACGTCCAGATCGTCAACAGCGCCGGCCAGGGGATGAACGCCTCCGGCGTGTTCAGCACGCCGTCGGTCCCGGGCAACTTCCCGTGGATCTCGGTGTTCCTCACCAGCCCGGGATCCCCGGGGTCGAACTTCGCGTACACGTCACCGGTGGTCCCGGCGGGTGCCTACACCGTCTCGGTCAGAGGGACCGACAACTACGGTCAGCTGCAACAGCCGCCGAAGACCGTCCCCGTGACCGTCAGCTGAGTCGATCGGCCGCAGACCGGTCTGCTTCGGGAAGGGCTCCTGCCCCCACAGCAGATCGGTCTGCGGCCCCGCACCGTCGACGCGCTCCCGGTCGGGACGCCATGGCCGGGCCAACTGTCGTCGACAGATCTTGATACACACGGAAACAATAATTATCAACCCACGCCAAAAAGACTTCCATCAATCGATGGACGCATTTCCGCCAATCGCCATCAAGCCAACCTCGCAGTACGATCCCGAAAACCGATCAGACCATTCCATCGGCGTCACGAGCACGATGGAATGGCCGGAGCAGAGGGATGGCGCAGACATGAGACTCCGCCAAAGGATCTTCACCCACCCCCGTCGACCCGGGCTGGCCACCATGGCCGTCCTCGCCACCACCGCCCTGGCCGCCACCGTGCTCGCCGGTCCGGCGTCCTCGGCACCCGCTGCCGAACCGACGCCGGGTGCGATCGGCGAGATCCTGGGCGCCGGCGGTGCGACGGCGGTTCCCGGCAGCTACATCGTGACGCTCAGGGAGAGCGCGGTCGGCGGCCGGTCCACGGTGTCCAGCGCGGTCAGTGGCCTGGCCGGCCGCTACGGCGTGCACCCGGACCAGGTCTGGGACGACGCTTTGAACGGCTTCTCCATGCGGGCGTCGGAGGCGGTCGCCCGCCGGCTGGCCGCCGACCCGGCGGTCGCCCAGGTGGAGCAGGACCGGTTGACCACGCTGGCCACCACGCAACTGAACGCGCCATGGAACCTGGACCGGATCGACGCACCGCTGGGGCTCAGCGGCACCTACAGCTACGTCAGCCAGGGCGCCGGAGTCAAGGCGTACATCGTCGACTCCGGGATCTACATCGGGCACCAGGATTTCGGCGGTCAGGCGATCTACGGCGTTGACGCGGTCGACGGCATGTTGCCTGCGGACGACTGCAGCGGGCATGGCACCCATGCCGCCGGCACCGTCGGCGGGACGACGCACGGGGTGGCCAAGGACGTCGTGCTGGTCGCGGTCAAGGTGTTCGACTGCGTCCTGCCCAGCACCCTGGCGATCCTGATCAGCGGCATCAACTGGATGATCGGCGACCACCTGGCAGGGCAGCCGGCCGTCGCGAACGTCGGGATCCAGTCCACCCCCAGCGCCGCGCTCAACAACGCGGTGGCCGCCGCCGTCGCCGACGGCATCACCGTGACGGCCCCTGCGGGCAACTCGAACGCCAACGCCTGCAACGTCTCACCCGCGTCGGTGCCGACCGTGCTGACCGTGGCCGCGACGCAGTCGAACGACAGTCGGGCCAGCTTCTCCAACTACGGCTCCTGCGTGGACATCTTCGCCCCGGGCGTGGGCATCAGGTCCGCCTGGATCGGCTCACCCTCGGCGGTACAGACGTTGGCCGGCACCTCACACGCCGCACCGCACGTGGCCGGGGCGGCGGCCCGGGTACTGACCAACTACCCGACGTGGACACCGGCCCAGGTGGCGAGCTACCTGTTCGGCGTCGCCAACGTAGCGGTGGGCAACCCGGGCGCCGGTTCGCCCAACCGGCTCCTCTACCTGTCTCCGACGTTCTGATCCGTCACCGCGAGCCGAAGTAGACCTGCCGCATCTGCGGGCTCGCCAGGCATTCCCGGGGATCGCCGTCGAAGGCGACCCGGCCCCGGTCGAGCAGCAGCACCCGGTCGACCAGTCGGGCGACCAGGTCCATGTCGTGGTCGACCAGGATCACCGCATGACCCCGCCGCTTGGCTTTCCGGATCACCCCGGCGATACCGGCCGCCCCCTGCGCGTCGGAGCCGGCGAAGGGCTCGTCGAGCAGCAGCACCACCGGGTCCTGACCCAGTGCCCGACCGACTTCGACGAGTCGTTGCTCGCCCAGGGTCAGGTCGCCCGTCCGGCGGTCGAGGCCCTCGATACCCAGTTCATGCGCCAACTGGCGGACGCCCTCGCGGTCGGCCGCCCGGTTCGGCCGCACCGCACCGGTGAACGCGCCGGCAATCGTCCGCCACGACGTGCTGGGCCGTTGCGCCTGTCGACCGAGCAGCAGGTTGTCCCGGACGCTCAGGTGCAGCGCCAGTTGCGGGTGCTGGAAGGTGCGGCCGAGCCCGACCCGGGCCCGGCGGGAGGCCGGTCCGGTGAGCCGCTGCCCACGCAACAGCAGCTCACCGGCGGTGGCCGCCTGCGCACCGGAGATCAGGTCCACCAGCGTCGTCTTGCCGGCGGAGTTCGGCCCGACCAGCCCGAGGACCTCCCCGGCTCGCAGCTCGAACGACACGTCCGCCAACGCGGTCACCCCGCCGTACCGCTTGGTCAGGCCGCGACCGACCAGCAGTTTCGTCTCGTCCACCGGTACGCCCCCTCCGTGGCAGCGCCAGCGCGCGCCATCTCAACCTGTCGGCGTATCCGATCACACCCCTTCGGCGCGACCAGCATGATCACCAGGCTGAAGGCAACGAGCAGGACCAGGGGTGCTGCGGTCACGAACCAGCAGGCGCCCTTCCCAGGGCCCGCGCCGCGTTGTCGGTGGCCACCTGCCGGGCGTAGTCCCCGCCCCGGTGGGTCACCGTGGCGGCCGGGTCGGCGGTGCCCATCGGGAACGGCCAGTCGCTGCCGAGCACCAGCCGGTCCGCGCCGAAGACCGACACCGCCAGGTCGACCACCGCCGGGTCGTGGGCCAGGTTGTCGACGTAGAGGGTGCGCACCGCCTCGGCCGGGGTGGGCGACAGCACCGGTACGCCCGGCCGGGTGGTGGTGTGCCCGCGCTCCCAGCGCCCGACCACCGCCGGCACGCAACCGCCGCAGTGCACCAGCACGAACCGGATCCCCGGGTACCCGCCGAGCACCCCGCCGAAGACGAGCTGGGCCACCGCCACCGTCGTCTCGACCGGGTTTCCCAGCAGGTTGGCCAGGTAGTAGGGCTCCAGGCGGGGATCCGCCGAGTGCGCGGGGTGCAGTTGCAGGGTGCGCCGGTCCGCGTCGAGGCGCTGCCACAGCGGGCGCAACGCCGGGCCGTCCAACGGTCCGGCGTCTCCACCGGCGGCACCGACCACCCCGGCCCAACGGTCGTCGGCGGCGATCCGGTCGTACTCGGCGAGCGCCACCTCGGGGTGTTCGAACGGCAGGTACGCCAGCGGGGTGAGCCGGGGCCGGTCGGCGACCACGGCGAGCAGGCCGTCGTTGACCGCGCGGACCCACGCCGCCGCCTCCGGCCCGGACAACCGCTGGCGGTAGAAGGGCGGGGGCACGCTGACGATCGCCTCGTCCAGCCCGGCCCGGTCCAGGTGGTCTTCGAGCCGGTCCGGGTGGTACAGGTCGGTCGGTCCGACCCGCTTGCCGCCGAGAAGGGCCGCGCCGTCACCGTCGACCGCGACCCCGGGAAGGTCGGCGGGGCGCAGGTCGGGGGCGAGGTGGGCGTGCATGTCGATGCCGGACACTGGGCTTCCTTAACGGTTGGGTGCGGTGGGGCCGGTGGTCATCTGCCGGTACGCGCGCGCACCGGCTCCCGGGCCGCGGGCACCTCCGCGGCGTCGGTGTTCATCTTGCCGATCACCCGGTCGGCCGCGTGCTGGATGTGGACCTGCACGGCGGCCACCGCCGCCGGCACGTCCCCCGCCACGCACGCGTCGAGGATGGCCCGGTGTTCCCGGACCCGCTCCTCGTTCTGCCCGGTCGGGGTGACCGTGGCGAACCGGTACCGCTCGCTGTTCTCCCAGACCGGCTCCAGGCCGCGCAGCAGCCAGCGCGAGCCGGCAGCCCGGTAGATGGTGAAGTGGAACTCGGTGTGCGCCCGACGGGCAGCCGTGGCGTCGCCGCGCTCGGACGCGGCGACGTGCTCGTCGAGTGCCGCCTCGGCGCGCCGAGCGTCCGCGGCGGTGAACCGGGTCGCCGCCCGCTCGATCAGCGCCGTCTCCATGGCGATCCGGGCCTCGTGGGTGTCGACCGCGTCCTCGACGGTCAGCGGCATGACCCAGGCGCCCTTGTGCTGGACCACCTCGACCAGGCCGATCGCGGCCAACCGCCGGATCGACTCCCGGACCGGGCTCATGCTCATGCCGAGCAGGTCGGCCATCTCGTTGAGCCGCAGCGGGGTGCCGGCCGGCAGCCGACCGGTGAGGATCGCCTCGTGCAGGACCGCGGTCGCCGAGTCGGCGAGGGTGCGGTGCTGCCCGTCGGCTCCGCCGGCACCGACCCGACCGTCATCGCCGGCGTCACCCAGGACGGTTCTACGCTGCGTTGCTGCCACGGTGTGCCTCCGGGTAAAGCCGCTGGTGGATGCCGTCCGCGTCCCGTCGTCTTCGAGAACAAGCGGGACATGATCCTGGTTCATGGGGTGTTTCGGATGCTCCCACAAACGCACCGGCGCGCTTTGGAAATGGTACCAATTTCGCCGCCGTGGAATGGTGCGGGGCGGGGCCACGTTGCCCCGTCCCGCACCCGCCAGGGATCAGTGCAGCTTCGTGAGCCGCACTCGGTTTCGCAGCTCACCGAGCCCTTCCACCCGGGTCACCACCAGGTCGCCGTCGTTCAGGAACACCTGCGGATCGCGGGCGTTCCCGATGCCGCTCGGCGTTCCGGTGAGCACCACGTCGCCGGCCCGCAGGGTCATCCCCCAGCTCAGTTCGGCGATGATCCGGGCGAATGGGAAGGCCATCTGCGCGGTCGACGCGTCCTGGAGCACCACGCCGTTCACCTCGCACCGAATGCGCAGGTCAGCCGGATCCGGCACCTCGTCGACGGTGGTCAGCCACGGCCCGAGCGGCATGGTGGCGTCGATGCTCTTGCCCTTGAGCCACTGACCGCCGTGCGCGCGTTGAAGGTCGCGCTGCGACACGTCGTTGGCGACGCAGAACGCCGCCACGTACGACATCGCGTCGGCCTCGCTCACCGAACGGCAGTCCGCGCCGATGACCAGCGCCACCTCCGCCTCGTAGTCCCACTTGGCGGAGATCCGCGGGTCGTAGGCGATGTCGTCGTACGGGCCGACGACCGTGTCCGGGCCCTTGGTGAAGAAGGTCGGGTGCTTGGGGGGTTCCTCGGGGTCCTGCCCCTCCCGCTTGCCGCGCGACTCCTCGAAGTGGTCCCAGTAGTTCCAGCCCGTGCAGAGGATGTCCCGGTTGAACCGGCGCAGTGGCGCGTCGAGCCGGACCTCGGCCAGCGGCACCGCCGCGACCTGCCGCGCGGCGGCGCGAACCGCGTCCAACGCGTCCGCGCCGCCCCGGATCGCCTCGTCGAGCCCGCCCAGCTCGGCGGGGAGCACGGCGACTGTGTCGCCGTCCACCACCCCGATCCGCCGGCCACCCTCGGCGAGCACGCTGGCCAGCCTCATCCGGCGTCCTGCTCGTCGTCGATCACGCCGATCGCGTTGATCTCGATGAGGTAGTCCTTGTTCACGAACTTGGACACCTCCACCATCGTCGAGGCCGGCGGCTCACCGGTGAAGTACTGCCGGCGCACCTCGTGGATGGCGTTGAAGTCCTCCATGTTGCGGACGTAGACGTCCACCCGCACGATGTCCTCCAGCGACCCGCCGGCCGCCGTCATCGCGGCGCGCAGGTTCTGGCAGACCTGGTGCGTCTGGGCGGAGACGTCACCGACACCGGTGACCCCGCCGGAGCGGTTGCGGGCGGTCATGCCGGACACGAACACCATCCGGCCCCGCGCCCTGATCTGGGTGGCCTGGGCGAAGTGACCGTTCGGGACGGCCAGCTCGGGGGAAACGATCTGCTGCTTGGGCATGGTCATCCTCTCTTTCCGGGGGTGGGGCTAGTGGGCGTCCGCCGGATCGGTGTACCACTGCGGCTGGGTCGGGTAGTGCGGCCCGTCGTAGATCTCCAGCAGGACGCTCTCCTCTTCGGCGAGCGTCGGCCCGTGCAGGCTGCCCTTCGGGTTCCAGTAGAAGGCGCCCGGGGTGAGGGTCAGCCCGGTGGGCACGTAGGTGTACCGGCCGCTGAGGCAGAACATGAACTGGTTGGACGCGTGCGAGTGACGCAGCGGGATGCCGGCTCCCTTGCGGAACCGGATCAGCGAGATGGACGCCTCGGTCTCCTCGTCGCGCCACAGCGCCTTGTGCGAGAGGCCGGCGAGCGTCTTGTCCGCCCAGTCCAGCTCGTCGGTCCGGAGCAGGATCTCGCGGAACCGGGCCAGCACCACGCCGCCCGGGGCGGGCACCAGCTCCTCCCGCGACCGGTCGGCCGCCTCCCCGCCGTAGTTCGACGGCTCGGAGAGGTTGTTGGCCCACTCCTGCGGGTCGACGCCGGCCGGCACCGGCGGCGCCGGCACCAGCGGAGGCAGGTCGCTCACCGGTCGCCCTGACCCGCCACGAGGTTCTCCCCGAGGCACTTCAGCTCGACGAGCCGGCTGTGGTAGCGGGTCGTGCCGTGGTTGGTGAGCATGTGGACCTCCCCAGGCGCGCGGTAGACCACCCCGCCGACGGCCTCGTGCACCAACCGCGGGTCGCCGCCGGCCAGCGCGTCGATCCGGTTGTCGGCGGCCGCCAGCGCGATCACCAGGTACGGGTTGAGGTGGTGGTGCCAGGGCTGCTGCTCACCGGGCTCCAGGCTGATCTCCCAGACCCGCACCTGGTCGTTCTCGAAGACCACCCGCTGGCCGACGGCGCCCAGCTCGACCTGGCTTCCGTCCGGGGCGGTCGCGTGACCGTAGTTACTCATTGTCATCCCTTTCGCAGACGAGGGTGTGGTCAGGCCGGGTCACGGGGCGGTGGGCATCCGGTGATCCGGGAGTAGAGCTGGGCGGCGGTGTCGACCCCGGTGGCCGGGTCGAACGGGACGATCGCCGCGACGTGCCCGTCCGGGCGAACCAGCACCAGGGTGTCGTCGGCAACCCCGAACCGGCGTCGCACCCGGTCGCCCGGGTCGAACAGCGCCCGGTCCCGCAGCCCGGAGTCGTGCGGCGCGTCCCACCGGCTCACCACGTGGTGCCGCAGCGCGGGCGAGTCCTGCGGCGGCAGCGCCGGCCCCCGGCGGGGGTCGGTGAAGTACAGCGCCACGAAGGCATCGGCCGCGAGGTCGTGCAGGTGCACCGTGCCGGACTGGCCGAACAGCGGCAGGTCGGGGCTGCGCGCCCCGGCCAGCACCGGCAGCGGCTCGTCCCCGGCGGCGACCATCGACCAGTCGCCCGTGCCGTCCACGTCGAGGCGTACCCCGAGCATGGCCCGGGTGAACGCGTTGCCCCAGTTGCCGGCGGTCATCACCCCCGGGTCGTCCGCCCGCCGGGCCATGTAGGCCCGCGCCGCCGCGGCCATCGACGCGGAGCCCTTGGTGGCGACCGGCTCCTGCTCGACCTGGTAACCGTCGAGCAGACTCTCATCGGCCCAGCCACGCAGCACCCAGGCCATCCGCCAGGGCAGGTTGGAGGCGTCCAGGACGCCGGTGTTCAGGCCCAGCGCCCACATCGGCGTGATCAGGTGCGCGGCGTCGCCGAGCAGGAAGACCCGCCCGTCCTGCCACCGGTCGGCCACCCGCTGGTGGACGTTGTAGACGTTGGTGCCGACGATCTCCAGGGTCTCGGTGTCCCCGATGAACCGGCGCGCCTTCTCGACCAGTTCCTCCCGGCTCGGCTCGGCCTGCCCGGCCGGCAGCGGGTAGAGGAAGCGCCAGCAGTGCGGCTGGCGGACCAGGATCATCCACTCCTTCGGGTCACCGAAGTAGGCCAGGTACGGGTAGTCGCGGGGGTTCTCCACGTCCAGGTCGACCTTCAGGTCGACCAGCATGTACCGCTCCTGGTACGTCTCGCCCTCGACCACCGCGCCGATCTGCTCCCGGACGACGGACCGGCCGCCGTCGCAGGCCAGCAGGTACCGCACGGGCACGGTCCGCTCCCCCTCGGCGGTACGCAGCCGTAGATCCACCCGGTCCGGGTGCTGGACGAAGTCGAGCAGCCGGTGCCCCATGTGCAGCGCGCCGGGGGCGGTGGCGTCCAGCCGCTGCCGCAGGATCGGCTCCAGCTCGTGCTGCGGGATGTTGATGATGAACGGGAACCGGGTGTCCTCGGTCAGGTCGCCGGTCCGGACGCTGAGCGTCTGGGTGTTGGTGGCCCGGTCCAGCTCGCCGATCTCGTCGATGCGCAGCGACCCGGCCAGCACGTCGTCCAGGGCGCCGTACCGGTGCAGCACCTCCAGGGTGCGGGTGAGGACGGTGCCGGCCTTGGTGTCCAGCGACAGCCGCTCGTCCTCCTCGAAGACCACCACCGGTACGCCGTAGTGGGCCAGGCCCAACGCGGTGACCAGGCCGACCGGCCCGGCACCGACGATTCCCACCGGCAACTGCTCGGTCGTGTCGCTCATTTCGCCTCGCTCATCGGGTAGGCCCGGTCACGGGTAAGGGTGGACCCCGTCATGGTCGCGGCAGGCGAGAGCAGGAACATCAGCGGGCCCACCACGTCGGCCGGGGTGCCGATGCCGGTGGCCCGCTGCCAGTGCTCCCGTTCGCCGCCGGTCGGGTTGGCCTGCTGGAACTGCGGGGTGTCCACCACGCCGGGGAAGACGGTGTTCACCCGGATCCGGTGCTCGGCGACCTCGGCGGCGAGCGACTTGGCGAAGGCGATCAAGGCACCCTTGCTCGCCGCGTAGGCCGACGCCTGTGCCCGGCCGGCGGTGGCCAGGCCCGAGGCGAAGACCAGGATCGCGCCCGAGCGGCGGGCGATCATGTCCGGCAGGACCGCCTGCGCGCACCAGACGACCCCGTCGAGGTTCACCGCCAGCGTGCGGCGCCACTGCTCGGGGTCCATGTCGACCACGTCGCAGCGGGGCTGCACCGCCGCGCCGGCCACCAGGGCGTCGATCCGGCCGTGCTCGGCGAGCACCCGGGCCACCGCGGCGTGCACCGCGTCCCGGTCGGACACGTCCACCCGGTGCTCGTGCACCCGCCCGCCGGGGTGCGGCCGGCCGGGTGCCACGTCGAACACCACGGCCGTGCCGCCCGCGTCGGCGTACGCGTGGGCGAGGGCGGCGCCGATCCCGTTGGCGCCGCCGGTGACCACGAGCACCTCGCCGGTGGCATCGAAACTGGCCTGCATGACTTCCTTCCCCTTCCTCGGACCGGACCGGCTCAGCCGGCGCTGCCCGGCGCGGTGAGCGGCACGCCCAGCCCGGCGGCGACCTCCACCAGCCCGGCGAAGACCGACGGCTGGAGCGCCACCCCCTCGCGCAGCGCCCGGTCGTACCGGCCGGCTTCGATGTCGCCGGGCAGGTGGACCTGTTCCACGCCGGGTGCCAGCGCGGAGCCGAGCACCTGGCCGGCCAGGTCGTCCACCCGGCGGGCGATCTCCTCCGCGTCCTCGGCGAACGCCTCGGCGTCCAGGGCGAGGAAGAAGTGCGCGCAGTCGTTGGGCACCGACACGTCGGCGTAGAGGCCCTGGACCCCCCGGCCGTACGCCCCGCCGGACAGCACCCCGGTGAGCACGTCGATCATGAGGGCGAGCCCGTATCCCTTGTGGGCGCCGGACGGCAGCAGGAGCCCCTTGAGCGCGGCGGCAGGGTCGGTGGTGGGCCGCCCCTGCGCGTCGGTCGCCCAGCTCGCGGGGATCTCGCGGCCCTCACCGGCGGCCAGCCGGACCTTGCCGAGGGCGGCCTCGGACAGCGCCACGTCGAGGATCACCGGCTTGCCGCCGGCGCGGGGTACGCCCACCGCGAGCGGGTTGTTGCCGACCACCGCCGAGGCGCCGCCCGGGGCGGGCATCAGCGGGCGGGTGTTGGCCGCCGCGATGCCGACACAGCCGTTGCGCGCGGCGAAGTCCACGTAGCGGAACGCCCCACCGAAGTGGAACGCCCGGCGGACGGTGACCACGCCGACGCCGTACGCCTGGGCCTTCGCCACCGCCAGCCGCATCGCCTGGTCACCGGTGAGCTGCCCCAACGCGTGGCCGGCGTCGAGCACCGCGATGGCGCCCTTGTCCCGAACCACCTCGGCCCGCTCGGCCCGGCTGACCGAGCCGGCCCTGATCCGGTCGACGTACATCGGCAGCAGCATCACCCCGTGCGAGCCGATCCCGCGCATGTCGGCGTCCACCAGGGACCCGGCGACCAGGCCGGCCGCCTGATCGGAGAACCCCAGTGCGCCGAAGACCGAGGCGACCGCGTCGGTGAGCCACCGGACCGGGACCGTCGGCTGGAGGTCCGGCGCGCTCATGACCGGTCCGCCCAAGGCACGAAGAACCGCTCGACTGCGGCGAGCAGGTAGAACAGCACGACACTCATCACCCCGAGCAGAATCATCGCGGCGAAGGCCAACGCGGTGTCGGCGCTCGCGCCGGAGGCGACGATCGCGTAGCCCAGCCCCTCGGTGGCGCCGACGAACTCGGCGATCACCGCGCCGATGACGGCGAGGGTGATGGCGAGCTTGAGACCGACGAAGAGCTGCGGGACGGCGGCCGGCATCCGGATCATGCGGAACGTCTGCCACCAGTTGGTCTTCAGCGACCGGCCCAGCTCCACCAGGTCGGCCGGGGTGGAGCTGAGCCCGGCGGCGGTGGAGATGACGATCGGGAAGAAGCACACCAGGAAGACCAGGAAGACCTTGGGGAACTGGCCGAAGCCCATCCACACCACCAGCAGCGGCGCGACGGCCACCTTCGGTACGGCGTTGAGCATCAGCAGCAGCGGGTAGACGGTCCGCTCCAGCATCCGCGAGGCGGTGACGATCAGCGCCAGCGGCACCCCGACCGCGATGGCCAGCAGGAAGCCCAGCAGCGTCTCGCCGAGAGTGACCAGGGTGTTGTCCCACAGGTAGTCGGCCTGCTCGACCATGGCCTGCCCCACCTGCACCGGGGACGGCAGGATGAAGCTCTCCACCTCGAAGACGACCGTGATCGCCCACCACAGGGCGACGGCGGCCACGACGCCGAGCACGGGCGGAAGGTGCTGGAGCCAGCGGGCGTCCGAGCGCGGCTTGTCGGGGCGGGTACGGCGGGACTCGGTGACCGTCACCGTGCCACCTCCTCGGGGGTCATGAGCAGGTCGTGCAGGCGGGCGCGCAGTTCGCCGAGCTCGGCCGAGTGGCCGTCGTGTCCCAGCGAACGGGGACGGTCGATGTCGATGTCCACGATCTGCCGGAGCCGGCCCGGTCGCGGGCTGAGCACGACGACCCGGTCGGCGAGCAGCACGGCCTCGTCGACCGAGTGCGTCACGAACAGCACGGTCGAGGCGTGTTTCATCTGCAGGCGCTGGAGTTCCACCGTGAGGTCGGCGCGGGTGAGCGCGTCGAGCGCGGAGAACGGCTCGTCCATCAGCAGCACCCGGGGCTGCTGGATGAGGGCCCGGCACAGCGAGACCCGCTGCTGCATGCCGCCGGAGAGCTCGTGCGGCAGGCGCTTCTCGAAGCCGTTCAGCCCGACCAGGTCGAGCAGTTCGTGCGCGCGGGTCCGGGCTTCCCGCCGGTCCAGTTTGAACACCTGGGTCGGCAGCAGCACGTTGTCGACGACCGACCGCCACGGCAGCAGCGCCGGGCGTTGGAACATGAAGCCGACGTCCCGGCGGGGCCCGTTGATCGGGGTGCCGGCGACGGTAATCTCGCCGGAGGTGGCCGACTGGAGGCCCGCCACCAGCCGCAGCAGGGTGGACTTGCCGCAGCCGGACCGCCCGACGATCGCCACGAACTCGCCGTCGGCGACCTCCAGCGACACATCGCGCAGGGCCTCCACGTCACCGGCCCGGGTGCGGAAGATCTGCGAAACGTTACGAATTCCGATCATGGTCTCGCCCCTCGCGGTGGGGGGGGGGCCCGGCCGCCCCCCCCCCCCCCCCCCGGGCGTTGGGGGGGAAGGGGGGTAGAAAAGTGGGCGGGGGGGGGGCGGGCGGGGGGGGGGGGGGGGGGCAGGGGGGGCGCGCGGGGGGGGAGAAGC
>NZ_JBEOWQ010000010.1:0-171373 GCF_040296145.1 Micromonospora sp. NPDC002296
GGTGTACACCCCTGCCACCCCCCGCCCGGGCCCCCCTCCTGCCCGCCGTGGGTTGCTTTCTTTCTCAAACTCCTTATCCTGTGTTATCGGGGCGCCCCCGGGGGGGGGGGGCCCCCCCCCGGCCCCCCCCCACCGCCGTCGAAGAGGAAGTTACGGCTTTGCGATGTCGTAGACGCCGAGGTCGTCGGCGCTCGGCGTCGACTTGAGGGTGCCGGTGCCGGCGAGCAGCTTGATCATCGCCTCCACCCGCGTCCGGTCGAGCTTCCCGGCCTGCCCGCCGTCGACCAGGACGTACGGCCGCATCTCGGTGAGCTCGGCGGCGGCGACCTTCTCGTCGGCCGTCCGGTCGTGCTTCTTGAGCAGCTGGGCGGCTTCCTCGGGGTGTTCCACCGCGTAGACCAGGCCCTTGACCAGCGCCGCCGTGAACTTCTCGACCTGGGCGCGGTCGCTGTCAAGCTTCGTGGCGGAGACCAGCAGGCCGTTGCCGTACAGGTCGGGCAGCTTGTCCGCGTACGGCAGCATCGTGACGGTCTTGCCGCCGGCCGCCTTCTCCAGCAGCGGCTTGCCGGCGGCGAACTGGCCGATCGCGTCCACCGAGCCGGAGGCGAGCAGCTGCGGCAGCGACTGCGGCGAGGACGGGACGAACTTCACCGACTTGGGGTCGATGCCGGCCGCCTTGGCGTACGCCGGGAAGATGAGCATGTTGGTGGAGCCGGAGCTGTCCGCGATGCTGGCGCCGGCCAGCTTCTCCGGCGAGTCGATCGCCTTGTCCAGCGAGGCGATGCCGGCCATCGACTTCTGGTGGACGGCGGCCACCGCACGCACCGGCATCTTCTCGTTGGCCATCGTGGTGATGACCCCGGAGAGGTCGCCGGTGCCGTAGTCGGCCTGCCCCGACCCGATCAGCTTCATGACGTCGACGGTGCCGGTGCCGGGCTTGATGGTGACGTTGAGCCCGGCCTCCTTGAAGTAGCCCTTCTCCAGGGCGACGTAGGCGTACGAGTCCCGACCGAACGTCCCGAAGGAGGTCAGGTAGGTGACGGAGGCGGCATCGGGGGAATCGGTCTTCTCCGAACCACCACAGCCGGAGACGGTGAGTGCGAGCGCCGCCGCGGCGACTGCCGCGACGAGACGGTTACGACCTGACATGTGACCTCCTGCGTGGACGGGATTTATCAAATGTCAAACTTCGCGACCCGTCAAGACCCCGTTTTGATAACGCCGCTCAGCCCGACACCCCGCCCGGCCTGCGGAGTAGCGAAATACCGGCCCGAGCGGCGGCCCCCGGACACCCCGCGGCGACCGGCCTGCGGCGTCCCCGGGGGTGGCCCGTCAGGCGGGCGGCTTGGACGTCGCGACGTTGCGGAACCGCTCGTGCGCCGACTGCCGGCTGATGCCGAGCGCGTTGCCGATCTCGGCCCAGGAGAGCCCGGCCTCCCGGGCCGCCAGCACGGCACGTTCGATCAGCGGCCGTTGCCAGCGTTCCACCTCGGCGAGGATGCCGAGCGCCTGCAACGGCCAGGCAGTCGCCAGTTCGGCGACGTTGTCCCGGAGGGTGTCGGAGCGGCCCAGCAGCCAGCCGGGCGGGGTGGCGGCCAGGATCGGCCGGATGTGCCCGCCCCACTCGGAGGTGGCCATCCAGCGCCCTTCTTCGGCGGCCGGATAGTCGCTGGTGCCGACCCAACCGCAACCGCACCGGGCCCGGTAGCCCACGGTGCCGGCCGGCGCTGCGGCGTCGGTGCTCAGCGTCCCGTCCGGCAGACGGAACCCGATGAGGTTCGCGTGCCCTGGAACCGCCGCCTCCGACATCCCGCAAGCATATGCGTGTCAGGGTTTCCTGACTGTCGATGTCAGGGTATCCTGACACGGTTGCCCAGGGCCGGTCGTCGCCCGGGCCCGACCCTCCGAGAGGAGAGCGCATGTCCGTGGTCAGCGGCACGGTGGCCCAGGGTTACGAGCCGGTCCGGGAGGCGTTCCTGGCGAACTTCGAGACGCGGTCCGAGATCGGCGCGGCCCTCAGCGTCTACCGGCACGGCCGGGAGATGGTCCGGCTGTGGGGCGGGGTCGCCGATCCCACCACCGGCCGCGCCTGGCAGGAGGACACCCTCCAGGTGGTCTACTCGACCACCAAGAGCGTGCCCGCCGCCTGCGCCCACCTGCTGGCCCAGCGGGGGCAGCTCGACCTGGCAGCCCCGGTCGCCGAGTACTGGCCGGAGTTCGCGGCGGCCGGCAAGGGCGGCATCCCGGTCCGCTGGCTGCTGTCCCACCAGGCGGGGCTGCCCGTGCTCGACCGTCCGATCCCCCTAGCGGAGGCGCTGGCCTGGGAGCCGATGGTGGCGGCGCTGGCCGCCCAGGCACCCGTCTGGGAGCCGGGCACGGCGCACGGCTACCACTCGCTGACCTACGGCTGGCTGGTCGGCGAGGTGGTACGTCGGGTCTCCGGCCGCAGCCTGGGCATGTACTTCGCGGACGAGATCGGCAAGCCGCTCGGCCTGGACCTCTGGGTCGGCCTGCCCGCCGCGGAGGCGTACCGGGTCAGCCGGCTCGTCGAGCAGCCGGTGGAGCAGCCCACCACTGCGACACCCGAGGCGCTGCGAGAGATGCTCGCCCGGTACACCGATCCGACCTCGCTGGTGGTCCGGTCGGCCGCGGTGACCGACCCGCCGCTCGACCTCTCCGATCCGGAGACCTGGACGGCCGAGATCCCCTCGGTCAACGGCATCTGCACGGCGTCGTCACTGGCCCGTTTCTACGCCGGCCTGATCGGCGAGGTCGACGGGTTCCGGATCCTCGACGCGGCCACCCTCACCACCGCCACCGCCGAACAGGCCGCCGGCACAGACCGGGTGCTGATGGTTCCGACCCGGCCGGCGCTCGGCTTCGGTCTGCCCCTGCCGGACCAGCCCTGGTGGTCGCCCACCGCCTTCGGCTTCCCCGGCCACGGCGGCTCGCTCGGCTACGCCGATCCGGCCAGCGGCATCGCCTTCGGGTACGTGATGAACGGCCTGCGCGTCACGATGACCCCGGACCCCCGAACGACCAGCCTGGTCGAGGCGGTCCGGGCGGTCGTGTCCCGCCGCCCGGCCTGACCCCCCGCCGCCGGCACCCCGATCCGCGTGGACGCCGAACCCCGGCTCCGGCCGCGCTCACTCCCCGTCGGCGTCCTCGATGCGG
Organism: Micromonospora sp. NPDC002296; assembly: GCF_040296145.1. Taxonomy (NCBI): domain Bacteria; kingdom Bacillati; phylum Actinomycetota; class Actinomycetes; order Micromonosporales; family Micromonosporaceae; genus Micromonospora; species Micromonospora sp. NPDC002296. The sequence continues at coordinate 3,175 of NZ_JBEOWQ010000010.1, forward strand.
ATGCCCAACGCCCCCGCCAGGGTGTACGACAGGGCGGCGAGATCCTGCTGGGCCACGATCGCCCCGGCCATGCTCGTCACGCCACCGATCCCGGCCAGGACGCAGTTGGCGAACCGGGTGCCCTCCAGGGACGCCTGGGAGAACTGCGCACCGCTCAGGTCACAGTCGGTGAACCGGGCCCCGCGCAGGTCCGCGTTCTGGAAGTCCGCCCGCGTCAGGTTGCACCCCTCGAACGCCACGCTGGAGAAGTTCGTGAACCGCCACGACGACAGGTCCAGCCGGCAGTCCGAGACCGTCACGTCCCGTACCCCGCCGTTGATCCACTGCACGCCGGTCATCCGCGTCGTCGACAGCCGTACCCGCAGCAGCGCCGACTTCTCCGCCCGCAGGTTCGCCAGGTTCGTGCTCTCGAACAGGCAGTCGGTGAACCTCGCTCCCTCCAGCCCGGCCCCGCTCAGGTCCGTGCCCCTGAACCGGCACTGCGCGAACTCGACCCCGTCCGCCGACCGTCCCGACAGGTCGAGATCGAAGAAGTCCAGCCGGCGGAACGTGGCCTCGTCCTCGACGACGGCGCTCTCCACGGTCGCCGGCTCCAGCGACGCCGGTGGCTTCGGCCTCACCGGCGCCCGCCACCGACCAGCACCACCACGCGACGATCGCACCACCATCCCCGCAGGCTAGCCGAGACGCCGGGATTCCCGCGCAGCACCCAATATCAATCGAACATTCTCAACGTCTTTCCGCATGGTGGCGATCAACTCCTCGATCGAGTCGAAGCGCTCGGGAACGCGTACCCGCTCGACGAAGTCGGTTGTCACCGGTTGACCGTAGAGGTTGGCGGAAACGTCGAGCACGTATGGCTCCACGGTGCGTCGGCGGCCCGCGAAGGTAGGATTCCGGCTGATCGAGATAGCGGCGGGATAGCGGACACCCCCGGCCATGTCCCCGTCGGACCAACTCCTGTCCGCCACGGTGAACCAACCCGCGTAGATGCCGTCGCCGGGCACCACCGAATGCTCGGCGAGGGCGAGGTTCGCGGTGGGAAAGCCGAGACCGCTCCCCCGGCCCTCGCCGTGCACGACCACCCCCGCCACCCGGTGCGGGCAGCCCAGCGTCTCCGCCGCCGCGGCCACGTCACCCGCCAGCAGGCGTTCCCTGACGTAGGCCACGGACAACCGGTCCGGCTGCCGCGGCCCGGACGCGTCGACGGCGTGCACGGCCACGCCGGCACGCCGGCCCAGCGCCGCCGGGTCGCCCCCGCCCCCGGCAACGGCCGCCGGGTCGAGCACCAGCACCACCGCCGGCAACCTCGCCGCGAGGGCGGCGACCGCCGACCCGTCCCAGCCGCCATTTGCCGACGCGGCGGCGAGCGGCTGCACACAGATCGCGTCGACACCCAGGCCCGCGAGCAGTCGTCCGTCGTCCTCGACGGCCGCCGCCTCGGCCGGCGAGGGCACCAGGAACAGCAGCACGCAGGCCACCCCGAGCCGACGGGCCTCCGCGACGCCGCTCCACACCAGCCGGTCGCGTCCGGACTGCGATCCGTCGCTCACGGCAAGGACGCACGGGCCCACATCGGAAGGTACGTCTGAGACACCTCGCCAGATACGCACCGCGCAACCTTACCGGGCTGGCGGGGCCGCCCCGCCGAGCTCGGCGAGCGCACGATCACCCACCGTCACCACTCGGCCGGCCCGGGGGCCGGTCGAGCCGGTCAGGCGCCGCGCGGGGCGTACATGATGACGGCGACGCCGAGCAGGCAGATGGCCGCGCCGGTCAGGTCCCACCGGTCGGGGCGGAACCCGTCGACGAACATGCCCCAGGCGAGCGAGCCGGCCACGAACACCCCACCGTAGGCGGCCAGGATGCGGCCGAAGTTCGGGTCGGGCTGGAAGGTGGCCACGAAGCCGTAGGCGCCGAGGGCGATCACGCCGGCGGCGACCCACCACAGGCCGCGGTGTTCGCGCCAGCCCTGCCACACCAGCCACGCGCCGCCGATCTCGGCGAGCGCGGCGAGGGCGAACAACAGCAGCGAACGGAGGACGGTCACCTGCCGGACCGTACCCCGGCCGCCCCCGCCGGCCCCCGCACCGCGCCCCGGGATCCGCCCGGTCAGCGACCCAGCATGCGCTTCACGGCCCGGCGGAGGCGGGCCCGAAGGCCCGGCCTGCGTGGGCGACGCCGATGTTGCGCGGCCGGGACGGCCAGCCGGAGTTCTCGCCGGGCGGCAGCGACTGGCGCAACAACGAGACGACCAGCCTCTCCGAATGGGGCCCGGAATTGTACGCCGGCACCACGAAGCTGACTTTCGGAGCATTGGTATCGACGACCACCGCTTTTCCCCGGCGGGATCCGTGACCCGCTGACCGGACGCGAACACCATCATGGACCGCCGGACTCACCGCGTGTTGTCGCATTCATGTCCGGGCCTGTTTCCCGGGTCAACTCTCCCGTTCCGGGCCCTAAAGGATTGACCCAGCTCCGGACCCGAAACACCGGCGGACCGCCGGATCGGGCCGACGGACCGACGGCAATTGCCGCGGTGGGATCTGGTTGGGCGGGCCTGGTAGGGGAATCACCCCACCCGTACCGCCCACCAGGGGCGAGGAGGGATGGAACCGTGAGCCACGACCAGCGCGACCGGCAGGACCCCCAGGAGCAGTTCCGCACCCCGGACGAGCAGACCGGCGGACGGCAGTCCGCCCCCGGGAAGACCTGGAAGATGCCCGACGCCCCCGACCACGGCGAGGAAAGCTACCGGGGCACCGGCCGGCTGACCGGGAAGCGGGCCGTCGTCACCGGCGGCGACTCCGGCATCGGCCGGGCCGTCGCCCTCGCCTTCGCCCGCGAGGGCGCGGACGTGCTGATCACCTACCTGCCGGAGGAGAAGACCGACGCCGAGGAGACCGCCCGGCTGGTACGTGACGCCGGTCGCACGGTGGTGACCGTGGCGGGCGACATCCGCGAGGAGGCGCACTGCCAGGAGATCGTCCGGCGGGCCGTCGACGAGCTCGGCGGCCTGGACATCCTGGTGAACAACGCCGCCCACCAGATGTCGCAGGCCGGCGGGATCACCGACATCAGCACCGAGCAGTTCGACCGGGTGCTCAAGACCAACCTGTACGCGATGTTCTGGCTCTGCAAGGCGGCGGTGCCGCACCTGGCACCCGGTGCGACGATCATCAACACGGCGTCGATCCAGGCCTACCAGCCCTCTCCCGACCTGTTGGACTACGCCACCACGAAGGCCGGCATCGTCAACTTCACCAAGGGGCTGGCGCAGAACCTGGCGGACAGGGGCATCCGGGTCAACTGCGTGGCGCCCGGCCCGATCTGGACCCCGCTGATCCCGGCGACCATGCCTGCGGAGAAGGTCGAGTCGTTCGGCGCGGACGTGCCACTGGGTCGGGCCGGCCAGCCGGCCGAGCTGGCCCCGGCGTACGTCTTCTTCGCCTCCCAGGAGTCCAGCTACGTCACGGGCGAGGTGCTCGGGGTGACCGGCGGCAAGCCACTGGCGTGACCGGCGGTGAACTGCCGGAGGCCGTGTGAGCGGCAGGCTCCGCGGGTAAATCGGGATGATGGGATTGCTGCAGACGTCGCCGCCACCACCCCGCGCCACGGAACTTCACTGCTGGGTCCTGTCCACCGGAGCGGAGCTTCGCGGCCTCCGCGCGTCCCTGCACGAAGCGTTCACCGGGCACGCCATCGCCGAGGGCGAGGAACTCGACGGCATCCCCGAGCGGGTCGTACTGGTGGCCACGGAGCTGGCCACCAACGCCCTGCTGCACGGGCTGCCGCCGACCACGGTCCGGCTGCTTCGGGACGAGGACCTGTTCATCCTCGACGTCACCGACCACGACCTGACCACCGTGCCCGAGCTGGCCGACACCTGCCCGCTGGGCGCCGGCGGTCGAGGCCTCCAGCTCGCCCGGGCCTTCTCCCTGGACGTCGGCTGGTACGCCACGGAGGACACGAAGCACATCTGGGCGTCCTTCCCGCGCGGGGAGGCTCAGCGCGAGGAGCGGTGAGCAGACCTGCGGGCGGCGAGCTCGCGGCCTGGCCGTCAACAGGCCGGGGACGTGGCGCCCAGACCCAACGTGGCCAGCACTCCGGTGATCTCCAGCACCCGGCGCACCTCGGGCCGGACGTCGGTGACGGTGAGCCGGCAGCCCTGTTCGGCGGCGCGGGTATGGGCGCGCAGCAGCACCAGGATGCCGGACGAATCCAGGAACCGGACCCCGACGAAGTCGACCTCCAGCGCGTTCAACGGCGGACCGTCCAGGGCGTCGGCCAGGGCCGCCGCCAGCTCACCGGAGGTCGCCAGGTCGATCTCGCCGGTCACGACGAGCAGCCCCCGACCCTCGGAGACCGCGAGCGGGGTGATCGACAGATGACTGGGCATCGGCCATGGAACGGGCATCGGCGTGGCGGGGCTCAACGAACCACTCCCCCTGATCGGTGACCGGCAGCGGTCCCTGGTGGCAGAAGGTGGGCACCGGCTCGTTCGCCCAGGGTAGCCGGCACCCGGATCGATCGCAGACCCCGGGGGATCCGGGCCGGACGTGGTGGCGCTCACGCCCGGCCCGGCCCGGCACGGCCCGGCGGTACGGTTTCCGGGCGGACCGGCATCCGGCCCGCCCCGCGAGCCGCCGGCCGAACACCGGAGACCAGGACTGACGGAGGACACCGTGCCGGACGCCGACGAGCTGGTCGCCGACGCCCTCGCGGCGGCGCGCGGCACCGACGTACGCGCGGCGGAACGGCAGCTCGACCGGCTGGTGGTCGGCGCGGGCGTCACGGACGGCCCGGCGGCGGTCGACGCCGCCCTGGTGTCCCGCCTCGTGCGCGGCGTCGGCCGGCTCTGGCCCCGGGGCTGGCAGCCGGCGGACCTGGCCCGGATCGCGGCCCGCCGGCTCGGGCCGCCGGCCGGGCGGCTGGTGGTCGACCTGACCGCCGCCCAGCGCCGGGACCTGAACGGCACGGTCCCCGGCTGGTGGGACGACCAGCTCGCCGGCCTCGACGCGGCCGTGTGGTGGGACGACGACCGCCGCTACCTGACGTCCTGGGCGGCCCGGGAGGGCACCGACCGGATCGCCGCCCTGCGCGACGCGGTGGACGTGCTGGCGTTGGTCGAGGGGTTGCCCCCGATCGCGGTGCTCCGCCCGCCGCCCGGCACCACCGCCCCGGCGGCGGCCGTCCAGGCCGGTGGCAGCGGGTCGCGGATGCTCGACCGGGTGCGGGCCCTGCTGGCCAAGGCCGAGTCGACCACCTTCCCGGCGGAGGCGGAGGCCCTGACCGGCAAGGCGCAGGAGCTGATGACGCGGCACAGCCTCGATGTCGCCCTGGTCGCCGCGACCGCCGCGCGAACCGACGTGCCCGGCGGCGTGCGGCTCGGCACGGAGCCACCGTATCCGGGCGCGAAGGCGTTGCTGGTGCAGGAGGTGGCGGCGGCGAACCGGTGCGAGTCCGTCTGGTCCGACGACCTGGAATTCGCCACCGTGCTCGGCTTTCCGGCCGACCTGGCCGCCGTCGAGCTGATCTACACGTCGCTGCTGGTGCAGGCCACCGCCGCTATGCTGCGCGGCCGGACCGAGCGCCGGCCCACGGGCGGCAGCCGGCGGACGAAGGCGTACGACGAGTCGTTCCTCAACGCGTTCGCGCTGCGGATCGGCGAACGGCTGCGCTCCGCCACCGACGAGGCGAGCCGGGAGGCGGCCCTGGAGCAGGGGGCGGACCGGTTGCTGCCGGTGCTCGCGGCCCGCACGGAGGCGGTGCGGGAACGGCTGGACGACCTCTTCCCGGGGGTCACCAGCAAACGGCTCACGGTCGCCGACGAGGAGGGCTGGTCCTCCGGCACCTCGGCCGCCGACCGGGCTTCGCTGAACCCGGCCGGCCGGTCGCCCCGGCCGCTGCGCGGCGGCCGACCGGCCCGCTGACCAAGCCCGGTCGGGACCGCCCGAGCACGCCGGAGGACGTCACGCACCGTACCCACCGGCACGCGGCACGGCCACCCGGCCACGTGGGAACGGGCCACCGACACGCGAAGCGCCGGGCCGGCGAGAGCCGGCCCGGCGCGGCAAGAGCTGGGTCTCAGCTCTTGAAGGCATCCTTGATCTTCTCGCCAGCCTGCTTGAGGTTGGCCTTGGCCTGGTCGTTGCGGCCCTCGGCCTCAAGGCGCTCGTCGTCGGTGGCCCGCCCGGCGCCTTCCTTCAGCTTGCCGGCGGCGTCCTCGGACTTGTTGGCGATCTTGTCGTCCATGCCCATGACAACCTCCTGTGGTGCGTTTTGTCAGTACTGCGACGTCATGGAGGTACCCCGCCATCCGGCTGCCCAATCCTCGCCCGGCGGAGACGACGGTCACCCGCCGTGACCGACGGGACGGGCGAGGTCAGGCCGCCGGCCGGAAGCGGCGCAGGCGAAGGCTGTTGGCCACCACGAAGACCGAGGAGAAGGCCATCGCGGCCCCGGCGATCATGGGGTTGAGCAGGCCGGCAGCGGCCAGCGGCAAGGCGGCCACGTTGTACGCGAAGGCCCAGAACAGGTTGCCCTTGATGATCGCCAGGGTGCGGCGCGACAGCCGGATCGCGTCCACGGCGGCGGTCAGGTCGCCCCGGACCAGCGTCAGGTCGCTCGCCTCGATCGCCACGTCGGTCCCGGTACCCATGGCCAGGCCCAGGTCGGCCTGGGCAAGGGCGGCGGCGTCGTTGATCCCGTCGCCGATCATGGCCACGGTCCGGCCCTCGGCCTGGAACCGCCTCACCACGTCCACCTTGTCGGCGGGCAGCACCTCGGCGGTCACCTCGGCGATGCCGACCTCGGCGGCCACCGCCCTCGCCACCGTGGCGTTGTCGCCGGTGAGCAGCACCGGGGTCAGGCCGAGGGCGCGCAGCCCGGCGACCGCCGCAGCGCTGGTGGGCTTGACCACGTCGGCCACCGCGAGCACGCCCCGGGCGTGCCCGTCCCAGCCGGCCAGCACGGCCGTCCGGCCGGCGGCCTCCGCGTCGGTCACCGCCCGTTCGACCTCCTCCGGTACGTCGAGTCCGCGCTCCCGCAGCAGCCGCAGCCGGCCGACGGTCACCTCGCGGCCCTCGACGGTCCCGGTGACGCCGAGCCCCTCGACGTTGGCGAACCCGGTGACCGGGGCGAGCGGCCCCGCGTCGGCGGCCCCGGCGGCGACGGCCCGGGCGATCGGGTGCTCGCTGGCCGCCTCCAGCGCCCCGGCCAGCCGCAACAGCTCGGCGGCGTCCCCGCCCCCGGCGGGGAGAACGTCGACCAGGGTCATCCGCCCGGTGGTGACGGTGCCGGTCTTGTCCAGCACCACGGTGTCCACCTGCCGGGTGGACTCCAGCACCTCCGGGCCCTTGATCAGGATGCCGAGCTGGGCGCCCCGCCCGGTGCCGACCAGCAGCGCCGTCGGCGTGGCCAGGCCGAGGGCGCACGGGCAGGCGATGATCAGCACCGCCACGGCGGCGGTGAACGCGGCGGTGGGGCCGGCCCCGGAGCCGAGCCACCAGCCCAGCGTGCCGGCGGCCAGCGCGATCACGATCGGGACGAACACCCCGGAGATCCGGTCGGCCAGCCGCTGCACGGCCGCCTTGCCGGTCTGGGCCTGCTCGACCAGCCTCGCCATCTGGGCGAGCTGGGTGTCGCCGCCGATCCGGGTCGCGGTGACCACCAGCCGGCCGCCGGCGTTCACGGTCGCCCCGACCACGGTGTCGCCGGGGCCGACCTCGACCGGGACGGACTCGCCGGTGAGCATGCTCGCGTCGACGGCCGACGTGCCGTCCTCGACCACCCCGTCGGTGGCGATCTTCTCGCCGGGGCGGACCACGAACCGGTCCCCCACCGCGAGCTGGTCCACCGGGACGCGGGTCTCCACCCCGCCGCGCAGCACGGCGACGTCCCTGACGCCCAGCTCCAGCAGGGCGCGCAGCGCCGCCCCGGCGGTCCGCTTGGACCGGGCCTCGAAGTACCGGCCGGCGAGGAGGAACGCGGTCACCCCGGCGGCGGCCTCCAGGTAGATGTTGCCGGCGCCGTCGGTGCGGGTGATGTCGAGCCGGAACGGGTGGGTCATGCCGGGCATCCCGGCGTCGCCGAGGAACAGCGCCCACAGCGACCAGCCGAACGCGGCCAGGGTGCCCAGCGAGACCAGGGTGTCCATGGTCGCCGCGCCGTGCCGCAGGTTGACGAGCGCGGCCCGGTGGAAGGGCAGGCCGCCGTAGACCACGACCGGGGCGGCCAGGGTCAGCGACAGCCACTGCCAGTAGTCGAACTGCCAGGCCGGGACCATGGCGAGCACGATCACCGGCACGGCCAGCACGACCGACACCCACAGCCGGGTACGCAGCCCGCGTAGCTCGTCGACCGGCTCGGTGGCGGGCTCCGCGCCGGCCGGGGCGGGCGGGGGCGGCACGACGGCGGTGTAGCCGGTCTTCTGCACCGTGGCGATCAGGTCGTCCGGGCTGACGTCGTCGGCGTACGAGACGCTGGCCTTCTCCGTGGCGTAGTTGACCGTGGCGGTCACGCCGTCCATCCGGTTGAGCTTCTTCTCGATCCGGGCGGCGCAGGACGCGCAGGTCATCCCGCCGATCGCCAGTTCGATCCGGTTCTCTACGACCTGCAACGGCCGCGTGGGCGAGGTCATCTCAGCCCTCCTGTCAGTCATGCCCGTGCCCGGGGACCCCGTGCCCGGCACCGGCACTCGGGGTGCCGGTGGCGGTCGGGGCGGTGGCGGTCGGGCTGATGGTGGCGGCCGGCGCGCTCGTCGCCGGGCCGCCGGGCGCGGCGGGGACGCCCACGACGACCGTGAACTCGGCCGTGTGCACCGCCTCGCCGTGCCGGAAGTCGAGGTAGAGCCGGTACGCGCCCGCCGAGGGGAACTCCGCGGAGAACGTGACCGCCGGCCCGGCCGGGGTCCGCCCGTCTCCGGGTGCGCCCTCGGGATGTACGTGCAGGTATGCCAGGTCCCCCTGGCGCAGCGCCACCAGGTGCCCGTACGCGCCGAGGTAGGGCTGCAGGTCGGTGACCGGCGTGCCGTCCCGGCTCACGGTCAGGGTCAGCTCGGTGGCGCGGCCCGGCTGCGGCGATCCGGCCAGGGTGACGGTGTAGCCGTCGGCCGTGGCGCTGGTCGCCGGCTCGGGCAGCGGCCGGGTGTCGACCGGGCCGGGCACGGTGACGTCGACGCCGAGGGTCAGCGCCGGGCCGCCGGTGGGGGTGAAGTCCGCGAAGGCGCGCCATACCCCCGGGCCGCCGAGCGGGGAAGCGACGCGCCAGGTGCCGTCCGGAGCCAGCTCCGGGTGGACGTGCCGGAAGCCGGAGAGGTCCCGCCGCGCGACGATCAGGTGCATCCGCTTGTCGTGTGCGACGTCGTAACGGGTGACGGGGGCACCGTCGGGGCCGGTGATCCGGAAGGCGAACTCGCCGGCCGGCGCGGCCACCGGGGCGAGGGTCCAGCCCCGGTCGGAGACGAGCAACCCGCCGGGCAGGTGGGCCGCGTCGTCGTCGGTGGAGGAGTGCGCGCCGCCGCCGGAGGGCTGCGCGGCGCTGCCGTGGGTCGGGTCACCGGCGTCGTGGCGGGTCTCGGCGGCCGGGGCGACGGGGCCGGCCACTTGGCCGACCCCGTACGCCGCGCCGAACACCGCCGCGAGGCCGAGGGCGAAACCGCTCAGCTTCGTCGCCGTGTTCATGGGGTACCTCGGTTCTGTGCGGTCGGCGTCACGCGCCGACGAGGTCGTAACCGGCCTCGTCGACGGCGGCGCGCACGGTGTCGGTGTCCAGCGGGCCCTCGCTGGTGACGGTGACCCGGCCGGCGGCCAGTTCCACCTGGACGTCGCTGACGCCCTCGATCGCGCCGATCTCGGTGCTGACCGAGGTGGCGCAGTGCCCGCAGGTCATCCCCTGCACCTGGTATGTCGTGGTGATCATCGCGATTCCCCTCTCCTGGCCCACCATACCCCCGGGGGGTAATCGTGAGGCGGACCACAGCCATCTCCGGCCATCCCGATACCCATGGGGGGTATCGCTGCCGGAAAGAACCGTAGCATACCCCCTGGGGGTAGGTTATCCTCGATGCCATGACCGCACCGACGCCCGCCCCGACCCGGGGGTACACCGCCAGCAAGGACCAGTTGCTCGCGCGGCTCCGCCGCGTGGAGGGCCAGGTCCGCGGCATCGAGAAGATGGTCGACGAGGACCGCTACTGCATCGACGTGCTCACCCAGATCTCCGCGATCCAGGCCGCCCTCGAAAAGGTCGCCCTCGGCCTGCTCGACGGGCACGCCCGGCACTGCATGCACGAGGGCGCGGCCGAGGGCCGGGCCGACGAGATGGCCACCGAGATGATGGCCGCCGTCGGCCGCCTCATGAAGCGCGGCTGACCGCGCCCGCCGCCGCCCGATCCCGTCTTCCACCGCCGGGCCCAACCCAGTCCCGTGGCCAGGACCGGCCTCCGGCTCGCCGCCCGGGACCGGGGGCGGGCCGGAGAGACCCGCCCCCATCACAAGGCCCCCGGCGTCAGAGCCTGGCGAGGATCTTGTTCATGGCGTCGATCTCGCCCTGCTGGGCGGTGACGATCCCCTGGGCCATCGCCTTGGCCTCGGCGTGCGTGCCCTTCGCCAGCTCCTCCTTCGCCATGGTGATCGCACCCTCATGGTGGGCGATCATCATGGTCAGGAACTGCCGGTCGAACTCCGAGCCGGTCGCGCCCGCCAGCCTGGTCATGTCCGCGTCGGACATCATCCCGGGCATGCCGTGGTCCATCCCCGGCATCCCGTGCCCGGGCCCGTCCGACGACGGGACGGGGCGACCCCACCCGGTGAGCCAGCCGGTCATGGTCGCGATCTCCGGCCCCTGGGCTCCCTTGATCTGAACGGCGAGGCGCTTGACCTCGGCGTCGGCGGCCCGGGAGCCGGCCAGCTCGGCCATCTCCACCGCCTGCCGGTGGTGCGGGATCATCATCTGGGCGAACATCACGTCGGCGTCGCCGAACGTGGCCGCCCCGCTCGCCGGTGCGCCGCTGGTCGAGGCGGGCGGCGTCTCGTGGCCGGAGGAGGTGTGGTCGGCGGAGCCGCAGGCGGTCAGGGCCAGGGCTGCGATGAGCGCCCCGCCGGCCAGGGCGGCGCGGCGCGCGATCGTACGAGTGGTCACGGTCTGGATCCTTCGATGTCGAGTGCGTACGTGGGCAGGACGGGGACACGGGCCGCCGGCAGCAGGGGCCGGGCGCCCGCGTCGGGGCGTCCTACGTACGCGACACCGAGATCTCGGCCAACCACAGTCCGATCGGCCGGGGCGGTGGGGCACGCGGACCGGCGGGCGACCCGGCGGGCCGACGGGCGGACGGGCCGACCGACCGCGCCCCGCTGAGCAGGAGCACGGCCACGAACAGCGCCACCGCGAGCGCGCCGAGCACCGCCAGGCAGATGCTCCAGCCGGGCGGGCCGGCACCGGGATCGCCGGCGGGCAGCAGCCGCGTGGACGAGCACCCCGCCACCGGACAGCCCTCGGGCAACACCCGCATCGCACCTGCCAGCGTCACGCCGACGCGGAGCGCGGCGTCTGCCCCGACATCGACCACCGGAAGGGCGGTGCCGGTCGGTTCGGCCGCATGGGCGGCAGCGCCGGCCGCGCGCAGGGCAGCGTCGGCCGCGTGGAAGGCCGCGCCGATGGCCACGGGAAAGGCCGCGCCGGTCGTGGCGGTCACGGCGGAAGCGCCGCTCGTCGTGGCCGCGCGATAGGAGGCGGCCGGGTGCGCGTCGGGAGACCCGGCCCGGTCGTGACCGCCGTGGCCCCCGCCGCCGTGCGCGCCGTGGCCGAGAGTGTGCATCGCGGCCAGCCCGACCAGGGTGCAGATCAGCAGCGCGAGCCGGGCCCATCGCCCGGTGGTCAACACCGTCGCCGTCCGCACCCGGTCCACGCTAGCCTGTCCGGCCGGGAGCCCGGGCCGAACACGCCACGAGCGGCCGCACCGCCGCCTACCGGGTCCCGGCCGGTGTCGGCGACCGGACCCCGCACCCGGGGCGGGCCGACCGACCCGGAGGCCAGTCGGGGCACGTCCGGCGGGCCGAATCGGACGGGCGATCTGCGTTCTCAGGTGGGGATGGCTACCATTTCGGGCGATGGTCGCCCGGATTCCGCACCGCCCGCCCCGCGTACCCCGCCGGGCGGCACCGACTCGGCGGCCGGTGCCGGCCCGCCGCAGCGTCCCGCCCCGTGTTCGCCGTGCGTGACGGCGCGGGCACCGCGAGGAACCTTCCCCCGCCGAGTCCGACCCGACGGGTCGGACCTCACCGGCCACGGCAGCGAGGACGCCACCACCCTGTCGATGTTCCGGGGCGACGTGGACCTGCACGGCCTGCCGCTGGCCGGCATCATCATCGGCTCGCTCGGGGTGCTCGACGACGTCACGGTCACCCAGGCGGCCACGGTGACCGAGCTGGCACACGCGAACCCGGGGCTGTCCCGGTTGCAGCTCTACCGGGCGGCCGGGCACACATCGCGTCCACGGGCCGGGCGGGCGGGGACGGGGACGCGCCGGCCTCGCGTACCCCCGTCGCGGCCCGGCACCCGGCGGAGCGGGACCTCGCGTTGGAGGCGCTCAGCGGCGGGCGGCCCGACGACCAATTTTCCGGCGGGCCGCCCGCCCCGCCGATTCCCCGGCCCGGTGGGCCGGCCGAGAAGGGAGCACGGACAGCGCATGGTGACACTCCGCAGCGTGATCGAGATTGGTCTCACGCGTGAGAATCACGTCACTGACTACCGAAAGCAATTACAAAATAACGCTTTTAGTCGGCATCCGGACGTAGATCCCCACGAGGACTGTCGGGTAACCTCGCTGCCGGTCACCGCCGAAGGCGCGCAGCGGCGCCTGCGGTGCCGCCGCCCAATCGCCGCGAGGCGAGCCGGGGATCCAGGTACCTGGGGTGAATCCGCGACAGCGGTAAGGGCCACTTCCGCCCCGAACCCGTCAGCTAACCCGGTCGGCGGTCGATGGAAGGGAAAACTGTGACGGCACCCCTGCGCCGCTGGCTGGCACCCGTGGCGGCCGTGTTCGCCGCGCTGGCGATCCTCGCCGGGCCGGCCACCCCGGCGCTGGCCGCGCCCTCCACCCCCAAACCCTCGGGGCACGAGGAGGACGACGAGCCCAAGCTGATCACCGACGTCATCGAGGCCGCCAATCGGGACTTCACCCAGGCCAAGGCGAAACTCGACAAGTCCAAGAAGCGCCAGCTCCAGCTCGCCATGGAGGTGAAGCGGGCCGAACAGGAGCTGGAAGCGCTCGCCCCGCAGATCAGCGAGATGGCCGCCCAGTCGTACCGGACCGGGCGGATCGGCCCGATGGCGGTGCTGCTGGAGAGCGGTGCCCCGGACTCGTTCGTCGAGCGCGCCACCGCCCTCGACCAGCTCAATATGATCAACGCTCGGAAGCTGGGCGAGGTCAACGAGGCCAAGAAGGACGCGGAACAGGCCAAGCTCGCGCTCGACGCCGAGATCCGCGAGCAGCTGAAGCAGACCGCGATCATGGCGAAGAAGAAGCACGACGCCGAGAAGTCCCTCGCACTGGTCGGCGGCAAGGGTTTCACCGGCGGGCTGGTCAACGCCACGTCCCCGGTCGCGAAGATCGCGCCGGGCCGGAGCTCGGACGGCGACTGGCGCCCCGAGTCGTGCAGCGAGAACGACCCGACCACCTCCGGCTGCATCACGTCGCGCACGCTGCACGCGTACAAGGAGACCAAGAGGGCCGGTTTCCACCGGTTCGTCGGCTGCTACCGCCCGGGCGGGCCGTGGGAGCACCCCAAGGGTCGGGCCTGCGACTGGTCGCTGCAGAAAAGCGGGTTCTCCCCCTGGCACAACAACGACACCCGGATGTACGGCAACAACCTCGCCGCGTTCCTCATCCGCAACGCCGACCGGCTCGGCATCTACTACGTCATCTGGAACCGGCAGATCTGGTTCCCGGCGACCGGCTGGAAGTCCTACAGCGGGCCCTCCGACCACACCGACCACGTGCACATGTCGCTGCTCTGACGACGCCGCCACGCGATCGAGGGCCGTCCCGCACACCTGCGGGGCGGCCCTCGCCGTGCCGTGGCTCTACGAGCGTCTCAGGCGGCGGCCGGGGCCGCCGGGGCGGCCCCCTGGAGCAGGGCGGCTCCCGGGGGCGGGGTGGGCGCGTCCTGGGCAGCCGGGGCCGGGGTGACGGCCGGGGCCGGGGTGACGGCCGGGGCCGGCGGGACGGCCGGGGCGAAGCCGGCGGGCACCGCGGCCACCGTCCGCACTCCGCCCGCGCTGAGCCGGTACGACATCCCGACCACCGCGCACCGCCCGGCGGTGACCTCGGCGGCCAGCACGGGCGATTCGGCGAGCATCGCCTCGACGGTCTGCGCGATGTGGATGTCGACGATCCCGTTGATGTCCTCGACCCCGCGCTCGGCGGCCCGCCGAAGGCTGGGCACCACGGCGTCCACCACGGCCCGCAGGTGGCCGACGGGCGGGGTTCCGGTGCTGGCCGCCGCCCGGGCCGCCTGCACGGCGCCGCAGGAGTCGTGGCCGAGCACCACCACCAGCGGGGTGCCCAGCACGGTCACCGCGTACTCCACGCTGCCCAGCACCTCGGGGCCGACGGTGTGCCCGGCGGTGCGGACCACGAAGAGGTCGCCCAGCCCTCGGTCGAAGATGATCTCGGCGGCCAGCCGGGAGTCGGAGCAGCCGACGATCACCGCGAACGGGTGCTGGCCGTCGGCGACGGCCGCCCGGTGGCCGGCGTCCTGGTTCGGGTGGCGCGGCATCCCGGTGACGAACCGGTGGTTTCCGGCATGCAACTCCGCGAGGGCCTGGCCGGGAGCGAGCGGGCCGAGATCGCCCGGGCGAGCGGCCGGCGACGGGTCGGCCCGTCCCAACCCCGCCTCGGTCATCGACATGCTCGAATGATTCATGCCCCACCACCTTGCCCTTCGGCCGCACGACCAGTTCCTCCACCGTCACACGCAGCTAAAGGCACGTCAAGCGTTACGTGATACGCATTTCATACGTTGGGAAGTTCTTGCCCCCGGCCCCGATGCGGCAGCGGCACGCGAAGGCCACCCCCACGCCCCGATCCGGCCGGGACCGCAGGGGCAGCCGGCCGCCCAGGGGAGTACGCGGGGCGGCCTCGCCATAGCATGTCGGACATGACGACGACGGCTGGCGCGAGCGGGAGCACCCGGAACTGGACGTTCCTCACCAACCACGCGCACGTGCTGCTCGCCATCGCCCGGAACCCGACCGCCCGGCTGCGCGACGTCGCGGACGAGGTGGGCGTCACGGAGCGGGCCGCCCAGGCGATCGTGGCGGACCTGGAGGCCGGCGGCTATCTCCGGCGTACCCGGGTGGGCCGGCGCAACGAGTACACGGTCAACCCGAGCGGCCACTTCCGCCACCCGGCCGAGTCGGACCGTCAGGTCGGCGACCTGCTCGCCCTCTTCACCGGGGAGCAGACCGGGAAGGCCGCCGACTCCTGAGCCGCCGGAGCCCGTGTCCCCGCCGGGGGCGGCGCGGCGGTACTCTCTGCCGGTGCGCGGGAGCTACCCGGCCAGGGGGATGGCAGTGAACGGGCGTACCGGGCGGGCGCGGTCCGCGCTCCTGTGTGGACTCGCGGCGGCGCTGCTCGGCATCGCTGTCCCGCCCCCCGCGCCGGCCTGGGCCGCCCCGGTGTGCGGGCCGAGCGGGAACCCCGCACCAACCGAGACCCCCTGGGCGCTGTCCCGGTTGGACCCGGCTGCGGCGTGGCGGATCACCCGCGGCGAGCGCGTCACCGTGGCGGTCATCGACTCCGGCGTCTCGGCCACCCACCCGCTGCTGCGCGGGCAGGTGCGCCCCGGGCGGGACTTCAACAACCTGCCCTCGCGCGAGGGCCAGTGCGACGAGGCCGGGCACGGCACCATGGTCGCCGGCATCATCGCCGGCCGGGAGGGCACCGGCTCGCCGTTCACCGGCATCGCCCCGGCCGCCCGCATCCTGCCCGTACGCGTGCTGCCCGACACCAAGCGCACCAACGACGAGAACCTGCCGGCGCAGATCGCCCAGGCCATCCGCTGGGCCGTCGACCAGGGCGCCGACGTGATCAACCTGTCGCTGGTCACGCTGCCCCGCCCGGAGCTGGCCGCCGCCGTCGAGTACGCCCTGGACAACAAGGTCGTCGTGGTGGCCGCCGCCGGAAACCGGCAGGAGCAGCAGCAGAACCTGCCCGCGTACCCGGCGGCCTACCCCGGGGTCATCGCCGTCGCCGGGGTCGACGAGCAGGGCGGCCACGTCGGCAGCTCGGTCAGCGGCGATTACGTGGACATCGCCGCGCCGGGGCTGAACATCCTCGGCCCGGCGCCCCGGGGGCAGGGGTACCTCGCCGAGCCGCAGGGTGGCACCAGCTTCGCCGCCGCATACGTCTCCGGCGCAGCCGCGCTGGTCCGCGCCGCGTACCCGGATCTCGCCCCGGAACAGGTCGCAGCCCGGCTCACCCGCACGGCGGACAACCCGCCGGACGGACACAACGCCCAGGTCGGGTACGGGGTGGTGAACCCGTACCGGGCGGTCACCAGCCTGCTCGGCACGCGCACCGACCCGCCGCCGGGGGCGCTGGCCGCACCGGCCCCGCCCGGGGACCCGCTGGGCTGGCAACGGTCCGTGGCGGTCTGGGTGGCCGTGGTGGGCGCGTTGCTGGCCGGTGTGCTGCTCGCCGCCAAGCCGATCCTGGTCCGGGGCCGGCGACGCGGCTGGCGGCCGGGACGCCGGCCCACCCCCGCACAAGGATCATGAGATCGTCGCCCCGGCCGCGAGGCGGGGCCGGCAACCCCATGATCGACCTGTGCGGGGGTGGCGGTCAGCGAAGGATGCCGGGGCCGCCGTCGCCGCCCGCGCCCCAGATGTCCTCGTCCTCCTCCAGCCAGGTGTTGCGCGGCTGCTCCTCCTCGGCGTAGCCGGCGCCGCCGTGGCCCGCCCCGGCCATGCCGCCCCGGCCGGCCATCGCGCCGCCCGGTCGACCGGCCCCGGCCGCGGCCTTGCCGCCCGCGCCCCGGCCACCGGCACCGCCCGCCATGCCGGGGGACATCATGCCGCCCACGCCGGCCTTGCCGCCGAGCCGGCCACCCGCGCCCTTTCCGCCCGCGCCGGCCGCCCCGCCGCCCATCATCGGCGGCAGCCCCGGGCTGACCGCCTTGCCGAGCGCACCGCCGCCGGGAATGCCGCCGCCCACGCCGCCGCCGGACAGGCCGGCGCTGCTGCCACCGCCCAGCCCCGAACCACCCAGCCCGCCGCCCGCACCGAGTCCGGTGGTGGTCGGCGCGCCGGCGCCGGCCAGGCCGGTGCCGTAGCCGTCGTCCAGCCCGCCTGGGCCCGGGTAGTCGGTGTCGGGGAGGTTCCCCGTGCCGATGCCCGGCGTGGACAGGTCGGGGTGGACGGTCGACCCGAGGTCCGGACCGCCGCCGAGGTCCGGCAGCTTGCCGACGTCGGCCGTGGGACCACCGCCGATCCCGCCGGTGCCCGGCATCCCGCCGACCTTCGGCACACCGCCGCCGCCACCGCCACCCGGGCCACCCCCCAGATCGGGTACGTCCGGCTTGAGATCCGTGCGGGTGCCCGGGGTCACCGAGGTCGGGGCCTCCATCGTCCGGTCCCTGAAGTTGTCGTTCACCTCGTTGTAGGCCTTGCGGGCCTCGCCCTCCTGGTCGGAGAACCAGCCGGTCACCCAGTCGCCGAGCTTGCCGAGCTGCTCGACGGGCCAGCTACCCATCAGGTCCGCCTTGACCCGGGTCTCGAAGAGCCCGACCCCAAGGGTGACCTCGCCGTTGCGGGCCGCCATGACGTCACCGACACAGGCCGCCGGAATCGGCATCTTGCTCTGCGCCTGCTCCAGCTGGCTGGCTGCCGTCTCCAGGGTGGTCACGATGCTGACCTTGCCCCGGCCGGGGCTGTCGACGTCCTCGACGATGGTTTTCGCGCTCTTCGCCAACCCCTCGATGTGCGTCTTGAACGACTCGTACGCCGGGCCCTTCCAGACCACGCCGATGTCCTTGACGTTCGTCTCCAGGCTCTCCCGGACCTGATCGAGGTTCTTGATCAGTTCCTTCCAGCCCAGCGCGGCGCTCTGCACGTCGGCCGGCCGGCCCTCGACGAGCACCTCGCGGGCCATGTCCTCCCAGCTCTTCCCCACGTCCCGTTACCCCCGCTCTAGCTGTCGCCGCCGCGGGCGGCATCGTTGAAGGCCTGCTGCATCTCCTGGGCCGTCATGGCGTTCGCGCCCTCGGCGGTCTCGTAGTTCTGCTTGACCGTGCGCAGCGCCTCGGCGGCCGTGTACAGGTTCTCCGAGAGGGTGCGCAGCCCGCTCTCCGTGCTGGCGTACACCTGCTGGTGCTGCTGGGCCAGTTGCTTGGCGTACTGGAAGCCGCCGAGCGGCCCCTTGCCCGCCATGGCCTGGTCGCCGCCGAGCTTCTCCTTGATGTCGACCATGTCGTAGGAGAGCCGGTGGAGGTAGCCGGCGTGCGTCTCCAGCCAGATGATGGCCGAGTCGATGCTGCCGGCGTTCCACTCGGTCTCGACGCCCTTCTCGCCGCTCCCGGCGACCAGCCCGGACGGCGTCTCGGCCTGGTCCACGCCGATCCGGTCGAAGCTCATCCCACGGATGTCGCCCACCCCGGGAAACATCGGGTTGACCGGAATCGGGACGGCGAAATCGACGTTCACCCGGTCCGGATCGTTGTCCTCGTCGCTCATGATGCCCTCCCCTGGCCCCGTGTCTACGGTGTCGGTGTCAACGCGGCTGCGGGTCCGCCGGGGGAACCCCGGCCGGCCCGCCGCCCGGCTGCGGGCCCGGCCGGCCCGCCGGCCCGTACGGCTGCGGGGCCGTCGGCTGCCCGAGCGGTCGCGGCTGGTGCGGGTGCTGCTGGTGCGGCCAGGGGCTGTGACCCGGTGGCGGCCGGCCGGGCGGCGGCGGTGGGCCGCCCACCCGGGCCTGCGGCACGCGGCGCCGCGCCGCCCGCCGGTTCACCACGATCAGCACCACGACCACCGCGCCCACGAGGAGCACCGCGAGCAGGCACAGCCCGAGCTGGATCGGTGCGTTGTCGGCCAGTCCGACGGAGATCGCCGGCCCGTCGTCGCCGTCCTCCCCGCCTTCGCCGGAGGCCGCCGGGGGCGTCGGCGAGGCACCGGTCAGCAGCGGGTTCGCGTCGACCTTCGGCACCGAGCGGGTCAACGCGGCCAGCACGTCGACCGAGCCGAAGCCGTACTCCGGGTCGCGACCCCGGGCGCCCTGGTCCCGCGCGGTGCGGATCAGCCGGTTCACCACGTCGGCGGCGTCGAGATCGGGATAGCGGGACCGCACCAGCGCGGCGATCCCGGAGACCACCGCCGTCGCGTCGCTGGTCCCGTCGGTCACGCCGTAGCCGTTCGGCGAGACCGGTGGCGGCACCGGGCCGATGATCCGCTCGCCGGGTGCGGCCAGCCCCACCTCCGGGCCGGTGACCGACCCGCTCCAGAGGGACCCCGTCCTCCCGGTGGCACCGACGGCCAGGACGCCGGGAACGTTGGCCGGCAGCGGCACGGCCCGGTCGGTGCGGCGGTTGCCGGCGGCGGCCACCAGCACCGCCCCCTTGCCGAGCGCGTACCGCACCGCCTCGGTGACCTGCGGATCGTTGCCGGTGGCACCGACGGACAGGTTGATCACGTCCGCGCCGTGGTCGGCGGCCCAGCGGATGCCGCCCGCGATGTCCCAGTCGCGCGGCAGGCCGAGGGCCACCGGCAGGATCTTCGCCTCCGGCGCGATCCCCAGCTGGTGCATGGAGCCGCCGCCCCGCCCGGCGATGATGCCGGCCATCTTGGTGCCGTGGCCGTTCTCGCGGTCCGGGTCGGAACGACCGTCGGCCGGCACGTCCTTCGAGAGGGAGGTGCCCCGCAGGACCTGGCCCTTCAGATCGGGATGTGCGGCGTGCACCCCTCCGTCGACCACGGCGACGGTGACGCCCTTGCCCTTGGTCAGCTTGTGCGCCTCGGGGATGCGCAGCGTGTCGAGGTACCACTGGAGGCCGCGTACCGTGTCGGCGGCGCGGACCGGCGCGGGCCCCACCAGGAGGCCGGCTCCGGCGGCGGTTACCAGCGCCAGCACGGCGCCGGCGGACCGCAGCAGCGGCCGGCGGTGCTTCCCCGTACGCATCGCTCCCCCAGGACCCTCGTCGACCCGTCACGCAGAACGGCTCCGGTCCGGTCGAGCCGGACCGGAGCCGCGCCGGTAACTATCTCAGCTCCAGACCTTGGAGTTGCTCATCTCGGTGCTGACGTAGTTCGCGCGGGCGATGCCGACGGCGCCGCCGATCTCGTTCAGGATCTTGTTGATGTCCCGGACGGCGGTGTCCCACTGCGCCTGGTGCTGCTGGTAGGCGACGCGGTCCTCGCCCTCCCACTGGAGCCTGGTCAGCATGCTCCGCAGCGTGTCGAGCTTCTCGTCGAGAGTCCGCGCGATGGCCGTCATCTGCTGGTTGCTGCTCTCGAGGACAGCGTAGTCAACCTTGATCGTCACGATTTCCTCCTCTGCGCCTGACTGCCGGTCACGGGTTCAGAGCAGAGTGGAACTTGTCCAGCATCTGCTGCTGCTCTTCGTCGTTGACCTGGTGGGTCGTGCCGGACTTGTCGAGCAGGTCGGCGATGTTGTCCATCGCCGTCAGCAGCAGCCCGGTGTCCTCGTTCCAGCGCTTCATGAGCATCTGGAAGCCTCCGGACGCCTGCCCCTTCCAGGCGATCGCCAGGTCGTCAACCACGCCCAACAGCTTCTTCAGCTCGCCGTCGACCTCGCTACGCGTGGACCGCACGTCATTCGCCGCGGTATGAAGAGTCGATGCTTCGACCTCGAACGCCATGCTTCACACCCCTCCGTCATCGTTGTGGCGGCGGAACTCTGCCGCGCCTTCCCCCGCCGCAAGGCAACCAACCCCACCGACGGACACTCTGGATGAGACGGTAACCGATTCCGTCCAACCGGCGCAGCCCTGGCTCCCTACCGTCGCTCCCGGGCAGATGGGAACCACGGCGGGCTCCGGTGCGGACCGTGCGGCGGACGCGGAACCGATCCGGACCGCCGCCGGCCTCAGGACGGCCGGGAGTACGACTTCACGTGCATCACCACGCCCGCCACCAGCAGCACCACCAGCAGCACCACGCCCGCCCAGAGCACCGGCTTCTCCAACGCCCGGTCCAGCACCACCGGGATCAGCGCGGCGACGCCGGTGAGGAGCACCGCCTCGCTGGCCCGCTTCGCCCAGGTCACCCGGGCCAGTTGGGCGACCAGGGCCAGCCCGAGGAAGACCGGGATGGTCACCAGGCAGTACACGAAGAGCCCCAGAACCACTCTGGCCATGTCGCCGCCTCTCGGTCACTCGTAGAACTTGGAGTCCTGAACCCAGTCGATCTTGATGTCCTTGATATCGGGATCCGAGCCGGTGGGCGCCCAACCCGGGCGGGAGTCCGACACGAAGGCGAACCGGTTGTTGCTCTGGAACCCGGCCATGACGGCGGTGAACATCGAGCTGATGTCCCCGAAGATCAGCGCGAGGATGGCCACGCTCACCGTCATCCCGGCCACCCCGATCGCCTCGGCGATGGGCGCGGTGGGCGGGAACGCCTGGAGGGCGACCGACGCGATCACCGCGATCAGGATCGGGATGAGCGCCTCGACCAGCGCGTCCACGGCGTCGTTGAAGGCGTCCCGGGCGGAGGTCAGGGTGTCCTTGTTGGCGCTGAACGCCTCGGCCAGCGAGTTGATTTCCGCCCCGAGCTTCCGGAGGAAGAGCTCGAACGCGTCCCGGTCGTCGAAGTCCCACTCGGTGTCGGACGGTGGCACCTGATCCAGCGCCGCGCCGAACTGGTCCCCGCCGAGCAGGCGCGCCGCGTCGCCCCAGTCCTTGATGGACTTGTTGACCTCGTCGTTGTCGAACGTCTCAAGGTAGGCGATCATCACCCCCAGGACCCCGGCGCCGACCAGCCAGACCCAGTTGGCCCGGGCCGCGGGGAGGAGCCCCCGCACCGGCGCCGTCGTAGTGGCGACCGTGTGCGTGCCGGTCACCGCTCCGGACGCGTTGGCGATCAGGAGCTCCGCCATCAGTTGTTCCCCCCGTCATGCGGCCGGCCGGTCACTTGACCACCCACGGCTGGTCCGACTTCTCCCAGTTCTTGGCGGTCTGCTCAAGCTGCTCGGCCGCCTTGTTCAGGTGCGCGATGCCGGTCTTCACGTTGTCGAGGTGACCGTCGACCGAGGCGTTGTGGGCCTGCACGGTCGTGTCACCGAAAAGGGTCAGCGACCCGCCCGGCAGTTTCACGCTCTCCAGCAGTGCCTGCACGTTGCGCAGATACTGGATCGGGCCGTCCGCGGCGGCGAGCTTGGTGCTCGCCTTGCGGATCGCGTCGACGTCGACCTTGTTAGCCACCGTGTCTCCTCCCGGCTCAGCGGCGCATGCCGCGGAACGGATCGGCCAGGTCCACCCCGAACTGGCGGAACCAGTCCTCCGGGGCGAGGGTGCCCTCCTGGGCCTGGCGGACCAGCTCGGAGCCGCCGAGCATATCGGTCAGCAGCTCCTGCTGGCGCTCACCGAAGGCCGCGTACGCCGCGTCGACGGCGGCCTGAAGCGACTCCGCGAGGGAGAAGCTGTCCAGCCGCATCGCGCGGGCGTTGATCTCGATGTCACCGACCTTCATCTCGCCGTTCACCGTGACCTGGACCAGGCCGTCCGGGCTCTCCCCGGTCACCCGCAGTTCGGCGCGCTGCCGCTGGAACTCGGCGAGCCGACGTTGCTGCTCCTGCGCCTGGCGCAGCATGTTCTCCATGGCGCCCCCGGCGCCGCCGTAACCCCGCGAAGTGCTCACCACGGTCCTCTCTTCACAAGCGACGATCGGCCCGACGCTACCGGAGGAATGCCCGACGTCCGACCCTAGGCCGGCTCGGACCAGGCCGTCTGGATCAGCTGCTGACCGTCCCGCCGGCGCACCAGAGTGCCCCGGCCCGGCGGCTGCGGGCTGGGCCGCAACGTGCCGAAGACCGCCCCCTCCTCCCGGTTGCCGGACATCAGCAGGCCCGGGGAGTCCAGCTCGCGGAGGCGTTGCAGCACCGGCTCGTACAACGCCCGCGCCACGCCGCCCACGCGGCGGGTGATGATCAGGTGCAGGCCGATGTCGCGGGCCTGCGGCAGCAGTTCCTGCAACGCGCTGAGCGGGTTGCTGCCGCCGGAGGCGACCAGGTCGTAGTCGTCCACCAGGACGTAGAGGTCCGGCCCCTTCCACCAGCTCCGGTCGCGCAGCTGGGCGGTGGTGACGTCCGCCCCGGGCAGCCGGTTCGACAGGGCGCTGCGGATCGACGCGAGCCCCTGGCCGAAAGCCTGGTTGGACGGTGCGTAGTCGAGCAGGTGCTCACCCTCCACCGCGCCCAGCAGGCCGCGCCGGTAGTCGGCGATGACCAGCCGCGCCTGCGCCGGGGTGTACCGCTCGACGATCCCCTTGGCGATCACCCGCAGCAGGTTGGTCTTGCCGCACTCGGCATCACCGAAGACCGTGAGGTGCGGCTCGGTCGCCAGGTCCAGGTACACCGGGGCGAGCGCCGACTCGTTGACACCGATCGGCAGGCCGGGCGCCGACCGGTCGGCGACCCGGGTCAGCTCGTGCAGCGGCAGGCGGCGCGGCAGCAGCCGGACCTTCGGGGCCGGCGTGCCCGGCCACGCCCGCGCCACATGCCCGGCCAACGCGACGGACGCCTCGGTCAGGTCGTCGACGTCCCGGCGGCCGTCGATCCGGGACACCGCGGCCATGAAGTGCAGCTTGTCGCGGGTCAGGCCGCGGCCCGGGGTCTTCTCCGGGACGTTCTGCGCGGCCCGGCGGTCGATCTCGGACTCGGTCGGGTCGCCGAGCCGCAGCTCCAGCTTGGTGCCGAGCAGGTCCCGCATGCTCATCCGGATCTCCGCCCAGCGCACCGCCGTGACCACCACGTGTATGCCGAAACCCAGCCCCCGGTTGGCCAGGTTCGTGATGGTCTGCTCCAGCTCCTCGTACTCCTGGCGCAGCGTGTTCCAGCCGTCCACCACGAGGAAGACGTCGCCGAACGGGTCGTCGGTGAACTCGCCGGCCGTCCTACGGCGGCGGTAGCCGGCCACCGAGTCGATGCCGTGCTGGGCGAACCGCTGCTCGCGCTCGTCGATGATCCCGACCACCTCGGCGACCGTCCGACGGACCGCCTCGGTGTCCCGCCGGCCGGCCACGCCTGCCACGTGCGGCAGCCCCTCAAGGCTGCGCAGCGCGCCGCCGCCGAAGTCGAGGCAGAAGAACTGCACCTCGCGCGGGGTGTGGGTGAGCGCCAGCGAGGCCAGCATCGACCGCAGCATGGTGCTCTTGCCGCTGAGCGAGGCACCGACGATGACCACGTTGCCGCCCGCGCCGGCCAACTCCACCATCATCGGGTCGCGCCGCTGCTCGTACGGGCGGTCGACCACGCCGACCGGGACGGTGAGCCGGCCCCGGCCCTGCCAGCCCGATGTGGTTAGGCCGTACGTCTTGTCGACGGCGAGCGGGCTGAGCAGGTCGAGCAGGCTCGGCGGCTCGGACAGCGGCGGCAGCCAGACCTGGTGGGCCGGGCGGCCCCGGCCGGCGAGCTGGTCGATCAGCACGTCGAGCATCGCCACGGCCTTGCCGTCCGCCGGCTGCTCCGGCTCGTCCACAGGTTCCACCGTCAGCTCCGGGGCGCGCACCGGCACGAAGTCCGTGCTGTACGGCACGATTCGCCGCTGTACCAGCGCCTGCGACGACTTCTGCTCCCCCGGCGCCCGGTACGGCCCGGACACGTACGCGGCCCGGAACCGCAGCATGGTGGTGGTGTCGGTCTTCAGGTACCCGTGGCCCGGGGCGCTGGGCAGCTCGTACGCGTCCGGCACGCCGAGCACGATCCGGCTCTCCACCGCGGAGAAGGTGCGCAGGCCGATCCGGTACGACAGGTGGGTGTCCAGGCCGCGCAGCTTGCCCTCCTCCAGCCGCTGGCTGGCCAGGAGCAGGTGTACGCCGAGCGACCGGCCCAGCCGGCCGATCATCACGAACAGGTCGATGAAGTCCGGCTTCGCGGCGAGCAGCTCGCTGAACTCGTCGCAGATGATGAGCAGGCTGGGCATCGGGTCCAGCGGCTCACCGGCGGCCCGCGCCTTCTCGTACTCGAACCGGGAGACGTAGTTGCCGGCGGCGCGCAGCACCTCCTGGCGGCGGTTCATCTCGCCGGCCAGGGCGTCGCGCATCCGGTCGACCAGGGGCAGCTCGTCGGAGAGGTTGGTGATCACCGCGCTGGTGTGCGGCAGCGCGTCGAGCGAGGCGAACGTCGCGCCGCCCTTGAAGTCGACCAGGACGAAGTTCAGCTCCTCCGACGAGTGGGTGACCGCGAGCGCGGCGACCACCGTACGGAGCAACTCGCTCTTGCCGGAGCCGGTCGCGCCGATGACCAGGCCGTGCGGGCCCATGCCCTCGTGCGCGGACTCCTTGAAGTCCAGCTCGACGACGTTGCCGTCCGGGCCCACGCCGAGCGGGATGCGCAGCCGGTCCCGTTGGCTGCGCGGGCGCCAGGTCCGCTGGGTGTCGACCGTGGCGGCGTCGCCGATGCCCAGCAGGTCGGGCAGCTCCGTGCTGCGGGCCAGCGGCTCGTCGGCGCTGGCCTGCTGCTGGGAGAGCCGGTAGGGGGCGATCTGCCTCGCCAGTCCCTCGGCCGCGGCCACGGTGAGCCGGTCGGGCTGGCCCAGCCGCGACACGGACGCCCCCCGGACCAGGTCGAGCGCGGCGCCGTCGCCGACGTCCAGGCAGAGCAGCCAGCGGCCGGCGTCCCGGGGGACGGTGCCGGACAGGTCGACGACGGTGGTGCCGAGCAGGCTCGGGCCGGTCAGGTGGCAGGTCGCGGCGACCTCGCCGCCGTCGATCAGCACCACCACGTGCGGCGCGGTGGTCAGCGGCTTCGCCTCCGGGGAGAACCGGGGCCGGCCGGCCAGCTCGTCGGCGAGGGACTCCTCGGCCTCGGCGAGGGTGGCGAAGACCAGCCGGCGGGCGCCCGCCGCGTCGGCGCGGCCGGGGTGCTGGGCGTGCGGCAGCCACTTCACCCAGTCCCAGGCCGGCTGCCGCTCCGGGGCGGCCACCACCGCGACGACGAGGTCGTCCGGGGCGTGGAAGGTGACGAGTTGGCCCAGCGCCGCCCGGGCCAGGTCGAGCACGGGCTCGCGCTCGCCGCGCAACACCACCCGGGAGAACGCCCGCACGGACAGCGCGGTGGGCAGGCCCGGCACCGTCGAGTGGGCCCGGACGAACCGGCGCAGCGCGATCGCGCTCATCGGCTCCAGGTCCTCCACCGGTTTGGTCTCCGGCGGCACGATCTCCACCGCGAGCCGCTGCGGGCCGACCGCGATCCGGGCCTCGCCGAAGTCGTCCTCGGTGACCCGCCGTTCCCAGAGCCGGCGGGACGCGGCGATCGACCAGAGCGCGTCGGGCTCCGGGTGCCGCCAGGCCATCGCGGCCCGCTGCTGCTCGGCCGCGCGCCGGGTGCGCTTGCGCATCTGGGCGAGGTAGCGCATGTAGTCGCGGCGCTCGGCGTTCAGCTCGGCCTTGTCGTTGCCGCCGTTGCTCAGTGACCCGAGCGCCATGCCGAGCATCGAGACGCCGAACAGCCCGCCCGCGACGTACGTCATCATGCCGCCGCCCCGGCCGGCGTAGAGGAACGCCATCGCGCCGACGCCGCAGACCATCGGCAGGATCATCAGTAGCTGCCCCATCCCCCGAGGGGTCTGTTCGGGCAGCTCGGGCGGGGACTCCAGCAGCACCTCACCACGCGGCAGGGCGGGCCCCGATTGGCGCGGAAGCCGGCGGAACACCACGGTGCTCACGGCTGTCTCCTCCCCAGAAGCGGCCCGGACACCGACCGGCACGGCGCGAGGTGCGGCCGGGGGGCCACGACGACCGAGCGCAGGCCGTCGGGTGGGCATCGTACGTGGACGCCATCGTAGGTAATCTCCCGTGGGCGTCGTGGACCCACGGGGCGGTGCCGCCCCGGTGGGGTGGAGCGTAGGCGAGCGCGAGGAGGCCACAGTGGCGACGAAGACGGCGGCCGGTGGTCTGAGCCGGATCACCATCGTGGCGCCCCGGACCCGGATGGACCTCGCCCTCCCCGCCGACGTGCCGCTCGCCGACCTGCTGCCGACCCTGCTCCGGCACGCCGGGGAGGACCTCGCCGACGACGGGGTCCGGCACGGCGGCTGGAGCCTCGCCCGGCTCGGCGGGCAGCCGCTCGACGGTGGCCGTACCGCCGCGCAGCTCGGCCTCCGCGACGGCGAGGTGCTCTACTTCACCCCCCGTGTCGCGGCGGCCCCGGAGATCGTCTTCGACGACGTGGTGGACGCGGTGGCCACCGCGACCAACCAGCGCCCGGGTAGCTGGCAGGTGGGCACCACCCGCTCGTTCTCGGTGCTCTTCGCCGCGGCGGCCCTGTCCGCGGGGGCACTGGCGGCGCTGTTCGCCGGCCCGCCGCAGCTTCCCGGCGCGATCGCCGCCCTGCTGGTCGCGGTCGCCCTGGTGGTCAGCGCCGCGGTGCTGTCCCGGGCCGCCGGTGACAGCCGGACCGGCTCGGTGCTCGCCCTGGCCGGCATCGGGCACGCCGCGACCGGCGGCCTGCTGGTGCTGGCCGGTGACCGGACGCTGACCGGGCTGGCCAGCCCGCACGTGCTGCTCGCGGCGACCGCCGTGGTGGTGTTCGGTGCGGTCGCGGCGCTGGCGGTCGGCGACCGGCTCCCGCTCTTCTTCGGCGCGACCGCCGTCGGCGCGGCGGTGGGCCTCGGCGCGGTGGTGAGCCTGGCGTTCTCCGTCGGCGCTCCGGCCGCCGCCGCGGTGGTCGCCACGGTCGCGTTCGCCACCCTGCCGGCCCTGCCGATGGCGTCCTACCGGCTGGCCCGGCTGCCCGTCCCGTCCATCCCGACCGGCCCGGACGACCTGAAGACCGACACCGAGACCGTGGACGGCCGCCAGGTGCTGCGGCTCAGCGAGCGGGCCGACGCGTTCCTCACCGGCCTGCTGTGGACGGTGGCGCTGCTGGTGCTGGGCGGGGAGGTCGTCCTCGCCGTCGACGGCCGGCTGCCGTCGACGCTGCTCTGCCTGGTGCTGGCCCTGCTGTCGCTGCTGCGCGCCCGGCCGTTCATCGGTCGCGCCCAGCGCGTCCCGGTGCTCCTGGCCGGCACCGTCGGGCTCGGCCTGGCGGCGGCGGCCACCTTCGCCGCCGGCTCCACGGCGCTCCGGCTCGGCGTGGTCCTCGGCGGCCTGGTCGTGGCGGCCGTGATCAGCCTGATCTACGGGCTGACCGTGGCGGGCAAGCGGATCTCGCCGGTCTGGGGCCGGCTCCTGGACATCGTCGAGATCCTGCTGATCATCTCGTTGGTCCCGCTCGCGGCCTGGGTCTGCGGCCTGTACGGCTGGATCGTCAACCTCCGTCCCTGACGGCCCACCCGTGACAGCCGGGCGAGGACCCCCCACCCGCGACCGCCGGGCGAGGACCAACCCCGTTCGGCCCCGCCCGAGGAGCGCCCCTCCGTGCCGGCCTCACTCGGCGCGGTGGTCGATGACGCGCAGGGCGACCGGGGCGGTGGCGTAGACGCCGGGGCCGTGCTCGCCGTCCAACGGCCGGGCCCGGACCCCGCCCCGCCGGGCGACGTCCCGGACCGCCTTGACCAGCGCCTCGACGTGGTCGGTGGGGGCCGCGACGCGCAGCAGGGGCGGGGTCGGCCGGCCGCCGGGGCGGACCACGGCGGCGAGCGTGTGGGACGGGGCGGAGGTCGCGGTGACCGCGTCCACCAGGGCGCCCCAGGGAACCCCGGAGCGGGCGCGCAGGGCCAGGCAGCGCTGGGTCCAGCCGCCGCCGTGCAGCCCGGTCCAGGTCTCCGCCTGCGGGGCGGGCGCCAGGTCCATGCCGGCCGCCGAGACGACCGCGGCGCGCAACTCGTCCCGGCCGAGGACCCGGTGGCTCAGGCCCGCGGCGTGCAGCGCCTTGCCGAGCCGGCCGACCGCGGCGGACACGGTCCGGTGCACGCCCACCATCCCGCCGCCCCGGGCCACCGCCTCGTTCCGGGCGTCCCGCACGGACAGCCGTACGGCCACCCAGACGGTGCGGTGGGCGGCCGGGGGGGCGCCCGGGGCCGGATACCAGACCAGGGTGTGTGAGACGACCTGGGTGAGGGAGACCGGGGCCGAGAACTCGGCCAGCACGGCCAGCGCCCGGTCCACCACCGCCGCCTCGACGGAACCGGCGGGCGCGCCGGGACGCGGGTCCAGCGCCACGGCGGCGAACCAGCCCTGGCCGTCCTGGCCGATGCCGAGCCGGGTGCCCCGCTCGGTCAGCTCTAGCACGGTCAGCTCCGGGGCGAGGGCGGCCAGCAGGGAGTCGCCGGGGCCACCCGCCGTCACCGCCGCCCGCGCCCCGTCCCGGCGACGCCGTAGCCGGCGGCGCAGCAGCAGGTCCTCGTACCACCAGCGCCCGCCCCGGCGGGCGAAGGCGGCGACGACCGCCGTCGCCGCGAGGGCAGCGACGACCCCGACCAGCCAACCGGGGCCGCCGAGGGCGGAGTACACGGCGAGGGCGCCGAGTTCCGCCACGACGAACTGCCCGACGACGACCGGACCGAGCCGGCCCCGGCTGCGCCGGTCGGCCGGGACGACCGCGCGGTCGGGCGGTGCCGGCAGCGCGGGCGGGTCGGCCGAGCCGGTGGCCGTACGACCGGGTGGCGCCTGGACCTGGGGCATCGGTGGCGTCCCTTCTGGACGGGCGGCTTCCTGAGCCGGTACGGGGTGGGCGGTGGTCCCGTTCCCCGGCCGGCGGCCCCTTATCGTAGGGAAGCCCGCGGCGGAGCTCGGACCTGATCGCCGCGGACCCATCCCGCCGGAGGTAAGTCATGCGGACCCGCCGCGACCAGGTGCAGGCGTACCGCTTCGTCACCCGCCGGATCGTCTCCGCGCTGCTGTCCGGCGATCCGGAGACCACGAACCTGCCCATGCGGCGCCTCGGCCTCGCGGTGATCGGCAGCGTGGTGGCCGCAGCGGTGGTGCTCGGCGGCATCGGCGCGTACGGCCAACTGACCGGCAACACCGCGCCGCTGGAGGCGAACACCCTGGTGATCGAGCGGGAGACCGGGGCGACGTACGTCTACGTGGACGGCCTGCTGCACCCGACCCTGAACTACGCCTCGGCCCGGCTGATCCTCAACGAGGCGGACCCGGCGGTGCGGACCATGTCGCAGGCGTCGATCGCCGACCGGCCGCGCGGGCGTACCGTCGGGATCGTCGGCGCCCCCGACGCGCTGCCCGACCGCAAGTCGCTGATCGGGCTGCCCTGGTCGGTCTGCGACGTGCCCGACCCGGCCGACCCGCGCCGCTCCACCACCCACGTGGTGATCGACCGGCCGCTCTCCGGCGGCGTGCCGCTCGGCGACCGGGCGGTGCTGGTCACCGCCGACGGCGGGCGGTACCTGCTCACCGGCGACGCCCGGCTGCGGATCGCGGGCGGGGACCAGGCGACGGCGGCGCTGCGGATGGCCGGTGCCGCCACGGTGACCGTCGGCGCGCAGTTGCTCAACGCCGTGCCGGCGGGTCCCGTGCTCCGTGAGCCCGACATCGCGGGCGAGGGGGAGGCCAGCCGGCTGACCGTGGGCGACGGCCCGGCCCGGGTCGGCGACGTCTTCCGGGCGGCCGAGCAGCACTACGTGCTGACCCGGGAGGGGCTGGCCGCGATCGGCGAGGTCACCGCCCTGCTCCTGCTGCGCGACGGCGGGCGGGTCACCGACATCACGCCGGACCAGGCCGGACGGCTGCTGACCCGGGAGCGGGTGGAGCCGGATGGGACGCCACGGGCGCTGCCGGTGCTGCACCCGGTCCAGGCGGGCCGGACGGTGCTCTGCGCCACCTACCGGAAGGGGTCCGTGAACGCGGCGCCCACCACCACGCTGGAGGTCTTCGACCGGGTGCCGGCCGAGCTGAACAGCCCGGCCACGCCGGTCCGGCAGGGCGCCCGGGACGCGGTCCGCACCGCCGAGCAGGTCCTGCTGCCGGGTGGGAAGGGCGTGCTGGTCCAGGCCGCCCCGGGTGCCGGCGAGGGCGGCACGGGCACGCCGGGCTCGACGGTCTACCTGATCGGCGCCCAGGGGGTGCGCCACCCGCTGGGCACCCGGTCGGGCGACGCGCTGACCGCCCTCGGGTACGGCGGCGTGACCCCGCTGGCGGTGCCCGCGTCGCTGCTGTCACTGGTGCCGACGGGCCCCGCCCTAGAGCGGGAGGACGCGCTCGCGTACTTCGCCCCGAGCCCCGCGAGCGGCAGCGCCCCGGGCCCCGCGAGCGGCAGCGCGCCGGCCGAAGGAGCAGGTCGCCCGCCCGTTGGGGGCGCGAGCCGCACGCCGGACCGGCAGCCGAGCCGGCCCGCCGAGGACGGGTCTGCCGGGACGACCGGGGCGCCGGCCACCGGCGGGTGACGCGCTGGGCGGGTCCGAACCACATCTGCGGCGCTCTCGTGGGTCGCCCAGGTTGGCCCTCGTCCACTAACCTGATCCTCGCCAACGGTTATCGACGAGGACTACGGGGATGCTGCCATGACCGGGCGCACTACAGTCGACGTACTGTCCCTAGAGGATTTCCATCTGCGGTTGGCCGGCCGGCTCACCGAGGCCGAGGCCGTGCTCAGAAAGCTCAAGACGGAGACGCAGTGCCGGCCTCCGGAGCTGGGCACGTTCACGGACGCGACCAGCAACGCCCGGCGCTACTCCGACCTGCACACGAGCTACGTCCAGCAGGTCGAGCGGCTCCGTGACGCGGTACGGGCCGCACAGAGCGCGACCGGCACGATCCTGACCAACTACAAGACCACCGAGGCGCGCAACGCGGCCAACTCCGCCGACATCGCCGCCGTCCTCGGCGGGGTCGACGACGCGCTGGGCAGGCAGGGGGAGCGTCGTGTCTGAGTACACCGCGCGCTACGAGCACGTCAGCCACGAGAAGCTGTACGAGGCCGTGCAGGCCGGCGACCCCGCCCAGATCGACGGGCTGGCCGCCAAGTGGGACTCGATGAAGGGCACCCTCGACGACCTCGCCCGCGATCTGAAGGGCGACCTCGACAAGCTGGCCAACGGCTGGACGGGGGATGCCGGGCGGGAGTTCCAGCGCCGGCTGTCGCTGGTCGTCGACCACTCGACCACCCTCGCCGAGGGGATGACCGACGTCCGCCAGGGCCTCACGCTGATGGCCACCCACCTGCGCACCGCGAAGAAGGACGCGGAGAGCCCGGACGAGACCGACGACCACGACAAGACGATCTCCGGGGCGATCAAGGGCGGCGCGGTCCTCGGCCCGGCGGGCGCGATCGTCGGCGGCATCATGGGCCACAATCAGGACAAGGCCGAGAAGGAGAAGGCCCACCGGCGGATGGTGCAGGTGGTGGCCGAGCTGGCCGCCGGTTACGACCTGTCCGCGTACGGCCGGCTGGTCACCCCGCCGGAGCCGGACCGGGACCTGCCGTTCGACCCGACCACCTCCACGACGACGCCGTCCGCCGGCCCCGGGGCCAACGTCCCGGGGGCCGCACCGGGCTCCGGCAGCGGCACCCCGGGCACCGGCCACAAGACGGTGTCCGCCCCGGGCAGCCCGGGGCACGTGTCGGACATCGGGTCGCCGCCGGGCGGGGAGCACGGCGGGCCGACGCCCGGCGGCGTCGGCACGGTCGTCGGCGGTCCGGGCACCGGGACGCCGCCCGCGGACACCGGGACGTCGCTCGCCGGCGCCGAGCCGGCGCTCGGCGGGGTGCAGCTGGCCGGCGGCCCGGCGGGCACGGTCAGCGGCGGGACCACGGTTGCGTCGGCCGGAGCCGGGGCGGGGTCGCTCTTCGGGGCACCCGCCGGCGGCGTGCTCGGCGGCGGCACCGGCGCGCTGGCCGGGTCGGCTCGCGGCGGGGCGGCGGTGACGGCGCGGCCGGCCGGCGGCCTGGGTGCGGTCGAGCACCGCGCCGCCACGGGCGTGGGCCGGGTCGGCGCGAACGGGAGTTCCGGCGGCCGGGCGGGCGTGCTCGGCGGGCACGGGCGGTCCGACGAGGACGAGTCCGACGAGCGGCTGACCTGGCTGACCGAGGACGAGATGGTCTGGGGGAACGGCGACACCGGCGCCCCGCCGGTGCTCGGGGCGAGCTGACCCGTCCTCTTCACCGTACGGCGCGGGGCTCTCCATCCGGAGGGCCCCGCGCCTTTTGCGGCCTGCCTATACATCGAGCGTATACCTGGTGTGTATAGTCGCGCCATGTCAATCGGTCAGACCATTCTCGGGCTCCTCGAGGCCAGCCCTCGCCACGGCTACGACCTGAAACGCGCCTACGACGAACGGTTCGGCCACGCCCGTCCGCTGCACTTCGGCCAGGTATACGCCACCCTGTCCCGGCTGCTGCGCAACGGCCTCGTCGAGGTCGACTCGGTCGAGGCCGGCGAGGGCCCGGAACGCAAGCGGTACGCGATCACCGAGGCCGGGGTCACCGACGTGCGGCGCTGGCTGTCCCAGCCGGAGAAGCCGGAGCCGTACCTGCACAGCACCCTCTACACCAAGGTGGTGCTGGCGCTGCTGACCGGCCGCTCCGCCGCCGACCTGCTGGACACCCAGCGCGCCGAGCACCTGCGGCTGATGCGCGAGCTGACCCAGCGCAAGACCCACGGGGACCTCGCCGACCAGCTCATCTGCGATCACGCCCTGTTCCACCTGGAAGCCGACCTTCGCTGGCTGGAGCTGACCTCCGCCCGGCTGGACGAGCTGACCACGACGGTGCGGCGGTGAGCGCGGCGACCGCCCCCGGCGGGGCGGTGACCGGGCAGGGCCCGACCGAAGCGGAGCTGCTGGCCGCCGAGGACCTGCACCACGCCTTCGGCCAGACGCCGGCGCTGGTCGGGGCGTCGCTGGCCGTACGGGCCGGTGAGGTGGTGGCGGTGATGGGGCCGTCCGGCTCCGGCAAGTCGACCCTGCTGCACTGCCTCGCCGGCATCGTCCGGCCCGACTCCGGCCGGGTGGCCTTCCGGGGCGCGGACCTGACCGCCATGTCCGACCGGGAGCGCAGCGCCCTGCGCCGGGGGCAGTTCGGCTTCGTGTTCCAGTTCGGCCAGCTCGTGCCCGAGCTGACCTGCCTGGAGAACGTTGCCCTGCCGCTGCGGCTGGCACGGGTCGCCCGGCGTGAGGCCGAGCGGCGGGCCACCGACTGGCTCGGTCGGCTGGAGGTCGCCGAGGTGGCCGGCAAGCGGCCCGGCGAGGTCTCGGGCGGGCAGGGCCAGCGGGTCGCGGTGGCCCGGGCGCTGGTGACCGTCCCCCGGGTGGTCTTCGCCGACGAGCCGACCGGCGCGCTCGACTCGCTCAACGGGGAGCGGGTGATGCGCCTGCTCACCGGGGCGGCCCGGGAGACCGGCGCGGCCGTGGTGCTGGTGACCCACGAGGCGCGGGTGGCCGCGTACTCAGATCGGGAGGTCGTGGTCCGGGACGGCCGGACCCGCAACCTGGAGCGGGCGGCATGACCGGGCCACGGACGCCGGACGACGTGACCCGCGCGGAGACGCCGGGACGTGCGGCCGGCCGGTTGCGCGGGGCGCTGGCTGACCTGTTGATGGGTGCTCGGATGGCCGTCACGGGCGGCCGGGACGGGTGGACCCGGGCCGCGCTGACCGCGCTCGGGGTCGGGGTCGGGGTCGCCATGCTGCTGCTCGCCGCTGCGGTGCCGGGAGCCCTCGACGCGCGGGCGGCGCGGGACGACGCCCGGGAGGACGGGGCAGGCCGCCCGGAGTTGGCCGCGGCGGCGAACACACTGCTGGTGGCACCCGTCTACACCGAGTTCCGGGAGCGGCCGGTGCGCGGCCGGATCATCCGACCCGAGGGGCCGGCCGCACCGCTGCCGCCGGGGGTGCCCCGACTGCCGGCGGCCGGCGAGGTGGTCGTCTCCCCGGCCCTGCGGGAGTTGATCGACTCGCCCGACGGCCCGCTGTTCGCGCCCCGGCTCGGCGGCGCCCGGGTCACCGGCACCATCGGGGCGCAGGGCCTCACCGGCCCACACGAGCTGGCCTTCTACCTCGGTAGCGACACCCTGATCGGGGACCGGGCGCAGCGGATCGACCGCTTCGGCGGCGGGCCGCCCAGCGAGGAGTTCTCACCCGTCCTGATGGTCCTCGTCGTGGTCGCCTTCGTGGTGCTGCTGCTGCCGGTCGTGGTCTTCGTCGGCGCGGCGGTCCGCTTCGGCGGCGACCGCCGGGACCGCCGGCTGGCCGCCCTACGCCTGCTCGGCGCAGACGCCGGGATGATCCGGCGGATCGCCGCCGGGGAGGCGGCGGCCGGCGCGGTGCTCGGCCTCGCCGTCGGCGGCGCGCTCTTCGCCGCCGGCCGCCAGCTCGCCCCGCTGCTCACCCTCCAGAACGTCAGCGTGTACGCGTCGGACCTGCGCCCGTCCCTGCCGCTGGTGGCGGCGGTGACGGTCCTGGTCCCGGTGCTCGCGGTACTGGTGGCGCTCGTCGCCCAGCGCCGGGTGGTGGTCGAACCCCTCGGGGTGAGCCGCCAGGGGACGACCGCCCGCCGCCGCCTGTGGTGGCGACTGCTCTTGCCGGCCGCCGGCCTGGCGCTGCTGTACCCGCTGACCGGCGTCGGCGAGCGCACCGCCGGCAGCGACGACTACCAGGTGGCGGCCGGCGCGGTGCTGGTGCTGATCGGCACGGTCACCCTGCTGCCCTGGCTGATCGACCTGGTGGTGGGACGGCTGCGCGGCGGCCCGGTCCCGTGGCAGCTCGCGGTGCGCCGGTTGCAACTGGACAGCGCCACCTCCGCCCGCCTGGTCAACGGCGTCGCCGTGGCAGTGGCCGGCAGCATCGGCCTACAGATGCTGGTCGCCGGCGTGGAGGACCGGTTCACGACGCGTACCGGCCAGGACACCTCGCGGGCCCAGGCGTACGTCTGGTTCGCCGACCTGCCCGACCCCGGGGCCGCGCTGACCCGGCTCGCCGCCGCCCCCGGCGTCACCAGCAGCGTGGGAACGCTGGCCACGGCGGCGATCGGGGAGCGGAAGCCCGGCACGGACGCGCGCCCGATCGCCGAGGTGCGGATCGGCGACTGCGCCGCGCTGGCCGAGTTCGCCCGGCTCGGCTCATGCGCGGACGGGGACGTCTTCCTCGCCGAGGGACCGCCCGGTGAGCAGTTCGGCCCCATGCCCGTCCCCGGAACCCGGATGGCCGTGGGCGCGAACGAGATTCCCTGGACGGTGCCCGCCCGGACCCGCACGGTTCCCGCGATGCCGGGCCCGGTCGGCGGGGTACGGAGCGGCCTGCTGGTCACCCCCGGCGCGGCCGACGCCTCCCGGTGGACGGGGCTGCGCGCGGAGGCGCTGGTCAGCATCGATCCGAGCGACCCGGACGCGCTGGAACGGGTGCGAAACGCCGCCGCCGAGGTGGACCTGCGCGCCACGGTCAGCACGCTGACCGACGTCACCCAGTCGACGCAGTACGTCAACGTCAAGCGCGGCCTGGCCGTCGGCCTCGTGGTGACCCTGCTGCTGCTCGGGACGAGCATGCTGGTCGGCGTGCTGGAGCAACTGCGGGAGCGCCGCCGCCTGCTGGCCATGCTGGTCGCCGTCGGCACCCCGCGCAGCACGCTGAGCTGGTCAATGCTCTGGCAGTCGGCCGTGCCGGTGCTGGTCGGTCTCGTCCTCGCGGTCGGGTTCGGGCTGGGTCTCGGGGCGGTCCTGCTGCGCATGGTCGGTGCGCCGGTCACGGTGAGCTGGCCGGTCGTCGCGCTGGGGGCCGGCCTCGGCGGTGGGGTGGTGCTGCTGGTCACCGGCGCGAGCCTGCCGGTGCTCTGGCGGCTGACCCGCCCCGACGGCCTGCGGGCCGAGTGAGCTGGGCCGATGACACGAGGGGCCGGCGGGCCACTGTCGACAGGACCGTCTCGGTCGATGGGCCCGCCGGCCGCTCGGCCGGCTCCGTCGATGTGCCCGCCGGCCGCTCGGCCATCGGATTCCGGCGGTGTCCGTCTGTCCACAGCGCCGGTTCGTGGCCCGCCTCACCCCTACGGCGTTCGGCCGAGGCTGCGGATGGACCGGAACGGGGATAGGTTGGTGCGGTGCAGTCCCCAGCGTTCGCCCGCCCCTCCCGGCCGGTGACGCTGCGCGGGGCACACCCGTCGTGGCGGGCGACGCTGCGCCGCATCCGGGAGCTGGGTCGCCTCGCGCTGACCGCCCTGGTCCTCGCGTTCGGCCTCGGCGGGGTGTCCGCCCTGACTGCCGCCGCCCCCGCCTCCGAGCTGGCCCGCCCCGCCGTGGTGACCAGCCGGGTGGCCGAGCTACGCCCCGGGTCCGGCCCGGCCGCAGAACTGCGCACCGAGCCGGCCGCCCCGCACGCCCGGCCGGCCCCCGACAGCGATCGGCGATCGGCGACCGCGACGGCGGCGACCGCGACGGCGACCGTCCCGGTCGACCGCCCCGCCGTGGACCCGACCGGCGGCACCGTCGTCCGGCGCGGCCCGCCCCGGCACTGACCCGGGCCGATCAGGCGCCGATCCGGGCCGTCCCGGCGCTGCACCGCGCCGCACCGGCACTGCCCCGGCACCGCATCGCTCTCCGCGAGTCCGCCGACGGCCGCGCCCTCCCGCGCCGCTGACGACCACGCCCGCCGTCACCCGTAGCGCTGACGACCCCGGCGAGGTCCCCGTCCGGCACCGGTTCACGCGCGGCCCACCGCCCGTACAGCGGGCCCGACCGTCAGTCCACGTCGTCCCACCCGAGGTGCTCCCCATGCAGACCGCACTCTCCTCCGTCCTGCTCGACGTGCCCCGGGCCGCCGCGATCTGGCTGGCCCTCCTCGGCGTCGTCGCCGTCGCGGTGACCACCCTGGTCGTCCGGCCGGGCCTGTTCCGCTCCGTGATCGGCGGGCGCTTCCGCGAGGCCGCCATGCCGAGCCTGCTGGAGCAGGCGGAGGAGGACCGGGAACGGCGCCGCTACGCCGGGGAGATGGCGACCGCGGCGGAGCGGGCGGCGGCCACCGCCCAACGGCTGCGGGCCGAGTGGCTGTCCGCCCAGGAGGAGATGGAGACCATCTGGCAGGCGGGCGAGGTCGCGGAGGCCGACGTCCGCCGGCTGGCCGCCGCCGCCGGCCTCCCCCAGCCGCACACCGAGCGCACCCCCGCCGAGTACGCCGACCGCGAGCGCTACCTGCACCGGGCCGCGCTGGACGCGTACTGGCGTCGGGATCTGTCGGAGGAGCAGCTCAGCGACGTCTTCGCGCACCGCGGCGGTTGGGATCCCCGGCTGCACCCGGTCGAGCAGGAACTGGTGCTGCGCCGCGCGGTGCGGGACCATCTGCGCACCCGGCAGCAGGCGGCCCGGGAACGGGAACAGACCGCCTGGCGGGCCGCCGAGCAGGCCGTCCTCGCCGCGCGCAGCCTCCGGGAGGAGGCGTTCGCCGCCACCGGGCCCGCCGAGCAGGAGCAGCCGCTGCTGCCCGGGGTGACCGACGGGCGGCCGCCGGTCGCCGAGCAGACCCGCGAGATGCCGGTGCTCGTCCGCGAGACGCCGACCGTCACCCGCGACCTGCCGACTGTGGCCCGGGGACGCGCCGTCGTGGCCCGGGGACGCGTCACCGCCCGGGGCCGCGCCACCGTCCCCGCCTGACCGCACCAGGCAGACCAAGATCGCGCTCCATCCGGGAAACAGTGGCCTCCCGGCCGCGCTGATGCCCCTGTTTCCCAGATCGAGCGTGATCTTGGTGATCTCGGCTAGCGTGGCGGCATGAACGAGCACTACTGGCTGCTGGCGCTCGCCGCCCTGGTCGTCGTGGCGACGCTGGTCGGCGCCATCCTGCTCGCCGTGCGGGTGGTACGCACCCGCAAGATGCTCGGCACGCTGGGCGTGGGAGGCAAGGTCGCCTTCTGGGGCGCACTGGCCTACACGGTCTTCCCGATCGACGTGCTGCCCGACCCGATCTACCTGGACGACATCGGGGTGCTCGCCGGTGCCCTGATCTACCTGGGCCGCCTCGTCCAGCAGCACCGCGCCGCCGAGCGGCGACTGCCCGGCCGGCCGGAGCCCCGGGACGAGGAGACCCGTCGCCCGGTCCCCTGAACCGGCCGCCGCCCGACAACAGGGCGTGCCGTGATCCGCGGAGTGTCATGATCGGGGTCGGATCTTCGGACAGGGGCGTGTCATGCCGGGCGGGCATCGGTTGGGCATCCGTGACGAGCGGGTCGCGGCGTTCTGCCGGGAACGGCACCTGGCCACCCTGACCACCCTGCGGGCCGACGGGACGCCGCACGTCGTACCGGTCGGGGTGACCCTCGATCCGGAGGCCGGCCTGGCCCGGGTGATCACGTCGGGTACGTCCGCGAAGGCGCGGCACGTCGCGGCGGCCGGTGCGGCCGGCAGCCCGGTGGCGGTCTGTCACGTCGACGGGCGACGGTGGCTGACCGTCGAGGGCCGGGCGGTGGTCCGCTCCGACCCGGCGGCGGTCGTCGAGGCCGAACGCCGGTACGCCGAGCGCTACCGCACCCCGCGTCCCAATCCGCACCGGGTGGTCATCGAGATCACCGTGACCCGAATCCTGGGCAGTCTGTGACCGGATGACCGGTTCACCCGCCCGCTCGGGCCGGAATCGGGGCGAACGGCAGCGCGTTGAACCCCCCGTACGACCGAACAGGACCGCCCCTCACGGGGTGGACGCCCCCCGGAACTGCCGGCGAGGGCCGGGCGTTGTGGCCCCCCCCCGACGGCGAGTCAGGCGAGCGCCCTTCCCGGTGCTTGCGTCTCCGGAACCCCGTGGCGGCAACCCCCGAACGGAGCTTCGACATGAACACGATTCTGCGCAAGAGCATGCTGTCCGTCGCCGGTCTGTTGATGAGCGGTGGTGCCATCGCCGGCCCCGCGCCGGCGGCGCACGCGGCCCCGGCCGAGACCGGGCCGCTCCGCGTCGGCAAGACCACCAAGACCACCAAGAGCACCAAGGACGACAGGAGCGAGCGCCGGGCCGGCTACGAGTACCAGGCCCAGCCGAACTTCTACTACTGCGGCCCGGCGTCGGCCCGGATCGCCCTGTCGGCCGAGGGCAGGACCGTCAGCCAGGACGAACTGGCCGCCAAGCTCGGCACGACCGAGAACGGCACCGACTCCGCCATCGACATCACCCGGGTGCTGAACGAGTACACCAACGGCAGGTACAGGACCACCGAGATCAGCTCGGACGTCGCGTCCAGGGAGCAGATCGAGCGGCTACGGGCAGACGTGAAGGCTGCGGTGGACGCGGATGAGCCGGTGGTCGCCAACATCCTCGGCGGCGCGGTGGACACCGAGGGCCGGGAGCACAGCTACCCGGGCCACTACCTGACCGTGGTGGAGTACAAGGACGACGGCAACACGATCAAGATCGCCGACCCGGCGGACCCGGCCGTCCAGGAGTACTGGATGGACGTCGCCGAGCTGGCCAACTGGATCGCGGGCCGCGGCTACAGCTCCTGATCCGGCACGACCCACGAGGGCCGGTCCCCACCCGGGGGGCCGGCCCTTTCGGGTACGCGCGGCAGCCGGCCGCCGGGCCGCCGGCCATCCCGCCGACAGGAATCCGGCCGCCCCCAGAAGGCCGCGCTGCCGGATTGCGGATGCCGTACCCGTCGGATCAGGGCCCGGGGGCGATCTGCCGGCGGCTCTCCACGTCGGAGACCACGATCGCCTCCATCGGGCAGGAGTCGGCCGCGTCGATCACCTCCTGGGCGGGCCTCACCTGCTCGGCCAACGGGCGGGACAGGCCCTCGACCAACGTGAAGTGCCCGGGCGCCGTCCCGGCGCAGATTCCCGAGCCGATGCACCGGGTCGGGTCCACCTGCAACCGCCACCCGGAGCCGGTCGTCTCCTCCTCGTTCATCTGCTCCTCCTTCCCGTCACCAGGCCACCGGCATCGCGGTCAGGCCGCGCACCAACAGGCCGCTCTTCCAGGGCAACTCCGACTCCGGCACCGCCAACCGCAGCTCCGGGGTCCGGTCGAGCAGGACGTCCAGCACCACCTGTAGCTCCATCCGGGCGAGCTGGGCGCCCACGCAGTGGTGCACCCCGTGCCCGAAGCCGATGTGCGGGTTCGCCTCCCGGCCCAGGTCGAGCCGGTCGGCGTCCGGGAAGACGGTCTCGTCGCGGTTGGCCGACGGGATCGACACGACGACCGGCTCACCGGCGCGGACCAGCACCCCGCCGATCTCGACGTCCTCCTTCGCGTATCGGGCGAAGGCGGCGGTCGCGCCGAGCGGGACGAACCGCATCAGCTCCTCGATGGCGCGCGGCACCAGGCTCCGGTCCGCCCGCAGCCGGGCCCACTCGTCGGGATGGTGCAGCAGCACGTACACGAAGTTGGGGATCTGGGTCACGGTGGTCTCGTGGCCGGCGGCGAGCAGCCCCGCGGCGAGCTGCACCACCTCCTCCTCGCTGAGCCGGTCGTCGGCGTCGCGGGCCCGGACCATCGCGCCGATCAGGTCGTCGGTGGGCTCCTGGCGGCGCTGCGCGATCAACCCGCCCATGTACGCGAACAGGTTGTCGATGTACCGCTGGGCCTGCTCGACGCTCAGCGAGGTGGTCGAGACGATCGCCTCCGACCAGGTGTGGAACTTGTCCTGGTCGGTGACCGGGACGCCGAGCAGGTCGCAGATGACCCGGATCGGCAGCGGGGTGGCCAGATGGGCCACCAGGTCGGCCGGCGGCCCGGCGGCGAGCAGGCCGTCGACCAGCTCGTCGGCGACCTGCCGGGTGCGGGGGCGCAGCTCCTCGACCCGGCGCGCCGTGAAGGCCCGGGCGACGAGCCGACGCAGCCGGGTGTGGTCCGGCGGGTCCATGGCCAGGATGCCGCCCTGGATCTGGCGGGGGGTGTTGCGCGGCTCGTCCCGGCCGACCGCCGCCGCCCGACTGAAGCGGGCGTCGCCGAGCACCGTACGCACGTCGGCATGCCGGGTGGCCAGCCACGCCGGCTCCCCGTAGGGCAGCCGCACCCGGATCAGCGGCTCGTCGCGGCGCAGCCGGGCGTAACGCGGGTCGAGATCGAGCCGGTCGGGATCGCTGAACGGGTAGCGCTCGATCGTCGCATCGGATGTGTCGGCCACCGGATGACTTCCTCTCCTCCACGGCCCCGCCTTCGGGCCGTCCGACCGCCGGGCCGACTCCACGGTGAGTCATGCCTCGAATGCGGATCGTAGCGAGAGAGGTCGATCCTCGGCCAGTGGCCGGGGTGGATTCGTACCCCCGGCAGGTCGCGGCCCGCGCGCTCGGACGCGCGGGCCGCGACCTGCGTGGGTCAGCGCGGCGAGGTGTCGCCCTCGCCGGTGCGCTGCTGGGCCATGTCGACACCCTTGTCGATCTGCTTGTCGTACTTTCCTCCGGTGCGCCGGTCGCCCATGTCGCCGGCCTTGTCGAGGCCCTGGTCGACCTGCTTGTCGTGCTTGTCGGCGAAGTCCTTGGCCTTGTCCATGAAGTCGCTCATGCGTTCCTCCTCAGATCGGTCCTTGCAGGGCCTTCCCTGGGCCGCCGGTCGCAAACCGGCACGGCCCGAGGGCACCCGACCGGAGGCCGCCCCGTCGGTGACGGCACCGGCGGGATCCGAGCGCGGACGGTGGGGTGTCGGGAAGTCGCTGGACGGGTAGGGACGTCGCCGAGACCGAGGAGGACCGACGTGGTCGAGGACGGTGCCGGGCGGACGCCCGAGGGGACGACGGACGACGGGAACCCCACGGCGCGCCCGGGGCCGGCGTTGGCCGGGACGGTCACGCCGGTGACCGGGACGGGACCGCGGCAGGCGTGGGCCGGGCTGCCCTGGCTGGTCCGCTCGGCGGTGCTGTGGAGCGCCTGCCTGGTGGTGTTCGTCGCCGGGCTGTACCTGGTCGGGAAGATCGCCGTGCTGCTGGCGCCGCTGGCCATCGCGCTGGCCGTGACCTTCTTCCTGACCGCACTGCTCGATCCGGTGCTGCTCCTGCTGCGCCGGCTCCGGCTGCCGGCGGCGCCGGCAGCCCTGCTCACCGTGCTGCTCCTGCTGGGCGTCCTGGTCGGCGTCGGGGTGCTGGTGTGGAACCTGACGGCGAGCCAGTTCGGCGAGCTGAGCCAGGAACTCGACCAGGGCCTCCAGCGGAGCCGGGACTTCGTCACCTCCACGCTCCCGGTCACCGATTCCCAGCTCGACAAGCTGATCCAGCAGGCCCGGGACGGGCTGGGCGGCAGCGCCCCCGACCCGGTCGGCGGGGCCCGGACGGCCACCGAGTTCCTCGGCTCGGTCCTGCTCTCCCTGGTGCTGCTGTTCTTCCTGCTCAAGGACGGCCGGTCGATGTGGCACTGGGTGCTGCGCCGGATGACCGGGCCGAACCGGGAGGTCGCCGCCGAGGCCGGCCGGGTGGGCTGGCGGACGCTCGGGGCGTACAGCCGGGGGACGATGTTGATCGCGGCGATCGACGCGATCGGGATCGGCGTGGCCCTGGTGCTGCTTCGGGTGCCGCTCGCCCTGCCGCTGGCCCTGATCACCTTCCTCGGCGGGTTCGTGCCGATCATCGGGGCCACCGTGGCCGGGGCCGTGGCGGTGCTGGTGGCGCTCGCCGCCAAGGGGCCCACCGTCGCCCTGCTCGCCCTGGCCGCCGTGATCACCGTGCAGCAGGTCGAGGGGAACCTGCTGGAGCCGCTGGTGATGAAGCGTCAGGTCAAACTGCACCCGGCGGTGATCCTGGTGGCGGTGACGGCCGGCACGCTGATCGCCGGGATCGCCGGGGCGTTCGTCTCGGTGCCGATCACCGCGGTCGCGTACCGGGTGATCGACACCGTGCAGCGGCACCGGCAGGACGCCGCCGGGCGGCCACCCACCACCGCCTGAGTCAGGCCCCGGCGCGCAGGTGGGCGGCGAACCAGTCCGCCGCCGCGTCGGCGACCTGTTCCAGCGTGCCCGGTTCCTCGAACAGGTGGGTCGCGCCGGGCACCACCCGCAGCTCGGCCACCTCGCCGAGGTCGGCCGCCGCCTCCTCGTTCAACGTGATCACCTGCTCGTCGAGGCCGCCGACCAGCAGCAGCGTCGGGGCGTGCACCCGGGACAGGGCGGGCCCGGCCAGGTCGGGCCGGCCGCCCCGGGACACCACCGCCCGGACCCGCTCGGGCCGAGCCGCCGCGGCCACCAGTGCGGCGGCGGCTCCGGTGCTCGCCCCGAACAGGCCCACCGGCAGCCGGCTCAGGGCCGGATCGCCGGCCATCCAGTCCACGATCGCGGCCAGGCGGTCGGCGAGCAGCCCGATGTCGAAACGCAGTTCGGCCGTCCGGGCGTCGACCCGGTCCTCCTCCGGGGTGAGCAGGTCGACCAGCACCGTGCCGAGCGTCCGCTCGCGCAGCACCCCGGCGACGGCCGTGTTCCGGGGGCTGTGCCGCGAGCTGCCGCTGCCGTGCGCGAAGAGCACCACCCCGGCCGCCCCTTCCGGGACCAGCACGTCGGCCGGCAGCCCGGCGTCCCCCACCGGGATCGTGACCTCGCCGCCCCGGGTCGTCGTAC
The DNA here is from genome assembly GCF_040296145.1 of Micromonospora sp. NPDC002296. NCBI lineage: Bacteria > Bacillati > Actinomycetota > Actinomycetes > Micromonosporales > Micromonosporaceae > Micromonospora > Micromonospora sp. NPDC002296. The sequence continues at coordinate 47,748 of NZ_JBEOWQ010000010.1, forward strand.
CAGCCTTTCCTCGCGCCGCCATCCGCCCACCCCTTCCCGTTTCTCGTCCCGCCCGGTTACCCACCCCGGCGGCCGGAATTCGTCGTTGCCTTGACACCGGCGACAAGGTCTAGCGTGGCGGACAGGGGCGGGCGAAGGAGGGTCGGATGCGGATCGGCGAACTGGCGGAACGCGCCGGTACGAGCACCCGGACGCTGCGGTACTACGAGACGCAGGGGCTGGTCCGGCCCGAACGCTCGGCCAACGGCTACCGCGTCTACGACGAGGCGGAGCTGCGGGTGGTGCACGAGATCCGCGCCCTGCTGGCCGTGGGGTTCGGCCTGGACGACATCCGGCCGTTCGTGGCCTGCCTGCGGGCCGGCCACTCGTCCGGCGACGTCTGCCCGGACTCCGTGGCCGTGCTGCGTCGCAAGCTCGCCGAGGTGGACGCCTACCTCGACCGGCTGGGCGCGGTACGGCGGCAGTTGCACGACCAGCTCACCCAGGCCATCGCGTACCGGGAGGAAACATGCTTCAGGAAACGGGGACTCCCCCGCTGACCGCCGTCACCGACGCCACGTTCGCCGAGACGGTGCTGGCCGCCGACCGGCCTGTGGTCGTCGACTTCTGGGCCGAGTGGTGCCCGCCCTGCCTGGCGGTCTCGCGGAGCCTCGCCGAGCTGGCCGTGGAGTTCGGGGACCGGCTGCGCGTGGTCACCGTCAACACGGACGAGAACCCGGCGACCACCCGGGCGTACGGGGTGATGTCGATGCCGACCCTGCTGGTGTTCCAACGCGGCGAGGTGGTCGGCTCGATCGTCGGGGCCCGGCCGAAGAACCACCTGCGGCTGAGCTTCGCCCGCCACCTGGAGCAGTGAGTGCGGCGCTGCCGTCGTTTGCGCTTCGGCCGGCCGGGAAGGCCCGGGGTGACCGCAGCACCGGCGCAGCCGCGCCCCGACGGATCGCGAGGATCGTCATGGCCCGACAGCAGGACAGGTCCAGGCAGCAGACTGCCGAGCGGGACGAACGACAGGAACGGGACGCCGAACGCGGCCGGGACTGGGCGGACGAGGCGGCGCAGGCCCGCACCTCCGACGACCCGCGGACGGTCTCCCCGCGCGACGCGGCCGGCCGCCCCTCCAACGGGCGACAGTTCTGAGCTTCCCGGTCGGGTGGGCGCGCGCCGCCCGCCCGGCCAGGGACCCGCCAGCGTCGGCTAGCTGACCTTCTCGGGCAGGTGCAGCAGGGGCGCCCGGCCGGGCGGCTGCTCCGGCTCGGGGCCGGGCTGGTCGAACGGCGGCACCGGCACGGTGACCGGCTCGGCGCAGGTCACCCGCACCTTCTCGCCGTGGTGCCGCAGCTCCACCACGTCGTCGGTGCAGCCGTGCCGCAGCGCGTACGTGGCCTGGTGCGGCCGGACGTCGACCCGCAGCCGCATGCCCCGCCACTGCAACGAGAACTCCAGCCGGGTGAGCCCGCTCGGCAGCCGGGGCGCGAACGTCAGCAGCCCGTCGTGGTCGCGCAGCCCGCCGAACCCGGCGACCAGGGCGATCCACGCCCCGGCGAGGGACGCCATGTGCACCCCGTCGCGGGTGTTCTCGTTCAGGTCGTGCAGGTCCATCAGCGCGGCCTCGCGCAGGTACCGGTGGGCCAGCTCCAGGTAGCCGACCTCGGCCGACATCACCGCCTGGGTGCACGCCGACAGGGACGAGTCGCGCACCGTCCGGCGCTCGTAGTACAGGAAGTTGCGCAGCTTCTCCTCGTCGCTGAACGCGTCCCCCCGCCAGTGCATGGCGAGCACCAGGTCGGCCTGCTTGACCACCTGCTTGCGGTACAGGTCGAAGTACGGGTAGTGCAGCAGCAACGGGTACTTCTCGGCGGGGGTGTGCTCGAAGTCCCACTCCTGGAGCAGGGTGAACCCGTCCACCTGCTCGTGCACGTCGACCTCGTCGTCGTACGGGACGCACATCGCGTTCGCCGCGTCCCGCCAGGCCGCCGCCTCCTCCTCGGTCACCCCGAGGTCGGTCGCCTCGTCCCGGAACCGCATCGCGTACTCGGCGGCGGTGAGCAGGTTCCGCTGCGCCATCAGGTTGGTGTAGATGTTGTCGTTCTTCACCGCGGTGTACTCGTCCGGGCCGGTCACCCCGTCGATGTGGAACCGGCCGTTCCGGTCGTGGTGCCCCAGCGATCGCCACAGCCGGGCCGTCTCGACCAGCAGCTCCAGGCCGATCTCCCGCGCCAGCCCCTCGTCGCCGGTGACCAGCATGTACCGGCGCAGCGCGTCGGCGACGTCGGCGGCGATGTGGAACGCGGCCGTCCCCGCCGGCCAGTACGCCGACGACTCCGGGCCCTCGATGGTGCGCCACGGGAAGGCCGCGCCGGCGAGGTTCAGCGTCCGGGCCCGGTCCTGCGCCTGTTCCAGGGTGGAGTGCCGCCAGTACAGGGCGTCGCGCACCGCGCCCGGCTGGGTGTAGGTGAGCACCGGCAGCACGAACATCTCGGTGTCCCAGAACGCGTGTCCGTCGTACCCGGGGCCGGTCAGGCCCTTCGCGGAGATCGGCCGCCGCTCGGCCCGGGCACCGGCCTGGAGCACGTGGAACAGGCCGAACCGCACCGCCTGCTGCACCTCCGGGTCGCCCTCGACCCGCACGTCGGCGGCGTCCCAGAACTCGTCCAGGTACTCCCGCTGCTCGCGGCGCAGCCCGTCCCAGCCGTCGAGGCGGGCCGCGGCGAGGGCCGCGCCGACCTGGTCGCGCAGCGCCGGCAGCGACCGCTTGCTCGACCAGCCGTACGTCAGGTACTTGACCACCCGCAGCGTCTCCCCGGGCTTGAGCACGCACCCGATGGTGGTACGGACCCAGTCCTCGTACCCCTCCGACTGGACGGTGGTGCGCTGCGGGCCGTGCACGTCGTGGTCCATGGCGGCGGCCACCCGCAGGCCGCTGACCTTGGTCCGGTGGATCAGCAGCCCGCCGTCGCCGGTGGTCAGCTCCTCCTCGGCCACCAACGGTGACTCCAGCACCGCCGCCACCCGGGGGTCGCGGCTCTGCGCCGGGAGGGTCTCGTTGGCCACCAGCTCGGACTGGAGGATCAGCCGGATGGGCCCGTCGACCGCCTCCACCTCGTAGCTGATGGCGGCGACCGCCCGCTGGGTGAACGACACCAGCCGGGTGCTGCGGACCTTGACCTCCCGGCCCGCCGGGGTACGCCAGTGCAGCTCCCGGTGCAGGGTGCCGGCCCGCAGGTCGAGGATCCGCTCGTGGGCGAGCAGTTCGCCGTACCGGACGTCGAGCGGCTCGTCGTCGACCAGCAGCCGGATCAGCTTGCCGTTGGTGACGTTGACGATGGTCTGGCCGGACTCGGGGAAGCCGAAACCCGCCTCGGCGTACGGCAACGGGCGCAGCTCGTAGAAGGAGTTCAGGTAGGTGCCGGGCAGGCCGTGGGGCTCGCCCTCGTCCAGGTTCCCGCGCAGGCCGATGTGCCCGTTGGAGAGCGCGAAGACCGACTCGGACTGGGCCAGCACGTCCAGGTCGAGGCGGGTCTCCCGGATGTGCCAGGGCTCCACCGGGTAGGCGCGTTCTCGGATCATGCGGGTGTCTCCCTGTCGATCAGGTCGCCGAGGTCCGTCACCACGACGTCCGCCCCGTGCGCGCGGAGCTCTTCGGCCTGCCCCACCCGGTCCACGCCGACCACGTAGCCGAACCCGCCGGCCCGGCCGGCGGCGACGCCGGCCAGCGCGTCCTCGAAGACGGCCGCCCGGCCCGGCTCGACCCCCAGCAGCTTCGCCCCGGCCAGGAAGGTGTCCGGGTGCGGCTTGCCGCGCAGCCCCCGCTCGCGGGCGATTACCCCGTCCACCCGGGCCTCCAGCAGCGGCTCCAGCCCGGCTGCGGCGACCACCTGCCGGCAGTTGGCGCTCGCCGAGACGACCGCGCGGCGCAGGCCGGCGTCGGCCGTCGCCTTCAGGTACGTCACCGAGCCCGGATAGACCTCGACCCCGTCGGTGCGGAGGCGCTCCAGCAGGACGACGTTCTTCCGGTTGCCCACCCCGTTGACGGTGTCCGCCTCCGGCGGGTCGTCGGGCCCGCCCTCGGGCAGGGTGATCCCCCGGGAGGCCAGGAAGGAGCGCACCCCGTCGGCCCGGGGCCGGCCGTCGACGTACCGGTTGTAGTCGGGTCCCGGGTCGAACGGCTGGTACGGCTCGCCACTGGCCGCCGAGTGCCGCAGGAGGAACGCGTCGAACGTCTGCGTCCACGCCGCGTTGTGCACCCGGGCGGTCTGGGTCAGCACGCCGTCCAGATCGAAGAGACAGGCGGTCACATGATCAGGCAGGCCCAGCACGGTTCGAATCTATCCACCGGCCGGACCCGGCAAACCGGATTCACCTCACGACGCGCGGGGGCCGGGGTGGCGACACGCTCAGCGGTTCGGGCGCAGCGTCCAGACCACGGTCATCGCCGAGGTCGGCGTGCCGTCCTCGGTGGTGATCTCGACCTCGACCGGGAACTCGGGCCGCCGGCCGGCGTCCAGTTCGGCGATCACCTCGGCCGCCGTCCGGCCGAGCCGCGCGGTGGCCAGCACCGGCCCCATCGCCAGCTTCCGGTACGCGATCTCCGCGCGCACGGCCAGCGGCACCGCGCGGTCGAGGAGTTGGCCGAACGCGGCCAGCACCACCGCGCCGGAGGCGGTCTCGCCGAGGGTGAACATCGCCCCGGCGTGCGGACCGCCGACGTGGTTGTGGGTGTCCGGCGAGTCGGGCAGCCGGACCACGGCGCGCACGCCGCCCTCCGCCTCGGGGGCCACCTCGACGAATTCGACGCCGAGCGTACGGGCGAAGGGCACGGCCTCCAGCATGCCGGCGGCAACCCGGCGAGAGTCGATACTCATGCCCGAACATTACTCCTCGGTAACTTGTGCTTCAAGTGCGCCCGGCGAGGCCGCAGAGCCGTCGGGACCTCGTACGTCCCCCCGTGTGCTCCACGATCGGCCTGTCGATCTACCTCAGCGGGTTGCACTACGAGGCGGTCCGGGACCTGTACCGGCTCAACCCGGACGACGGACCCGCCCCGGGCTGGCCGACCGCACACGAGTGATGCGTCTGACTGTCGCTTTTCGGGCAACTACCCGGGCACGGAATCGATTGCCGTGCAGGTACGGTCCTGGCTGTGTCCGACACTCCACAGCGTTCGATCGCCGGCCGATACCGACTCGTCAGTCCCCTCGGGCAGGGCGGCATGGGACGGGTCTGGCTGGCCCGCGACGAGACGCTACGCCGGGATGTGGCGATCAAGGAATTGGTGCCGCCACCGGGTCTGACGGACGACGAGCGGCGGGAGATGCGCGAGCGGTCCATGCGCGAGGCGCGGGCGATCGCGCGGCTGGACCAGAGCAATGTGGTACGGATCTTCGACGTGCTGCATGCCGACGGCGAGCCATGGATCGTGATGGAGTTCGTCCCGTCCCGGTCGCTGCATTCGGTGGTGGCCGAGAACGGCCCGCTGACGCCGGCCCAGGTGGCGCGGATCGGCCTGGCCCTGCTCGCCGCGCTGCGCGCCGCCCACCGGGCCGGACTGCTGCACCGGGATGTCAAGCCGGCGAACGTGCTGCTCGCCGATGACGGCCGGGTGGTACTGACCGACTTCGGGCTGGCCACCGCACCTGACGACCCGAGCATGACCCGAACCGGGATCGTGCTCGGTTCGCCCTCGTTCCTTCCGCCGGAGCGGCTCACCGACGGCCTGATCGGCCCTGCGGCCGACCTGTGGTCGCTCGGCGCGACGCTCTACGCCGCCGTGGAGGGGAGGCCGCCGTACGCGCGGTCGTCGGCGGTCGCGACGCTGACCGCCATCGCGACCGATCCGCCGTCGCCACCCCAGCGCGCGGGTGCACTGACCCCGGCTCTCGAAGGGCTGCTACGCAAGGACCCGAGCCGGCGGATCGACGCCGAGGAAGCCGAACGACTCCTGCGTCAGGCGGTACCCGCGGAACCGTCCCCGCCTCACGCGCACGTGTACGCACAGGCGTCGGCGAGCCCGGCGGCGACGGGCCCGACGGCCACAGGCACGCCGGCGACGGGCCCGGCGGCGCAGGAGGAGCCGACCCCGAAGCCGTCCGTCACCACGGCCCCGCCGGACAGGCCGGCCCAGACACCGACCGCCACCACGACCACCGCCGCCACGAGGCGAAACCGCTGGCTGATCGCCGCCGTCGCGGCCGTGGGCCTGGTCGGCGTCATCGCGGTTCAACCGCTCGTCAGCAACGCCCTGGCCGACGACGCCAAGCACGACCCGGTGCTCGGCACGTCGGCTTCACCGACCCACGCGCCGATGGCCGGATGGCACTACTACACCCAAGATCCCGGCTTCTCGGTACCGGTCCCGGACGGCTGGCAGCAGCTCCGCGACGGCACGCGCGTCGAGTTCCACGATCTGAACAGCCGTCGCGTGCTGGCCGTCGACGCTCTCGGCGTGCCGAAGGCCGATCTCCTGGCGGACGCCCGGGCCGCAGAGGCGGCGGACCGCGAGACCGGAAGACATCCGGACTACAAACCGGTTCACCTCCACAAGGTGAACTACCGGGCCCGGGCGGTGGACCGGGAATGGACATACGCCGACGCCAGCGGGAGGCGGATGCACACCCTCAGCCGCACCTTCGTCGCCGAGAACGGCCAGGCGTACGCGATCGGATGGACCACACCGGACGATGCGTGGGCGGCCGGGCAGGGCGCTCTTTCACTGATCATGGAGGGCTTCCGCGCGCTACAGGCACAGGCGTCACCGGGCGGAGCATCGACGTCTGCCAGGCCGAGCAGGAGCGTTTCGCCCTCTCCTCGCGTCAGTGTCACCCCGCCCAGGTCACCGAGGCCCGCCAAGAGCAGCACCTCGGCAAAGGCCCGGTTCACCAACCGACCCATCATCAACAACGGCAGCGGCACGTGCATCGACGTACCGGACAGCTCCCCGACCACAACTGCCAAAATCCAGACCTGGGAATGCCACGGCGCCGCCGGGGAGCAATTCACCCTCGCCGCAGACCGCACGCTTCGGGTGGTGGGCAAGTGCCTTGAGATCACGGACACCAGCAACGGCCCACACCTACGGATCGCCACCTGCACGGGCAGCGCGAAGCAGCGTTTCGACCTGAACGGCGCGGGCGACCTGGTCAGCCTCGGCACCGTCCCGGCCAAATGCGTCGACGTGCCCGGCGGCGACCCCGCCAACGGTGTCTGGCTCAACATCTGGGACTGCAACGGCAGCGAGAATCAGAAGTGGCACGTCGGCTAGGTCAGGCCATGTGTCGAAGTCGGCATGCCTCGGTTCGGCTCGGCGCTGCGACTCGGCGGGGGGTTCGTCGGGGCCGGCCCGCTCCGGGCGTTCAGGCTTCCTCCCTGCGCGGGCGGGCCCTGGCGTGGTCTGGGTCCGTACGAACGGACACGACCGCGCCGGCTCAGGGAACAAGATCGTGCTCGATCAGGGAAAGTGCGGCCTCGTACGGGCAGGAGGCCACGCTTCCCGGGATCGAGCGCGACCTTGCACGGCTGGCCGATCACCGGCGGTTCCCGGGAGCCTGCTGGTGCTCTCCCTCGACAGGGCCGGGTGCTTCCCTGCCTCCCGCCTCCGCTCTCACCTCGCCCCGTCAGGGGCGGCTCTCCATGATCGTCTGCTGATTATGGAGAGCTCGCCCGGCATGTCGTCTCGAAAATCAGCAGACGATCAAGGTGCGACGCCCACAGCACCCCGAGGGGTGGAAGCTCTCGCTAGAAGAGGTGGCCGATGGTGCGGATGATCTCGGCGTAGAAGTTGCCCTCGATGCTGCGGAACAGGGCAAACTTCTCACCGGGGCTGCCGAAGAATGGGCGCAGCGTCCAGGCGAGCTGGGTCCCGACGAAGCCGAAGAGCAGGATCCACACGTACAGCAGGGTCATGCTCGCCGGGCGCTCGGCAGCCGGTCGGCGGACCGCCGGCTCGGGCCAGTGGCGGTACTGCGCCGGCGGATACCCGGCGGGAAGCAGCCCCGGCCCGGGATGACCGGGCATGGCGGCCCCGGGCGCAACAGCCCCGGGCGCAACGGCCCCGGGCATGGCGGCCCCGGGCATGGCGGCCACCGGGGCGGGAGTCGCTACCACCGTGGCGGGCGCGGGCTGGGCGGCGGCCTCGACCGCGGTGCCGTTGGCACCGACCGCGACCGGTGCGGGAGCCGGGCCCACAGCGGCGGGATCCGGAGCCACAGCGGCGGGAGCCGGAGCCGTCACAGCCGGGGCCGCAGCAGCGGCGGTCGGAGAAAGCAGGCCGTGGGCGTTGAGCACCTGCATGCCGCCGGTCAGGAAGCGCAGCCCGACCACCGCGCTCAGCGTCAGGATGGCGACGTTGAGCAGCTTGAAGAAGCCGTAGTCGGGAGCGGTGATCAGGAAGAAGAGGCTGATCGGCGCGAACGCCACGGCCAGCATCGAGGTGATGGTGATCGCCACCATCACCAGCGCCAGCGACTGTCGCACCGACAACCGGGCCCCGAAGACCAGGTTGAACAGGTAGAGCGTGGGCAGGCAGATGGCGAGCGTGACCAGGAACAGCAGCGGCAGCTTGACCGCCGAGGTCAGCGCCATCAGCACGCTGTGGAACGCGCCGAGCACCGCGCCGTAGCAGGCCAGGGCGATGCCGGAGCTGGCCAGCATCCGCACGGTGAGGCCGTTGAGGTCCCGGTCGGCCACGATCTGCTGCCAGATGCCCTGCCGGTCGCGCAGGATGCGCTCGATGACGAGCGGGCTCGGACGGTCAGCCGACACTGGCGGACCCCTTTCTCACACTGTGCTCTGTGGACGAAGTCCGCTGACCGTAGGGCACCGACCTACCCGCCCGCCACCCCGCCTGTCGGGTCAGCGCCAGCCCACGTCGATCCGGTCTCCCCGCTCGTCGAAGAAGTGCAGCGCGTCCAGGCGCACCGAGACGGCCAGCGGGTGACCGGCGGAGACCGCCGGGTACGGCGCGAGCCGGACCCCCAGCTCCGCCGGGCGGCGGTGGTGCCGGCCCTGGTCGCTGAGCACACTGGCCCGGTTGCCCCGGGCGGTCTCGTCGGGAGTCGGTCCCGGCTCGGCGCCCCGGCCGGTGAGCCGCTGTATGACCTGCCCGAACCGGCGCCGGCCGCGCTGGCCGCCGTCGGCGTCCTCGGCCCGGCTGCCCATCTCGTCCACCACGATGGCGGTGGCCCCGATGTCGAGGTAGGCCAGCGACTCGTGGCCGTGGTGCTCCAGGTAGCGGATCCGGCCCCGGAGCACGTCGCCCGGGGCGTCCGGGGAGACCGGGGTGAGGGCCTCGGCCCGCATCCCGACGACGATCCGCTCGCCGTGGTAGTGCGCGACGGCCCGGCTGCGGATGTCGGTCCAGGGCAGGTAGAGCGACTGTTCGCCGATCTTCAGCGCGACGTACCGGTCGAGGTGGACGTAGACGGACGCCTCCAACAGGTTCATCCGGGGGCTGCCGAGGAACGCGGCCACGTAGAGGGTGGCCGGGCGGCCGTACACCTGGGTGGGGGTGCCCACGTCCTGGAGCACGCCCTTGCGCATGATTGCCACCCGGTCGGCCATGGTCAGGGCCTCGGCCTGGTCGTGGGTGACGTAGATGGTGCTGACGCCCAGCTCGCGGGTCAGGCCGGAGATCTCCGCCCGCAGCTCCGCCCGCAGCCCGCTGTCAAGGTTGGACAGCGGCTCGTCCATCAGGAAGAGCCCCGGCCGGCGGACGATGGCGCGGCCCATCGCGACCCGCTGGCGCTGCCCGCCGGAGAGCTGGCTGGGCTTGCGGCCCAGCACGTCGCCGATGCCCAGCGCGCTGGCCACGTCGGCGACCCGCTCGTCGCGCGGCGAGGGCTCGACCCCGGCCAGCCGCAGCGGGAAGGCGATGTTGTCCCCCACCGTCATGTGCGGGTAGAGGGCGAAGTCCTGGAACACCATGGCGATCTTCCGGTCCCGGGGCGGCAGGTCGTTTGCCAGCTCACCGTCGAGCAGGACCGCTCCGGAGCTCGGGGCCTCCAGCCCGGCCACCATCCGCAGCACGGTGGACTTCCCGCACCCGGACGGCCCGAGCAGGACCATGAACTCACCGTCGTTCACATCCAGGTTGATCTTGTCGACGGCGACCGTCCCGTCCGGGAAAACCTTGGTCACATCCTTGAGCGCGACGGTTGTCACCGTCTCCTCCCCCAGCTCGTCGGCCGTACCGAATGTATGTGACCAGGATCATCGGGTCCGCACATCGGGTAAACGTGCCATGTTCGGCTCGTGACAGGCCTATTACGGGTCAGCGGGTTCAGCCCGGTTCGCCGAGGAAAACCCGGCGGACGACCCGCTCGGCGGCGTGGCCGTCGTCCAGGGCGCAGAACCGGGCCCGGAACCGGGCCCGGGCCTCGGTCGCGGCGGGGGCGTCGACCGCGCCGGAGCGGAACAGGTCGAGCAGACCGGGGAAGCTGGTGGTCACGGCGCCGGGCGGCTCGGCGAGCAGGTCCAGGTAGACGCCCCGGGCCAGCCGGTACGCCGTCCAGTCCGGCGCGTACACGACGATCGGCCGGTCCAGGAGGGCGTAGTCGAACATCGCCGACGAGTAGTCGGTGATCAGCACGTCGGCGGCGAGGTAGAGGTCCTCGACCCGGTCGTGATCGCTGACGTCCCGGATCCGGGCGCCGGCCGGGCCGAGGACCGGACCCGACGGCCGGCGGTCCCGGTCGTGGAAGTAGTGGCTGCGGATCAGCAGCCGGCCGGCCGGGCCGAGCGTGTCGACCAGCACGTCCGGGTCGAACGGCGGGCGGTACCCGGGCAGGTGTTCGCGGTGGGTCGGGGCGTAGAGCACCACCCGGTCGCCGGGGGCGAGGCCGAGCCGGGAACGCACCTCGCGCACCTCGGCGGGGGTGGCGGTGGCCAGCCGGTCGTTGCGCGGGTACCCGACCTCCAGCGTGGTGTACGCGGCCGGGTACGCCCGCTCCCACATCTGGGTGGAGAAGCTGTTCGCGGAGACGCTGTAGTCCCACCGGTCCACCCGGCGAAGCAGCTTCGCGAAGTCCATCCCCACCGCGCCGGCCGGGTAGCGCTGCTGGTCCAGCCCCATCACCTTGACCGGCGTGCCGTGGTGGGTCTGCACGTGCACCGAGCCCGGCCGCTTGCCCACGAAGTCGGGAAAGTTCACGTTGTTGACCAGCCAGGTGGCCCGGGCCAGCACCCGGTGGTACTCGCGGCTGCCGGCCACCACGAACTCCACCCCGTCCGGGAGGGAGCCGACCCGGTCCCGCCGGATCACCCAGACCCCGCGCACCTGCGGGGCCAGCCGGCGGGCCGCCTCGTAGATCGCCGCCGGGTTGCAGGCGTACCCGCGGTACCAGTACGCCGCGTAGACGGCCAGCGTCGGGTCGAGCGGGCGGCGCAGTTCGGCCCGGTAGTACCCGCGCAGCAGCGCGTCGCGGCCCAGTCGGGCGGCCCGCCGGGCCACCGGCCTCGCCCGGCGGACCTGCTGCCGGGCGGCGTCCCGGGTGTGGTTGGCCGCCCGCAGGGCGCTGAACGTCCGCCACCGGCCGGCGGCGGCCAGCCGGTGCTTGAGCCCCTCCACCCCCTCCGGCACCGGATGGCCCCCGGGCGGTCGGAAGCGGGCGTGGTCGGCGGTGATCTGGGCGAAGAAGGCGGGGCGCAGCTCGGGAGCGATCCGCTCGCCGTTGCCGAGCACGGTCAGGTAGTGCCAGATCATCCGCTCGAAGACCGCCGGGCGCAGGTCGTCGGCGGCCGGCGCCCACCGGTCCATCAGCCGGAACACCCGGTGCCACTGGACGAACACCTCGAAGTGCCGGTCCCCCCGGGTCCGGGTGATCGCGCCGGCCCGGCGCTGCCGGTAGTTGACGCAGACCCGGTCCAGCACCCCGATCCGCTCGGCGGCCATCAGCACCGGGAAGCTGAACGGCACGTCCTCGTACCAGCCGGGCTCGAAGCGCAGCCCGAGGTCGACCAGGAACTCCCGGCGGACCAGCCGGTTCCACGCGGTGTGCAGCAGCCGCAGCGTCTCCGGCCGCTCGCGCAGCCGGAAGGTGGCCGGTCCGATTGGCTCGGGGAAGACGTCCCGCATCGCGCTGCGGGTGGGCCGCTCGTCCCACCGCACCCGGACGTGGTCGACGACGAGCACGTCCGGGCGGGTGGCCCGGAGCCGGGCGGCCACCTCGGCGAGGCAGTCCGGGGCCAGCCAGTCGTCGCCGTCGACGAACCAGACGTACTCGCCGCCGGCCAGGTCCAGCCCGGCGTTGCGGGCCGGACCCAGGCCGATGTTCTCGGTCAGCCGGACGGCGCGGACCCGGTGATCCCGGGCCGCGTAGTCGGCCAGGATGTCGCCGCTGCCGTCCGGCGAGTGGTCGTCGACGCCGATCACCTCGACGTCGTCGAACGGCTGGCCGAGGATCGAGTCGAGGCACTCGCTCAGGTACGCCTGCACCCGGTAGGCCGGTACGACGAAGCTGATCAGCGTCATCGACCGGCCCCCCACGTCAGCCCGGCTGGCGGACGCCTCCGCGCGCCGGGACGCCCGCGGCCCGCCGGGCGCGGGCGGGCAGGACGACCCAGGCCAGGACCACGCTCCCGACGAAAACCATGAACAGGTACGTACCGAGTGTAGCCATCACAACAGCCGCGAATCCGACGATCGCCGCGATGGCCAGCAGCACCGAGCGCCCCTCCCAGCCCAGCGTCCACGGGTGCAGCGGCGGGGCCGCCTGCCGCTTCTCCAACCGGGCCGTGAGGTCGTAGTGGTGCAGGGTCAGCACGAAGACGTACCCGAAGACGACCCACGCCGGCACCCCGGCGACCACGCCGACCGCGACGGCGAACAGGTACTCGCCGGCCCGCAGCGCGGCCGGGACCAACCAGTCCAGCGGGCCGTCGTGCCCCGCCCCGGCCCCCAGGCCGGCGGCCAGCAGCACCAGCAGGGCCGCCGGCACCGCCCAACGCAGGCCGGCCGGGTCGCCGTCCCCACCCGCCCGGAGCAGGGCCGCGACCAGCAGCGCCGCCGGGCCGAGGGCGCCGATCACCGCCAGCGTCAGCGGGCCCACCGGGCCCAGCGCCGGGAACCGGGCCGCGAGCGGGCCGTCGTCGCGGTGCAGGCTGGCGTCGACCGTGTCCAGCACCGGCACCCGCATCCAGCGGGCCCGCAGGGTACGCAGCGCACCCGTGTACGCGAACGCCAGCACCCCCCAGGTCAGCACCGCGACCAGGCTGACCAGCGGGTCGAACAGCGCGACGGTCAGCGCGATCAGCGCCCACCGCTCCCCGATCGGGAACACCACCGTCCGCTTCAGCCAGTACGACAGCGAACCCGTGTCGGCCTGCACCCGCGTCGACGCGGCGTTCAGCTTGTCGCCGATCCCGCCGCCACCCGCGTCGGCTGCCCTCGGCCGGCGGGCCGCCTCGTCGTGCAGCACCCCGTACCAGGTGTCGGTCATGTGCCGGACGGTCTGCAACGTCATCGCGGCGATGGCCAGCGCCCAGCCGTACCGGTAGCCGGCGGCCGTCGCCCCGTAGCCGAGGCCGGCGTAGACCACGTACTCCTTGGCCCGGTCGGCCATGGTGTCCAGCCAGCCGCCCCAAGCGCTGAAGTGCCGGGTGTAGCGGGCGAGCTGCCCGTCCACGCAGTCGAGCATGAAGCCGAGGTAGAGCAGCACCGCGCCGGTGACCAGCGCGGGCCGGCCGCCGACGCCGAACAGCACCGCCGCGGCGACCGCGAACAGCACGGAGATCGCGGTGACCCCGGTCGGGGTCAGCCTGAGCCGCGCCGACGCCTTCGTGACGTACGGGGACCAGGTGCTGACGAAGTACGTGGTGAAGAAGTCGTCCTTCTCCTTCACCGACAGCCGCAGCTCGGCCTTGTCCTCGTCGACCGCTCCGAGGGCCGCCTCGGCCGCGGCCAGCCCCGCCGGGTCGGCGACCCGGTGGGCGACGAGCAGGCGTACCCGATGGGCGAAGGTCAGCGTGCCGGCTGCGGTGAGGCCGGCGAACAACCGGTCCACCGCGTGCCCGGCCGGGTCGGGCCCGGGGGCTGTGCCGGCCGGCGACCCGCCCGGGTCGACGGCCCGGGCGGCGGCGGCCAGCGCCGGCAGGTCGTCCACCCCCACCCGCAGCGCCCCGCCGAACACCCCGGTCGCACCGCCTTCGGGCTGCCCGTCAACGCCGGCGGCGACCACCTGGCCGCGCTCCTCGCGCACCACGGCCCGGCCGGGGGCCGGCGGGTCGGTGAGCACCAGGGCCACCGTCGGCCCGACCGGGCTGGTGGCCAGGTGCCGCAGTACGGCGGTGTGCGCCACCAGGTCCGCCCCGCTGACGATCACCGGCCCGGTCGCGGCGTCGGCGAGGGCGGCCAGCTCGGCCAGGTCGGCGGCGCGCCGCACCTGACTCGCCCCGGCCCGGCGCCACTGGTCGGTCAGCCGGTCGGCGAGCGGCGCCCCGGCGCGTGTCGGCAGGCCCGCGGCCGGAGAACCGGCGGCGAGCACGATCGCGAGCGTCACCGCGGAACCGCGGTGTGGTACGCGTCCAGCGCCTCGGCGATCGTCCCGTCGACGATCAGCCGCCCGGCGTCGAGGTACAACCCTCGACGGCAGAACCGGGTCAGATCCTTTTCGTTGTGTGACACCAGCACCAGTGTGCGTCCCTCCCCCAGCAATCGGTCGATCGTCGCATAGCACTTCTTGCGGAACTCCGCGTCCCCGACCGCGGTCACCTCGTCCATGAGCAGGATCGGGTGCGGCAGGTGCGAGATGATGGCGAAACCGAGCCGCACCTTCATCCCGGAGGAGTAGTGCCGCACCGCCGCGTCGATGGCCTGTTCCACCTGCTCACCGGCGAAGGAAACGATCTCGTCGAAGTGTTCGCGCAGGTAACCCGACGACAGCCCGTGCAGCCCGCCGACGAGGTACAGGTTCTCCCGCCCGGTCAGGTCGTTGGAGAAACCGGCGGACAGCTCCAGCAGCGGCGCCACGTCGCCACGGACCCGGATCCGTCCCTCGTCAGGGATCAGCACCCCGGCGATCAGCCGCAACAGGGTGCTCTTGCCGGTGCCGTTGCGGCCGACCACCCCGACCGTCTCGCCGGCCGCGACGGAGAACGACACGTCCCGCAGCGGCCAGAACCGGCCGGCGTCGGCCGACCGGTCGCCCGGTCGGATGAAGAACTCCCGCAGCCGCAGCTGCCGTCGCCGGTTGCGGACGAACCGGATGCCGAGGCCGTCCGCCTCGATGATCGGTTCCGCCATCACAGCTCCCTGAGCGCCGTCGCCACAACCGTCATCACAGTTCCTTGAGCACGGCGGGTTCGAGCCGGCGGAACGCCCACCAGCCGGCCACCAGCACCAGCAGGCTCACCACGATCGTGGTGGTCAGCAGCCGGGCGTCGGGGAACTGGTCCGGGTACCAGACCGCATGGTGGAGCTGGAAGATGCCGACCAGCGGGTTCAGCTCGTACCCGGTCCTCACCCAGCCGGGCATGGTGGACTCCCGGACCAGGCTCAGCGGGTAGATGATCGGGGTGGCGTAGAACAGCAGCCGGATCACCAGCCGCATGAACCGCTCGATGTCGCGCATCAACACGTTGAGCGCCGACAGCAGCAGCGCCAGCCCGACCAGCAGCACCGCCTGGACGGCGACGGCGAGCGGCAGGGCGAGCACCGACCAGCCGGGGTGCACCTCGCCGCGCGCCACGTAGACGGCGGCGATGGCGACCAGGATCGGCAGGCCGGCGGCGTACTCGGCGAACCGGCCGGTGATCCGGCCGATCGGGAAGACCTGGCGCGGCACGTTCATCGTGGTGATCAGCCGGGCCTGCCCGGTCAGCGCGTTGGTCGCCTCGCTCAGCGCCGAGCTGGTCCACATCCAGGCGAAGATGCCGGTGATCAGGAACAGCGGGTACGACGCGGCAGCCTGCCCGAGGTGCCGGCTGGTGTCGCCGGAGTAGAGCACCCCGAAGACGAACCAGTAGATCGCCCCCATGCCGAGCGGCTCGATCAGCGACCAGAGGTAGCCCAGCACCGACTGCTGGTACTTCACCGCCAGGTCGCGCCGGACGAGGATGCGCAGCGAGTTCCGGTGCGCCCACAGCGCCCCGACGCCAGACGTCACCCCGCCTCCTCGCCGGATCAGCACTCGATCACGTTGACGGCCAGGCCGCCCCGCGCCGTCTCCTTGTACTTGACCTTCATGTCGGCGCCGGTCTCACGCATCGTCTTGATCACCTTGTCCAGCGAGACGTGGTGCACCCCGTCGCCGCGCAACGCCAGCCGGGCGGCAGTGATCGCCTTGATGCTAGCCACCGCGTTCCGCTCGATGCAGGGGATCTGCACCAGGCCACCGACCGGGTCGCAGGTGAGCCCGAGGTTGTGTTCCATGCCGATCTCGGCCGCGTTCTCCACCTGCTCGGGGGTGCCGCCGAGGGCCTCGGCGAGCCCGGCGGCGGCCATCGAGCAGGCCGAGCCGACCTCGCCCTGGCAGCCCACCTCGGCCCCGGAGATCGAGGCGTTCTCCTTGAACAGCACGCCGATCGCCCCGGCCGCCAGCAGGAACCGGACCACGCCCTCGTCCGACGCCCCCGGCACGAACCGGGTGTAGTAGTGCAGCACCGCCGGGATGATCCCCGCAGCGCCGTTGGTCGGGGCGGTGACCACCCGGCCGCCGGCCGCGTTCTCCTCGTTGACCGCGAGCGCGAACAGGGTCACCCAGTCCATCACCCGCAGCGGGTCGGCGTTCCCGGTGTCCGCCTCCAGGCTGCGCCGCAGCTCCGCCGCGCGCCGCCGCACCTTCAGCCCACCCGGGAGTACGCCGTCGCGCTCGCAGCCCTGCTCGACGCACTCCCGCATCACCCGCCAGATCTCCAGCAGCCCGTCGCGCACCTCGCCCTCGGTGCGCCGGGACAGCTCGTTGGCGAGCATCACCTCGCTGATCGACAGCCCGTTGCCGGCGCTGACCCGCAGCAGCTCGGCCCCGGTCAGGAACGGGTACCGGACCCGGGCGGTGTCGGGGACGATCCGGTCCGCCCCGGCTGCCTCCTCGTCGACCACGAACCCGCCGCCGACCGAGTAGTACGTCCGCTCCCGCAGCTCCGCCCCCGCGGCGTCGTACGCGACGAAGGTCATCCCGTTCGGGTGGTACGGCAGCGACCGACGCCGGTGCAGCACCAGGTCCCGGTCCGGGTCGAAGTCGATCTCCTGGACGCCGAGCAGGACCAGCCGCCGCTCGGCCCGGATCCGCGCCACCCGGGGCCCGACGGTGTCGGTGTCGACGGCCTCCGGCGACTCCCCCTCCAGCCCGAGCAGCACCGCCCGGTCGCTGCCGTGGCCGTGGCCGGTGGCGCCGAGCGAGCCGAACAGCTCGGCCCGCACCCGGGCCGTCGTGGTGAGCAGCCCGTCGGCCTTGAGCCCGGCGACGAACGTCCGGGCGGCCCGCATCGGGCCCACGGTGTGCGAGCTGGACGGCCCGATGCCCACGCTGAAGAGGTCGAAAACGCTGATCATGTGCACTTCCTCGCCGTCGACCCCGCAGTGCGGGCCCGGCCCGGTCGCGGCTTCCCCCGGTCGGGTCGGCCGTCCCACCGCCGTCCGGGTGTGGACGGCCCGACCGGCCAGCCTACCCGCCCAGGCCACCCCCCTCCAGTCCCCGCACCCCGCACCACCGCAGCGTCAAGATCCGCGCTACTCCACGGAATCAGTGGTGTCCGCGCCACCGCGAGGCCACTCTTTCCCTGAATCAGCGCGATCCGGCGCGGGGCGGGGCGGGGAGGCACGGGGGCGGGGCGGGGAGGCGTTTCGGCGGGGGCGCCCGGGTAAGCACCTACGGGTCAGGGGTCGCGGGATCCCCCTCGGGACGGAGGGCGGGGCGGTCGTCCGTTCCTACCGTGGAGAACAGAGGCGGCGGGTACGCCGCAGAGTGGGAGTACGACGATGAGTCGCAAACTGGTCCGGCCCCGCGAGGGGCGCATGCTCGCCGGGGTCTGCGTCGGCCTGGCCCGCCGGTTCAACACCTCCGCCAACATGATCCGACTGCTGTTCCTGCTGTCCCTGCTGCTGCCCGGCACCCAGGTGATCGTCTATCTGGTGCTGTGGGTGCTGATGCCGAACGAGGACCGCTACGCCGCCGCCCGCCACTGACCCACCTCCCGCCACACGCGCGAGCGCCCGCCCCGGACTGCCGGGGCGGGCGCTTCGTCGCTGGCGGGAGGACGTCAGGGCGCGGTGTAGGTGACGGTCACCTTCTCGTACCCGAGGGAGCGGAGCAGGCCCTCCAACATCTTGCGGGTGTTCTCCTCGGCGCGGGCGGTCAGCCCGCTGTCCCGGGCGGCGGCGGTGATCCGGTCCTCGGCCAGCTTGTACACCTGCTGCTGGCGGTTCGGGTCGCCCTTGACCAGGTCGTTGAGCCGGTTGAGGAGCCCCCGCTGCTGCGCGACGACGTAGCTCTTCTCCATGTCCAGGTTGGTCTGGGCGAGCTGCGGCGCGGGAAGCTTGACCTCGACGGACTTCCCGTCGGCCGAAACGGCGATCGCGCCCTCGGCGATCTTGCCGAAGTCGACGTACGCCTCGACGCTGCCCGCCCCCACGAAGAGGGTGCGCTCGTTGAGCAGGAACTCCGGGACGTTGTTCCGGTCGTTCTGCAGGTCGACCACGACCTGGAAGTTGCCCTCGGCCGCGACGTAGCGGCTGAGGTCCTGGATCGACTTCAGCAGCGGGGGCTGGCTGCGGTCGGTCTGCTCCTTGCTGAACGGGTTGCGGAAGTCCGGGAAGACCCCGGCCACCTGCGTGCCGAGCAGCACCACCACGGCCAGCGCCGCGGCGCCGAGCACCACGAGCAGCCCCCGGGCGGGCCCGGAGGGGCCCCGCGGGGCGGGCCGGTCGGCCTGACCGTCGGGCTCACCGTCAGGGGACATCGCGCTCACCATCCTCGATCGGACACATCGTCTTCCGATGACGGTACGGCCATCGTGCGACACCCGCTCGGCGAGCAGCCGGTCCACCCGTGTCGTGCTCTGGACCGACCTCTCCGCACCACGCCGGCCCTGTCCCGCCGGCCGTGCGGCGACAGCCGTCAGTCGGCCTGGCCGGAGAGCACCAGCACCCGGGCGTGGATCTGGTTGCGCTGCTGGAGGGCGGCGCGCAGCGCGCGGTGCAGCCCGTCCTCCAGGTACAGCCCGCCGTTCCACTGCACGACGTGCGGGAACAGGTCGCCGTAGAAGGTGGAGTCCTCGGCGAGGAGCTTGTCCAGCGCCAGCTCGCGCTTGGTGGTGATCAGCTGGTCCAGCCGCAGCGGGCGCGGTGGGATCTCCGCCCACTGCTTGAGCGTCAGGTTGTGGTCCGGGTAGGGACTCCCGTCCCGGACCGCTCTGAAGATCACGACGGTACGCTCCCCTCCCCCTGACCGGGCCGACCCGCCGCGTCGGGTCGCATCGTGGTGTGGCGCCGCGCGTCGCGGCGCCGATGACCGTGCCAGCGTAGCCGCCCGCGCCACACCGCGTTTTACTCCCTCATGTCGCATTCACTACTGCGGTGCCCCGGACCGGGTCCCCGCCACCGGTCGCGAGCGGTTCCGGCGGACCGGTCAGCTCCAGCGGCCCCGGTGGACCACCTCGTCGACCGGGCGACGCCCCCGGTTCAGCGACGGCGACCGGTGGTCCGGGGCCCGGTAGCCGACGGTCAGCGCGCCGATCGGCTGGTGCTCCTCCGGCACCCCGAACGCCTCCCGGTACGCGATCGTGCGCTGGGGCGGGATGCCGAAGAAGCACGCGCCCAGCCCCTCGTCCACGGCGGTGAGCAGCATCAGCAGGGCGGCGAAGCCGGTGTCGACGTGCCAGTACGGCACCGGCCAGCGGTCCGTCGAGCGGTCCGCCCAGCCCTTGTCCGGCTCGGCGTACCGCTCCAGGTACGCCGACCGGTTGGCGTGCGGCACGACGATCAGCGGTGCCCGCCGCATCCCGGCCAGCCACCGCTCCCGCCCGCCGCCGTCCGGGGTGGTCGCCACCCAGAACCGCTCCCGGTCCTCCGCCGCCTCCAGCACCAGGAATCCCCAGCCCTGGGCGAAGCCGGCGGACGGGGCCCGGACCGCGTGGTCGAGCAGCCGCTCGACCACCTCGGGCGGTACCGGGCGGTCCGGGTCGTAGTTGCGCACCATCCGGCGTCGCCGGACGACCTCGGCGAACTCCATGTCGCTCCCTCGCGCCGGCCGGTCAGGCCCCGGGCCGGATGCCCCAGGTGCCCCGCCAGGTGTCCCCCGGCTCCAGCGTGATCACGTCCTTGCCCGAGCGGAACGCGTCCGGCGGGCAGGTCATCGGCTCCACGGCCACCGAGCGCCGGTGCCGCTCCCCGCCGAGGGTGTCCCCGGTGAACACCTGCCACCAGCCGAACTCCCGGTCCGCCCAGATCCGCACCGTGACGGCGTCGTCCGGGGCGGCCAGGGTCACCGAGGAGCCGCCGTCGGCGGCCCGGACCACCTCGCCGAACGACGCGTCGAGCACCGCGTCGCCGATCCTGCGCGGGCTGGTGTAGTCGTACTCGGTGCCGGCGACCGGGGTCGCCCCGACCGGCAGCAGCCGCCCGTCCAGCTGCACCCGGGTCCGCCCGGGCACCTGGATCGAGATGTCGTCGACCGCCACCCCGGGCAGCCGCAGGTACGGGTGCGTCGAGAAGCCGAACGGGCAGGGCCCGTCGCCGACGTTGGTCACCTGGTGCTCGACGAGCAGGCCGTCCGGGCTCACGGCGTACCGGGTGCGCAGCCGCAGCCCCCACGGGTAGCCGGGGTGCGGCGGCAGGTCGTAGCCGACCGTCACCGCGTCGTCGGCCTGCTCGACCAGGTGCCACCGCGCCCAGTTGACCAGGCCGTGCATGGCGTTGTTCCGGGTCGGCTCGGTCAGCGTGAGCTGCAACGACCGCCCCCCGAAGGAGTACTGCCCGTCGCGGATCCGGTTCGGCCACGGGGCCAGCACCTGCCCGGCGCTGCCGGGGCAGATCTCGTCGATCTCGTACCCGTCGAGGTAGTCGGCCCCGTCGTACCGGTATGTCCGCAGACCGCCGCCCACCTCCACGATGACGGCCTCGTGGCCGGCGGCGGAAATGGTCCACTGTGCGCCTGACGGCGGGGGGATGGCGGCGTTCTGCATGCCGGTGACCTTAGTCGTTCACTCCTGCGTACGCGGTGTGGCGGCCCGGTAGCGGAGCAGGGCCGGGAAGACCGCCACCAGCAGCACCGCCAGCACCGCGGCGGCCAGGCCGCCGCCGACCCAGGCGACGCCGGTGCCGAACCCGGCGGCCGTCGCCCCCGCGCGCAGGTCGCCGAGGCGGGGCCCGCCCGCGACGACCACCGTGTTGACGCCCTGGAGCCGGCCGCGCATCCGGTCCGGCGCGTGCACCAGCAGCATCGTCTGCCGCAGCACGGCGCTGATCAGGTCGGCCGCGCCGGCCAGGGCGAGCAGCCCGACCACCAGCCAGAGCCGGCGGGCCAGCCCGGCGGCGGTGATGGCCGTCCCCCAGCCGACCACGGCGAGGACCAGCGCCAGCCCCTGCCGGCGGAGCCGGCCGATCCAGCCGGAGGTGAGCCCGCCGAGCATCGACCCGATGGCGATCGCGCTGTAGAGCCAGCCGACCGCAGCACCGCCGCCGAACCGTTCCTGGGCCACCTGGGGAAAGAGCGCCCGGGGCATCGCCAGCACCATCGCGATCAGGTCGATGACGAAGGAGAGCAGCAGCACGGGGGTCGCGGCCAGGTAGCGGAAGCCGTCCACGATGCTTCTCAGCCCCGCCCGGCGGGGCGCGGCGGAGCCGTCCGGGTCGGGCTCGGGGCGCAACGCCGGCAGCCGGAAGGTGGCCCACAGCGAGACGGTGAAGAGCAGGGCGTCCACCGCGTACGCCACCGGCAGGCCGGGGCCCGTGCCCCAGCCGGCGAGGATCAGGCCGGCGGCCAGCGGCCCGAACACCGAGGTGACGGTGTGGGTGGTGTAGTTGAGCGTGCTCGCCGAGGCCACCAGCTCCGTCGACACCAGCCGGGGCAGGATCGCGCTGCGGGTCGGCGAGGTGACCGCGAACGCGGTGGACTGCACCGCCACCAGGGTCAGCAGCAGCACCGGGCTACCCACCCGCAGCAGGGCCTGGACCAGCAGCGCGAGCGTCGACGCCCAGAGCAGCGCCCCGCCGGCGAGCAGCACCCGGCGGCGGTCCAGGACGTCGGCGACCGCCCCGCCCCACAGCCCGAAGACCAGCAGCGGCAGGAACCCGGCGACGCCGAGCAGGCCGACCCAGAACGAGCCGCCGGTCAACGCGTACATCTCCACCGGCACCGCGACCGCGGTGAACTGGAAGCCGAACATGGCCACGGCGTTGCCGAGCCACACCCGCCGGTACGCGGGCACGCCGAGCGGGCGCAGGTCAATCGCCCAGCGGCGCGCCCCGCGCGGCCGGGACTCCTCGACGGCGGTCACGGAGCCAGCCGCTCCACCGCCCAGCCTCCGTCGCCGGCCGTCCCCGGGGCGGGCCCGGTGCGGCGGAACCGCAGCCGGTCGTGCAGCCGGCTGGCCCGGCCCTGCCAGAACTCCACCGTCTCCGGGCGCACCCGCAGCCCGCCCCAGTTCGGCGGGGCGGGGATCTGCTCCACCTCGGCGAAGCGCTCGGCCGCCGCCCGGTAGCCGGCGTCCAGCGCGGCCCGGTCCGGGATCACCCGGGACTGGGCGCTGGCCCAGGCGCCGAGTTGGGAGCCGCGCGGCCGGCCGGCGTAGTACGCCTCGGTCTCGGCCCGGTCCACCGGCTCGATCCGCCCGGCCACCACCACCTGCCGCTGCATCGCGAACCAGGGGAAGACCAGGCTGGCGTACGGGTTGGCCAGCGCCTCGACGCCCTTGCGGGAGCCATGGTTGGTGAACAGGACGAAGCCCGCCGCGTCGTACCGTTTGAGCAGGACGGTGCGGCCGCTGGGGCGGCCCTGTGCGTCGGCGGTGCCGAACACCATGGCGTTCGGCTCAGGCAACCGGGCGGCCACCGCGTCGGCGAACCAGCGGGCGAACTGGGTGTGCCAGTCGGCCGCCAGGTCCGCCTCGGAAAGGCCCAGGTCGGCGGCGTACTCGTTACGCATCCCCGCCGGTCCGGGTGTGTCACCCGTCACAGTCAGTCTCCCTCTCGTCGGGCCCCCCGCATCCGCACCGCTGGCCAGCCCGCACCCCCCAGTCTCACCGAGGCCCGCCGGACGTCCACCGGCGGGGATGAGGCGTGCAGCACAGTCGCACTGGGTCGCGCAGTCGGTTACCCAGCAGGCAAGATGTCACGAACACGTCCCTGAGGATCGCCTAAGGCGCTCGACCGGCCGGGCCGGATGAGCCCGGGGCGGGCGCATCGAGCAGATCCAGGAGAGAGCGACATGGCCGACTTCAAACCCGGGCTGGAGGGCGTCGTAGCCTTCGAGACCCAGATCGCCGAGCCGGACAGGGCGGGGGGCGCGCTGCGCTACCGCGGTGTCGACATCGAGGATCTGATCGGTCAGCTCTCCTTCGGCAGCGTCTGGGCGCTGCTGGTCGACGGGCGCTTCGGGCCGGGGCTGCCGCCGGCCGAGCCGTTCCCGGTGCCGGTGCACTCCGGCGACATCCGGGTCGACGTGCAGTCCGCCGTCGCCATGCTCGCCCCGTACTGGGGGCTCAGCCAGCTGTTGGACATCTCCGACGAGCAGGCCCGCGAGGACCTGGCCCGGGTCTCGGTGACCGCGCTCTCCTTCGTCGCCCAGTCCGCCCGCGGCCTGGGCCTGCCGGCCGTGCCGCAGAAGGAGATCGACAAGGCCGAGACGATCGTCGAGCGCTTCATGAAGCGCTGGCGCGGCGAGCCCGACCCGCGGCACGTCAAGGCCGTGGACGCGTACTTCATTTCGGCCGCCGAGCACGGCCTGAACGCCTCCACGTTCACCGCCCGGATCGTCGCCTCCACCGGCGCGGACGCCGCGGCCTGCATCTCCTCCGGCATCGGCGCCCTCTCCGGCCCGCTGCACGGCGGCGCCCCGTCCCGGGTGCTCACCATGCTGGAGGCCGTCGAGCGCAGCGGGGACGCCGAGGGGTACGTCAAGGGCGTCCTGGACCGGGGCGAGCGGCTGATGGGCTTCGGCCACCGGGTCTACCGGGCCGAGGACCCGCGCGCCCGGGTGCTCCGCCGCACCGCCAAGGAGTTGGGCGCGCCTCGTTTCGAGATCGCCGAGGCGCTCGAGAGGGCCGCCCTGGCCGAGCTCCAGGCCCGTCGGCCGGACCGGGTGCTCGCCACCAACGTCGAGTTCTGGTCGGCCGTGGTGCTGGACTTCGCCGAGGTGCCGGCGCACATGTTCACCTCGATGTTCACCTGCGCCCGGATGGGCGGCTGGAGCGCGCACATCCTGGAGCAGAAGAAGCTCCAGCGGCTGGTCCGCCCGTCGGCCACCTACGTCGGCCCGGGCCCCCGCAAGCCGCAGGAGGTCGAGGGCTGGGACGCCGTCCCGCACGGCGTCTGAGCCGGGCGTCCCCCGGACGCAGTCACCACCTGGGTGCGCGACGCCCGTCCGTCCCGTCAGCGCCGACGCGCAGGGGCCCCGCCGACCGGCGGGGCCCCTGCGCGTTCCCGGGAGAGCTGCCCGACCGCGCGGCCGGCGGGTGTGTCACACGCCTCACCGCCGGGTGTCCGGGTCGGCCCGGGTGCGAGGATGAATGCTCGGCAGAGCCGCCGGACCAGGTTCGGATCCCCGGCCGGCCGTGCGCCCACGCACGCGACCGCCGTCGGTCCGCACCCGCCCACTCCAGACCGGGCCCCGCCCACGCGGAAGGATCTCGACAACCGTGGCTGACGCACCGACCATCCGGATTCCCGACGACATCAAGCCCACCGACGGGCGGTTCGGCTGCGGGCCGTCCAAGGTCCGTCCGGCGGCTGTCTCCGCCCTCGCCGACGCGGCGACCGGCTTCCTGGGCACCTCGCACCGGCAGAAGACCGTCCGGGACCAGGTCGCCCGGCTGCGGCGCGGCATCGCCGAGTTCTACTCCCTCCCCGAGGGCTACGAGGTGATCCTCGGCAACGGCGGCACCACGGCGTTCTGGGAGGTCGCGACGTTCGGCCTGATCCGGGACCGGGCCCAGTTCGCCAGCTTCGGCGAGTTCGGCGCGAAGTTCGCCAAGTCGGTCAGCCAGGCGCCGTTCCTCGGCGAGCCGACCGTGCGCAAGTCGGAGCCGGGCAGCGCCCCGGCCCTCGTGGCCGAGGCCGGGGTCGACGCGTACGGCCTCCCGCAGAACGAGACGTCGACCGGCGTGGCCGTGCCGATCAGCCGGGTGGCCGGTGCCGACGAGGGCTCGCTGCTGCTGGTCGACGCCACCTCCGCCGCAGGCGGCCTGGCGGTCGACGTGCGCGAGACCGACGTCTACTACTTCGCCCCGCAGAAGTGCTTCGCCTCCGACGGCGGCCTCTGGCTGGCCCTGATGTCGCCGGCCGCACTGGAGCGGGCCACCGAGATCAAGGCCTCGGGCCGGTACATCCCGGCGTTCCTCGACCTGGTCACCGCGATCGACAACTCGCGGCTGGAGCAGACGTACAACACCCCGGCCCTGGCCACCATCTTCCTGGCCGCCGAGCAGACCGACTGGATGAACGAACAGGGCGGGCTGGACTGGGCCGCCAAGCGCACGGCCGAGAGCGCCGGCATCGTGTACGGCTGGGCCGAGCGCTCGGCCGTGGCGACCCCGTTCGTCACCGACCCGGCGCTGCGCTCCAACGTGGTCGCCACCGTCGACTTCGCCGACGGGGTGGACGCGACGGCGATCGCCAAGGCGCTGCGGGCCAACGGGATCGTCGACACCGAGCCGTACCGGAAGCTGGGCCGCAACCAGCTCCGCGTCGCGCTCTACCCGGCGGTCGAGCCGGCCGACGTGGAGGCGCTGACCGCCTCGATCGACTACGTCGTCGAGCGGCTCTAGACACCGTCACATTGGGTGGCCGCCGGACCACCGGCGGCCACCCAGTGTGATCATCCTCGCAACCCGCCCGCGACATGCGGGTGTCGGTTCCCCCACCTGGTGACGGATGGGCGTACCGTGGTGCGAGACGCCCGGGTGGCCGACTCGTGGCGTGCGGCCAGCGAAGCGGGACGGAGGCAACGCTCATGCGCCCAGTACGCTTCGTCGCCCTCTCCGAGGACGGCCAGGCGCTGGTGCTCGCCGACGAGGTCGGGCGGTTGCTCGCCCTGCCCATCGACGAGCGGATCGCCGGCGCCATGCACGCCGAGCCGGGTGCGCCCCCGCTCGCCGTGGTGTCGAACACCGCCGACCTGGTGCCGTCGCTGTCCCCGCGCGACATCCAAGCCAAGATCCGCTCCGGCGAGTCCGCCGAGGACGTGGCCCGCATCGCGGGCGTCCCGGTCGACCGGGTGCTGCGCTACGCCGGCCCCGTGCTCCAGGAGCGGGCGATGCTCGCCCAGCACGCCCGGCGCACCCGACTCAAGGGCGCCGAGAAGCCGACCCCGCTGGCCGACGTGGTCAACGGCCGGCTGGCCCAGCACGGGATCGACACCGAGAAGATCTCCTGGGACGCGTACCGTCGCGACGACGGCACCTGGCGGATCATCGCCACCTGGCCGTCGGGCAAGGCCACCGCGCAGGCGGTGTGGGACCTGGACAAGACCCGGCAGAACGTCAGCCCGCACGACGACATGGCGCAGTACCTGTGCGCCGAGCGCCCCACCCCGATCCTCGGGCAGGAGCCCACGCCGGAGCGGGGCGGCCACGCGCTGCCCGGCCCATCGCGCGCCGAGCCGGGCCGGGGCGGGCACGGGCTGCCCGCGGCTGCCGGCGATCACGGCCGCCCGGGGCGGGACCCGATCCGCGCGGGGCGGGACGCCCTGCTCGCCTCGCTGGACCGTCCACTCGGCTCGACGTCCGGGCGCGGCCTGGAGCCGCGCACGCCGGCGGCGCTGGCCGGGTCCGAGGCGCCCCGGCAGCGGCCGGTCGGCGGCGGAGCAGCGGCCCTGCTCGGCGGCGGCCAGGGCTCCGCGTTCGACGACGACTCGGACGCCCCGAAGGAGATCCCGGCCGTGCCGTCGCTGGCGGTGCTCCGGCCCCGCCGCACGGGGTCCGCTGCGGCTGCGGCCGGCGGGAACGAGTCGACCGACGCCTCCGGCAAGCCCCGCAAGCGGCTGCCGAGCTGGGACGACGTCCTGTTCGGCAGCGGCCCGGCGGCCCGCGAGTCCTCCTGACCCACCCGTTCGCCGGGGCGTGCCCGCCACGCCCCGACGAACGGCGAGGCACTCGAAGTGCGCCCGTGGCAGGGTGGGTCGCATGGAGTACACGAATCTGGGACGCACCGGGCTCTCGGTGAGCCGGCTCTGCCTCGGCACCATGAACTTCGGGCCACAGACCAGCGAGCCGGACAGCTTCGCCGTCATGGACCGGGCGCTGGAACACGGCATCAACTTCTTCGACACCGCCAACGTGTACGGCTGGCAGACCGGCGAGGGGATCACCGAGCAGATCATCGGCCGTTGGTTCGCCCAGGGCGGCGGCCGGCGGGACAAGGTCGTCCTGGCCACCAAGGTCTACGGCAAGATGGGCGAGTGGCCCAACGAGCAGGGCCTCAGCGCCCGGCACATCGTCCGGGCCTGCGAGGACTCACTGCGCCGGCTCCAGACCGACGTCATCGACCTGTACCAGATGCACCACGTCTCCCGGGTCACCCCGTGGGAGGAGATCTGGCAGGCCATGGAGACCCTGGTCGCCCAGGGCAAGGTGGTCTACGTCGGATCGTCCAACTTCGCCGGTTGGCACCTCGGGCAGGCGCAGGCGGCGGCCGAACGGCGCAACTTCCTCGGCCTCGTCTCCGAGCAGTCGATCTACAACCTGCTGACCCGCCACGTCGAGTTGGAGGTGGTCCCGGCCGCCCAGCACTACGGCCTCGGCATCATCCCCTGGTCGCCGCTGCACGGCGGGCTGCTGTCCGGGGTGCTGCGCAAGATGGCCGAGGGCGGGGCCGCCCGGGGCGCCAGCGGCCGGGCCGCCGAGGGCCTGGCGGAACACCGGCCGGCGATCGAGGCGTACGAGAAGTTCTGCGCGGAGCTCGGCCACGACCCGGCGGACGTGGCGCTGGGCTGGCTGCTCTCCCGGCCGGGGGTGACCGCCCCGATCATCGGGCCGCGCACCCTCGACCAGCTCGACCGGTCGCTGGGCGCGCTGGACGTGCGGCTCGACGAGGCGGCGCTGGCCCGGCTCGACGAGCTGTTCCCGCCGGTCGGCAAGGGCGGCCCGGGCCCGGAGGCGTGGGCCTGGTGACGGGTCCGTGACCAGCTGTTGAGCGGCGGTGTGCCGGCGGGGCCGGCACACCGCCGGCCTGCGGAACGGGCCTCAGACGGGCCAGGCCGCCAGCCGGTCGTACGTCGGCCGGGGGCCCTGGTGGCTGCGGGCCAGCACCAGCTCGGTGGCCGGCCACCGCGGTCCCAGGTAGTCGTGCAGGGCCTCCCGGTCGGCGGCCACGTCGGCGCGGTCGATCCGGTCGCCGGGCCGGGCGATGGTCAGGTGCGGGCGGAACGGCTTCTCGTCGTGCGGCAGTCGGCCCCGGCTCAGCCCGATCCGGACCAGCCGGGCCAGGACGCGAAGCGCCTCCAGGTCGCCGCGCACGTCCACCCAGAGCACCGTGAGCCTGCCCTCGCCGAAGCTGCCCCCGCCGCCGAGCCGCAGCACCGGTGAGCCGGCCCGGCCGGCCCGGAACGTCTCGGCGGCGATCCCGAGGGCGCTCTCCGCATCGACCAGCCGGCCCGCGTCCACCTCGCCGAGAAAGGCGAGGGTGAGGTGCGCGTTCGCGGGGTCGGCGAGCCGGACGTCGGTGCCGGACGCCGCCGCCCGGCCGACCCGCAGCCGGGTCACCTCGGCGGTCAGGTCGGCGACGGCCGCAGCCGGCGGGTAGACCGCGACGAACAGCCGCATCCGGGTACGCCGTTCAGTGGCGCCGCTGGCGGTGCGGGGCACGGGCGGCGGGCAGGGTCAGCCCGGCGGCGTGCAGCGCCCCCTCGACCCGGACCCGCTCGATCTCCCGGTCGACGCCGGCCAGCTCGCCCAGGTGCTCGGTGAGCCCCAGGCACCGGCAGGCCGCCCGGAGGTGCTCGTCGTACGTGTCGAGGACGGCGGCGTGCCAGATCACCGCCCGGCCGACCTGGTTGACCCGGTGACCGCCGAAGCGGCGCAGATCGGCGGCGATCTCCTGGAGGGACCGGCGGTCGGCCCGGTCGAACTCGGTCAGGTCGATGCCCCGGGTGAGCGAGTCGGCCTCGACGGCCCGGTCCAGCCGGGCGACGGTTCGGCGTTCCCGGCGGCGTTCGCGCCACTCGGCGTATCCGCAGGCGACCCGGTCGATGATCTCGTCGGCGCAGAAGAGCAGCGCGAAGGCAACCGGCAGACTCGCGACAGCGGCGAACGCCAGGACAAGGAGAACCGCGCGGCCTACCTCCACGCATCGACGCTAAGCCCCCGGACGCCTGCCCGCTACCGCATTCTTGACATCCAGACACATCAATTTCTTGCCCACCCCGCGGGCGGGGGTCCTGCTGGCCGAAAGGTGTTCGACGGGGGACCTTCCGTCACTCCGGGGAGACGACGTAGAAACGGGGCATCGGAAGAATCCGCAGGCGCAGGCGGGCACCCGAGCGGCGCAACTGCCAGGCGAGCGCGATCAGCGCGGTGGCCAGCGAGATCAACCCGCCGATCCAGATGCTCGCCCCGGCGCCGAAGGTCTCGGCGACCCAGCCGATCAGCGGTGCGCCGACCGGGTTGGTGCCGAGGAAGACCAGCACCCACAGCGACATGACCCGACCCCGGAACGCGGCGTCGGTGCCGAGCTGCACCCGCTGATTGGCGGCCTGGGCGAAGAACACCATGAAGAACCCGGCGGGCAGCAGCAGCGTCACCACCATCCAGTACGCCGGCACGACCCCGACCAGGGTGCCGAAGACGGCACAGCCGATCGCCGCGCCCAGCACCACCCAGACCGACGGGCGGCTGCGCCGCCCCGTGCCGGCCAGCGCCCCGCCCAGCGCGCCGACGGCCAGGGCCGTGCTGAACAGGCCGAACGAGGCAGCGCCGGTGTTGAACACGGTCTTGGCCAGCGCGGCCAGGGTGAGCTGGAAGTTGAACAGGCTCATCCCGATCACCGACATCACCGCCATCGGCAGCAGCAGGTCGGGGCGGCCGGCGACGTACCGCAGCCCGTCGACCACCCGGGCCGAGTTCCGCTCGCCGACCGGCGGCAGGGCCTCGCGGTACAGCTCGGCGGGGCGCATCCGGACCACGTTGGCCAGCGGGGCCAGCGAGCTGACCGCGGTGAACAGGAACACCGGGCCCACGTCGGCGACGGCGATGGCCAGGCCGGCCACCGCGGGGCCGACGATCCGGGCCGAGTTGAACACGGCGGCGTTGAGCGACAGCGCGTTCGGCAGCAGGGATGTGCCGACCAGCTCGGAGACGAACGCCTGGCGCACCGGGGTCTCCACCGCGTTCGCGACGCCGAGCAGGGCTGCGAAGACGAAGACGTGCCAGAGTTCCACCAGGCCGGTGAGCACCAACAGGCTCATCCCGAACGCCAGCACCGTCCAGAACACGTTCGCGACGAACAGCAGCAGGCGCTTGTCGTACCGGTCGGCGAGCCGCCCGGAGATCAGGGTGAGCAGCAGCACCGGGGCGAACTGGAGCGCGGTGACGAAGCCGAGCGCGGTGGCGGAGTCGCCCGAGAGCTCAAGGACGAGCCAGTCCTGGGCTATGAACATCATCCAGACGCCGATCATCTTGATCAGCTGCCCGGACGCGAAGAGCCGGTAGTTACGGACCTGCAATGACTGGAACATCGTGCTCAGCTTCGCCTGCACCCTGTGTGCGCCTCCTCGGTCGTACGCGTCATCGACGGCGGACGGCGCGGGCGCGGTGGCGCGGTCAGGCGCGGGCGAGCTGCTGGAGGATCTCGGACGCCCTCTGCAATGTCTCCCGGTCGGACTCGGTGAGCTCGGCCAGCCGGTGGGCCAGCCACTCGTCGCGGACCCGCTCGAACTGGTCGAGCACGGCCTGCCCCCCCTCGCTCGCCGAGAGGATGACCTGCCGGCGGTCGGTCGGATGGGGGGTGCGCAGCACGAGTCCGCGCTCCTCCAACTTCGCGACGATCTTGGTCATCGTCGGCGGTTGCACCCGCTCGACGTCGGCCAGTTCCCTGGGCGTCAGCGCGCCCGCCAGCCTGAGGCTGGTGAGCGCGGAGAGCTGGGTGACCGTCAGGTCGCCCACCGGGCGAGCCTGTCGGACCCGCCGGTTGAGCCGGGTTATCGCATCACGCAACTGGGGGGCCAGTTGCGCCGGTGGCACGCGCTTCGCCGTCACCGTCCGCTCCGTCACGATAGTTAGCCTAGCTAATGAACCTGGCTGACGACATGCGATATGACCATGCTCACCAGGGAGTTCACGACCGAAAAGCCGGGGTACCCGAACAGGGCACCCCGGCCCGGTCGACCACGGTGGGTGGTCAGAGCACGACGGACTCGATCGGCCCGCGCAGGAAGTACAGCACGAAGAGAACGGCCACCCCGTACAGCAGGGGGTGAACCTCCCGGAACTTCCCCTTCGCCAACTTGACCACCACGAAGGAGATGACGCCGGCGCCGATGCCGTTGGAGATCGAGTACGTGAACGGCATCAGGGCGATGGTGAGGAACGCCGGGATGGCGATCTCGTAGTCGGTCCAGTCGATGGTCCGCACCGCGGTCATCATCAGGAAGCCGACCACCACCAACGCCGTGGACGCCGCCTCGAACGGCACCACCAGGGACAGCGGCGCGAGGAACATCGCGAGCAGGAACAGCACGCCGGTGACCAGGTTGGCCACGCCGGTCCGCGCGCCCTCCGCCACACCGGCGGCACTCTCGACGTACGACGTGTTGCTGGAGACGCTTGCCGCGCCACCCGCCGCCGCGGCTATCGAGTCGACCAGCAGGATCTCCTTGGCCCGCGGCGGGGTGCCCCGCTCGTCGAGCATGCTGCCCTCCTGGCCGATCGCGACCATGGTGCCCATCGTGTCGAAGAAGTCCGTGATCAGCAGCGTGAAGACGAACATCAGCGGGATCAGCCAGCCGACCCGGGTCCAGGAGTCCAGCACGTTGAAGTTGCCCAGCAGCGACAGGTCAGGGACGTCCACGACCTTCTTCGGCAGCTCCGGCACGTTCAGCGCCCAGCCGTGCGGGTTGGGCTTGCCGTTGACGAAGGACGGGCCGACGTTGGCCACGGCCTCCACGATGACCGCCATCACGGTCGAGGCGAGGATGCCGATCAGGATCGCGCCCCGGACCCGGCGGACCACCAGCACGATCGTGATCAGCAGGCCCACCACGAAGACCAGCAGCGGCCAGCTGACGATCTTGCCGTTGATGCCGAGCCCGACCGGGACGGTCGTGTTCGACGCGTCCGGGACGCGGCGGACGAAGCCGGCGTCGACCAGACCGATGATGGTCAGGAAGAGGCCGATACCGACGCCGATCGCGGTCTTGAGCTGGGTGGGCACCGCGCGGAACACCGCGGTACGCAGGCCGGTGAGCACCAGGATCGCGATGAGCACACCCTCGATCACCACCAGGCCCATCGCGTCGGCCCAGGTCATCTGTGGGGCGATCTCGTACGCGACCAGCGCGTTCACGCCCAGGCCGGCGGCCAGCGCCATCGGGAACCGGCCGACGACCCCCATCAGGATGGTCATCAGGCCGGCGACCAGCGCCGTCGCGGCGGCCAGCGCGGGGATGGACAGCTTCTTGCCGTCGCCGTCGACGGCGCCACCGAGGATCAGCGGGTTGAGCACCACGATGTAGGCCATCGTGAAGAAGGTCGCCAGACCACCTCGGACCTCGCGGCTCAGCGTCGATCCGCGGGCGGTGATCTCAAAAAATCGGTCGAACCCGTTACGGGGGTGGGCTGGATCGGGTGCATTGCTCTTGTACGGCGGCGCAATGGCCATCTGGTCCTCGCAGGTGATCTTCCGTCTGTCGCGCGCATCGTCGCAGATCACCGGCCACCTGCAAAAGTTGGTCGCGTACGCTTGCCCCCGTGCGACAGGTGCAACCGCCGCGGCCCGAGCCGCTCGACCCGCCGATGGTGCCGTTCGCGGTCGCCGGGCTGGCGGTCTGGGCGGTGGTCGGTCTGGTGCTGCTGATCTTCTTCCGGACCTGGCTCACCGAGCATGGCCGTCAAGACTGGCTCTGGACGTGCCTGGCCGGATTCCTGTGGGGCTTTCCCGGTCTGGCGGTGATGATGCGCCACGACGCCAACCGGCGTCGCCGCCGCGCCGCAGCTCAGACCGTCCGGCCGGACGACGCCGGCCGCTGACGCCGCCCGGTCAGGGCTGGCCGTACGGCTCGGCCGTCTCCACCGATCCCGGGACCCAGCTCACCGACATCGCCTCGACCGCGCTGTCGTCGTACACGGTGGGCAGTTCGTCGACCGGGGTGTCGGGGATCTCCATGAGGGTCTCCGAGTGCGCGCCGCAGCCGTGGTCGGCGCTGACCACCCGGCCGTCGTCGGGGGCGTAGAAGTTGCCGCACGCGCCGAAGGACTGCCGCAGCGAGCCCGCCAACGGCAGGTAGAAGCCGCAGGTCCCGCACCGGGCCGCCGTCGGGGCGGCCATGGAGATCGACGCGGCGGGCCCGTGGTCGCCCTCGTACCAGCGCTGGGCGGTCTCGGCGCGACCCTCCCGGGAGAGCACCCGGGGCCGGCCGAGGCCGAGCTCCCAGGCGGTCTCCTCGACGGCGGGGTCGTCGGAGAGCAGGTAACCGGGCGCGAGCCGCTCGTCGTCCGGCGAGGTGGGCAGCAGGTCGCCGGGGCCGAGGTCGCCCGGCTTGAGCCGCTCCTGCCAGGGCAGCCAGCCGGGGGCGAGCAACGCGTCCGGGCCGGGCAGCAGGACCGTCTCGCAGATGGTGACGTTCCGGCTGCGCGGCACCCGGGTCACCGTGACCGCCCACCGCCAGCCCCGGTAACCGGCCAGCAGACACTCGAAGTAGTGGGTGACGAGCCGGTCGGCCTCGGCAACGGACTGGAGGTGGTCACCGACGACGTCGGAGGGCTCCACCTCGGTGATTGCGTCGCGGGCCACCTCGACGGCGGCGGCGCAGACCTGGTCGAGGCGGGCGGCACGGGCGGAGGCGGGCCTGGTCACTCAACCATTGTCCCCCATGCGCGGCGACGACCGACAGGCACTCCCCGGAGCGTGTTCTCCGATGGTGGTCGCGCGGGGGTGGGGCGGATGGGCGAGGATGGTGCACATGCCGTTGTTCTCCCGCTCCGAGCGGTCCCTACTCGGGCGGACCGTCGGCACCGGCATCCGCGCCGTCCGCCTGCTGCTGCGCGGATCCGCGCGCGGCGGGCGCTGGATGACCCGCCGGGCCGGCTCGGCCCGGGCCAGGGGCGCCGGCGGCGAGACCGGCATGGTGCGCCTGTTCGACCTGCACGCGGTCTCCTGTGCGGGGGACACCCTGATCGCGATCGGGCTCGCCGGCACGATCTTCTTCGAGGTGCCGCTCGGCGAGGCGCGCAGCAAGGTGGCGCTGTACCTGCTGGTCACGATGGTGCCGTTCGCCATGCTCGCGCCGGTGGTCGGCCCGCTGCTGGACCACTTCCGGCACGGCCGGCGGTACGCGCTCGCCGCCACCATGCTCGGCCGGGCCTTCCTCGCCTGGATGATCTCCGACCACATGGGCGGCTTCGGCCTCTACCCGGCGGCCTTCGGGGTGCTCGCGCTCTCCCGGGCGTACGGGGTGGCCCGCTCTGCGGCGGTGCCCCGGCTGCTGCCGGAAGGGCTCGGGCTGTCCCAGGTGGGCGCGCGGGCCAGCGTCTACGGCACCATCGCCGGCGGGCTGGTCGCCCCGATCGGGCTGGCCGCGTTCTGGTTCGGCCCGCAGTGGCCGCTCCGGGTCGCCTCGGTGATCTTCCTGGTGGGCATGGTGATCGCGCTGCGGCTGCCGCCCCGGGCGGACTCGGAGCCACCCGAGCGGGTCCCCCGCCCGCTGCGGTCGCTCGGCCGGCGGGCCGCCGGGGACCGTCCGCTGGGGCGCGGTCGACCGGCCGGCCGGCTCGTCATCGCCACCCTGGTCGGTGCGGCCCTGCCCCGCGCGGTGTACGGCTTCCTGCTGCTCTTCCTCGCGTTCGCGCTGAGAAAGGGCGACCTGACGACCGACTTCTTCGGCCGGGACCTGAGCCCGGAGATAGCGCTCGGCCTGGTCGGTGGGGCGCTGGCCGTGGGCACCTTCCTGGCCACGGCGGTCGGCACCCGGCTACGCATCCACCGGCCCACCGCGATCCAGTCCAGCGGCATGATCATCGTGGCCGGCACGGCCGTCCTGGCCACCATCCAGTTCTCGCTGCCGATGGTGGCGCTGCTCTGCCTGGTCGCCGCGCTGGCCAGCGGGGTGGCGAAACTGTCGGTCGACGCCTCCATCCAGGAACGCATCCCGGAGCGGCTGCGGGCCAGCTCGTTCGCCCACTCCGAGACGGCGCTGATGCTGGCCTTCGTGGCCGGCGGCGGCCTCGGCCTGGTCCCGCTCGACGGGCGGCTCGGCATCGCCGTCGCCGCCGGGGTCGGCGTGCTCGCCGCCGCCCGGGGCGTGTACGTCGCCGGGAAGCTCCGCGACGAGCGGCTGATCGGCCGCCCGCTCGGCGACGACGAGCTGACCGAGGAGGCCACCGCAGCCCCGCCGCACGCCGACGACACGGCAGCGAACGTCGCCCCGATCTCACCCGCCCCGGCCCCACCCGGCCAACCCTCACCCGCCCGCTCCGCGCCCGACAGGTCATCCGCGTCCGCCCGCTCCGCGCCCGACAGGTCATCCGCGTCCGACCGGTCCGCGTCCGACCGGTCCGCGTCCGGCCCGACCCGGGGTCCCGACGCCGATCCGGCCGACGACCCGGCCCTCGCCCCGCCCGGGTACCACATCTACCGGCCCTCCTCCGCAGCCTCCGGCCCCGGCGGCCCGGCCGGGGCCGACGACGAGACCCGCCGGGAGCCCCGGGGCCCGGTGTCGTGACCGGCCCTACCGTCGCGCTGACCATCCCCGGGACACTGCTCGTGGTGACCGCGGTGCCGGCCGAGGCCGAGGCGGTCCGCGCCGGCCTCCCGGCCCCCACGCCGAGCCGCCCAGGCCCCTCGGGGGCAGACCCGGAGGCAGGGGCGGGGCCGCCGCCGTCAGGCCCCGCCGTCACCGTCGTGCCGGTCGGGGTGGGACCGGCCGTCGCCGGGGCCGCCACCGCCCGGCTGCTCGCGCTCGCCGAGGCCGCCGGACGCCCGTACCGGGCCGTGATCAGCGCGGGGATCGCCGGCGGCTTCGTCGGCCGGGTGGCGGTCGGCGGCACGGTGCTCGCCACCCGCAGCATCGCGGCGGACCTCGGCGCCCAGTCACCGGAGGGCTTCATCCCGGTGGACGAGCTGGGCATGCCGTCCGAGCTGCTCGGCGGCGGCAGCGTCGTGCCCGCCGACCCGGAACTGCTCGCCGCGCTGCGCGCCGCCCTGCCGTGGGCGACCGTGGGCGCCGTGCTCACCGTCAGCACGGTGACCGGCACCTCCGCCGGCACCGAGGCCCTGGCCGACCGGCATCCGGACGCGGTGGCCGAGGCCATGGAGGGGTACGGGGTGGCGGTCGCCGCCGCCCAGGCCGGCCTGCCGTTCGCCGAGCTGCGCACCGTCTCCAACCCGATCGGCCCCCGCGACCGCGCCTCCTGGCGGCTGCGCGAGGCGTTCGCCGCCCTCACGGCGGCCACCGCCGCACTGGCCTGAACCAGGGCGGGCGGCCACCGCCGCACTGGCCTGAGCCAGGGCCGGGCCGTCAGCACGCCCACCGGGGCGGTGAGCGGTCGAGGCGAAGCGCGTAGGGCCGGCTCGCCTCCAACCGGTACCCGCAGGCCAGCAACAGATCGACGCCACCGAAGTCGGCAACGGCGTGCGCCACCCGGAGCCCCGTGCGGTCCATCTCCACGGTGAGCGCCTCCACCAGCCGCCGCCCGATGCCGAGCCGGCGACACGCCCCGGTCACCAGGACGCCGTCCAGCACGATCTCCCGCTCCCCGGCGTCGATCAGGTCGCCGTACAGCAGGCGAGGGCTACGCTCGTGGGCCCGCAGCTCGCCGAGCACCCGGCCGTCGGGCAGCTCCGCCACGAACCGCCAGCACGTCGAGGGCAGGCCCTCGTCGGTGACCCGGCGCACCGCCACTTCACGGCGGATCCGGTCGGCCCACCGGTGCTGGTCCCGGTAGCGGCGACTCAGCTCGTACGTCGCAGCCGGCACCGGTCGCGGGAACCGCTCCGGGGGCAGCTTGTACCACTCCGCCCACCACGCGCCCGGCCAGTCCTTCGGGTCGTGCACCTCCCAGACGTCCAGGTGCGCCGGGTACCGCCGCCCCGCCTCGTCCCGCATCCCGTCGTGCGGCACCCCCGGCACCGCCAGCACCTCGGGCGGCCGGTCCCCGGGCCCCTCCCCGGGCCGTCCGACCAGCAGCCGGCCTCCCGCCGCCCGCACCAGACGCTCCACGGTGCGCAGCCTCGGATCGGCCGCGCCCCCCGACTCGATCCGGGCGACAGTGCTCTTTGGCACGCCGGCCCTGGCCGACAGCTCGCGCTGGCTCAGGTCGGCCTGTCGGCGCAGGGCCCGAAGCACGGCCGCGACGTCGACCGTGTGGTCGTCGATCTCGGTCGGCCTGCAGTCCCGCCCGGCGGTACCTGTCGAATTCTCCACGCATCGATGGTCGGCGGCGGCTGGCGAACCATCAACATCCAACCGAAACCTGTGGACAGACCTGTGGACAACTGCTCCCGGCGGTGGGCGGCAGGTCTTCACCCGGTCCCTTTGGAGCTGCCCCGTTCATGCGCCCACTGGTCGGGCCAACCCGCCATGTCCCCCATACCGTCACGGCCGTCCGACACAGAGCAGCGGACCGATAGCAACCTGGGCGAAAGTCGGACGTCGGACGGCCGAAAGCAGACGGCAGGCGGCAGGCGGCAGGCGGCAGAGGAAGGCTGGAGGAAAGCCCCCGGTGGTTTTCGGCCAAGAGATCAGCAAACTCCGGATTGCCCCGTTCATGCGGGCAGCTCCAAAGGCGGCGGAATGCAACCCCGAAGCCCGTGCGCCACCCGGACGCAGCTGACGCGTCGTGCCCACACCGACCGACGCCCACACCGCTCGACGCCCGCACCCGCACCACAGCGCCCGCGCCCTATGGGCGCGCCCGAGCGGGCGGTCACAGCGGGCGGGTGGGGAGGGGCGGGGATACGGTGGGGGCGTGGCGCTCTCCCTGGCGATCTCCCCCTGCCCCAACGACACGTTCGTCTTCGACGCCCTGGTGCACGGCCGGGTGCCCGGCGCCCCGCCGGTCGAGGTGACGTACGCCGACGTGGACGTGACCAACACCGCCGCCGAGCGGGGGGCGTTCGACCTGGTGAAGGTGAGCTACGCGGCGCTGCCCTGGCTGCTGGACGACTACCACCTGTTGCCCTGCGGCGGCGCGCTCGGCCGGGGCTGCGGCCCGCTGGTGCTGACCCGGGGGGACCAGGGGGACCAGGGCGACCCGGGGGACCAGGGCGGCCAGGTCGGGCGGGTGGGCCGCACCGACCTGACCGGCGCGACGGTCGCGGTGCCCGGGGACCGGACCACGGCGTACCTGCTGTTCCGGCTCTGGTCGGCGGACCGGCCGCCCGCGCGCATCGAGGTCGTCCCGTTCCACGAGATCATGCCGGCGGTGGCGGCCGGGCGGTACGACGCTGGGCTGGTGATCCACGAGGCGCGGTTCACGTACCCCCGGCACGGGCTGACCGCCCTGGTCGACCTCGGCGAGTGGTGGGAGGGCGACACCGGGCTGCCGATCCCGCTCGGCGCGATCCTGGCGCGCAAGGGCAAGGTCGACCCGGTCGAGGCGGCCGGGTGGATCCGCGAGTCGGTCCGCCAGGCGTGGGCCGACCCGGGGGCCAGCCGGGAGTATGTGCTCGCGCACGCCCAGGAGATGGAGCCCGACGTGGTGGACCGGCACATCGCCCTCTACGTCAACGAGTTCACCGCGAACCTGGGGAACGCGGGGTTCGCCGCCGTGGAGGCGCTGCTGGGCCGGGCCACCGACGCCGGGCTCGTACCTCAGACCTCGAGCTCGCGCGCCACCGCGTGGACCAGCTGAGCGATCTTCTGCGCGGACTTCCGGTCGGGGAAGCGGCCCCGCCGCAGGTCCGGCTGGACCTTCGCCTCCAGCACCTTGATCATGTCCTCGACGAGGCCGTGCAGCTCCTCCGCCGGCCGGCGACGCAGCTCCGCCATCGACGGTGGGGCGTCCAGCAGCTTGACCCCCATCGCCTGGGCGCCCCGGCGGCTGTCCACCACGCTGAAGTCGACCCGTTGACCACCCGTGAGGTCGGTGACGCCCGCCGGTAGCGCGCCCTTGGGCAGGAACACGTCACCACCCTCGTCGCTGGTGACGAACCCGTAACCCTTGGCCGCGTCATACCACTTCACTCGACCCGTCGGCACCTGAGAACCCCTGCTTCGCTTGAGACGTCTACTGCGCCAAGGCTAGCCGGATCATGTGGTCGAGCGCCGCTGGGAATCCGGTGAGATCGTCCAACACGATGTGGGCCCCGGCGGAACGCAGCTCCTCGGCCGGGCAGGGGCCGGTGGCCACCGCGATCCCCGGGACCCCGGCGGCCCCTGCGGCCGCCATGTCGGCCACGTGGTCGCCGACGTACAGGGTCGCGCCGTGCTCGCGCAACGCCGTCGCCTTCTCCTCCGCGAACAGGTCACCGGCCAACTCGTCCACGGCCAGCCCCAGGTGGTCCAGGTGCAGCCGGGCCAGCCGGCCCAGCTTGGCGGTGACCACCAGCGCCCGGCCGCCGTGGGCGTGCACGGCCTCGATGGCCGCGACCGCGCCGGGCATCGGCAGGGTCGGGGTGATCGCGTACGTCGGGTAGAGCTCCCGGTACGCCTCGACGGCCGACTCGACCCGCTCGGGCGGGAACCAGCGGGCGATCTCCACACGCAGCGGTGGGCCGATCCGGGACACCGCCGCGTCGACGTCCACGGGTACGCCGGTGAGCGCGGTGAGCGCCCGGAACGCCGCGGCGATGCCGGGACGCGAGTCGATCAGGGTCATGTCGAGGTCGAAACCGACCGTCAGTGGGGGCATTCCGAGAACGTACCCGCCCATCACCGGCCGAGCCGGACGTCCGGGGGGCGCGCGGGCCCCGAAGCGGGCTAGCGTGGAACGACGATGACCACCTCACTCGCCGACCACCTGCGGACGCTGCCCGACGAGTCCCTGGCCGCCCTGCTCCAGTTACGGCCGGACCTCGTCGTGCCCGTGCCGGCCGACGTGTCCGCGCTCGCGATCCGGGCCCAGTCCCGGGTCTCGGTGGCCCGGGCCCTGGACGGGCTGGACCAGTTCACCCTCCAGATCCTCGACGCTGCCCGGCTCACCCGGGGCCCGGACGACGGCACCACCGCCACGGAGGCGGTCCTGGCCATGGCCACCGCCGGCCCCCGCCCGCCGGCCCCCGCCACCATCCGCGGCGCGGTGAACAGGCTGCGCGCGCTCTTCCTGCTGTACGGCCCGGAGCACGCGCTGCGCGTGGTGGGCGGCGTGGACGAGGTCTCGCCGTACCCGGCGGGGCTGGGCCGGCCTGCGGCGGAGCTGGACCTGCACGCGGCCACGCTCTGCGCGGACCCGGCGAAGCTGCGCCGCGCGCTGCTGGCCGCGCCGCCGTCGGCCCGGGCGATCCTGGACCGGCTGGCCGCCGGGCCGCCGGTGGGCAGCGTGCCCCCGGGCGCGCTCCAGGCCCCGCCGCTCGGCGCCGAGGACAGCGTTCCGCCGGACCCGACGAACGGTGGCGCGCCGACCGGCTCGCCGGTGCGCTGGCTGGTGGACAACCGGCTGCTGGTGCTGGTCTCCGCCGGCACCGTGGAGCTGCCCCGCGAGGTCGGCCTGCTGCTGCGCCGGGACAGCGGCCCGCTCGGACCGCTGCGCACCAGCCCGCCGACGGTGGCCGCCGCGCCGCGCGAGGCGAAGGCCGTCGACTCGGCCGGGGCCGGGCAGACCATGGAGGTGGTACGGAACACCGAGGCGCTGCTGGAACTGCTGTCCGCCGAGCCGGCGCCGGTGCTGCGCTCGGGCGGGGTCGGGGTGCGTGACCTGCGCCGGCTGGCCAAGACCCTCGGCGTGGACGACCCGACCGCCGCCCTGCTGCTGGAGGTGGCGTACGCGGCCGGGCTGGCCGGCGAGCTGGAGCTGACCGGGGCCGCCACCGCCCGGTACGGCGCGGACCAGCAGGTCATGCCCACCGGCGGGTACGAGGTGTGGCGGGCCATGTCGCTGGCCCAGCGCTGGGTGCAGTTGGCCCGGGCGTGGCTGGTGATGACCCGACAGGCCGGCCTGGCCGGGCAGCGGGACGACCGGAACCGGCCGATCTCCGTGTTGTCGGCCGAGGCGGAACGGGCCGGTGCGCCCGCCGCCCGCCGGGCCGTGCTGTCGGTGCTGGCCGACCTGGAGCCGGCCACCGCTCCGACGACGGAGGAGGTGCTGGGGCTGCTCGACTGGCGGGCGCCCCGGCGCAGCCGGGGCCGGGAGGCCGCGTACCGGGAGGTGCTGGCGGAGGCCGCGCGGCTCGGGGTGACCGGGCTGGGGGCGCTCACCTCGTACGGGCGGCTGCTGCTGGCCGACCTGACCGACGCCGACGAGCGGGGGTCGGACGACCCGCTCGGGCTGCACACGGACGCGGAGAGCGGCGCCGCGTCCACCGCCGTACGGGCGTTGGACGCCCTGCTCCCCTCCCCGGTCGACCACTTCCTGGTGCAGGCCGACCTGACCGTGGTGGTACCCGGACCGCCCGACCCGGCGCTGGCCGGGGAGCTGGAGGTGGTGGCCGAGCACGAGTCGGCGGGCGGGGCGAGTGTGCACCGGGTGACCCCGGCGAGCGTGCGCCGGGCCCTGGACGCCGGGTACTCGGCCGACGACCTGCACGCCCTGTTCCTTCGCCGCTCCCGCACCCCGATCCCGCAGGGGCTGACCTACCTGGTGGACGACGTGGCCCGCAAGCACGGCGGGCTGCGGGTCGGCTCCGCCGGCGGGTACGTGCGCAGCGACGACGAGGCGCTGCTCGCCGAGGTGCTGGCCGACCGGCGGCTGGAGTCGCTGGCGTTCCGCCGGCTGGCCCCGACGGTGCTGTCCACCCCGTACCAGGTCAACCGGATGCTGATGGCGTTGCGCGACGCCGGGTACGCCCCGGTGCCGGAGGACGCCTCCGGCTCGGCGGTGCTGGCCCGGCCGAAGACCCGCCGGGCCCCCGGACGGGCGCCGGTCGGCCGGACGCTCGACCCGTTGGCGTCCCCGAAGCTGGCCATGCCGCGGCTGCTCGGGGTGGTGGAGCAGATCCGCCGGGGCGAGGCGGCGGCGCGGGCGGCCCGGCGGGCCCCGGCGGTGGTGCGTGGGAGTACGGCCGGCCCGGGCCCGGCGCCGGCGCACAACCACGGCGACGCGCTCGCCGTGCTCCAGCAGGCGGTCCGGGACAAGGCGCTGGTCTGGGTGGGGTACGTCGACACGCACGGGGCGACCGCGTCCCGGCTGCTCCGGCCGGTGTCGATCGGGGCGGGCTACCTGCGGGCCGAGGACGAGCGGACGGAGATGCTGCACACCTTCGCGCTGCACCGGATCACCGCGGCGGTCCTGGAGAGCTGACCGACGTGCCGGCACCCGGCCGGGGCCCCGTCCCCGGTCAGCGGCGGCTGCGCCGCACGGTGCCCACCACGGAGACGGCCAGCAGCAGGGCGAACCCCGCCCCGGCGGACTCGCCGACCGAGGCGACGAAGCCCTGCTGCTGGACCAGCCAGCCGTACAGGAACCAGGCGACGAGGACGGCGGCGGCGAGCCCGTAGCCGACCACGGTGGCCGTGGTGACCGCGATGCCGGGCACGGGCTCGTCCTCGGCTGCTGCCGCCTCGTGGTCGACGCTCATCGCCGCCTCCTCGGAGCCGGGGCTGGGTCGGGTGCCGAGCGGATCGTGGGCCGGTCGATCGCCGGACCGATCGCGGGCCGGCCGGTCAGGTGCCGGGTCGACGGCCGAAGAGGACCACTTGGCTGCCGACCTTGCCCAGCTCCCACGCCCGACGGGCGTCGGCGGGGAGCAGGTTCACGCAGCCGTGCGAGCCGATCGACTTCTCGTGCAGGTAGGTGGTGGTCTGGTGGTAGCCCATCCCCTGGGTGAAGTGCTGCCAGTACGGCAGCCACACCTCGTACGGGTCGGACCACTCCTTGATGTTCCGGTAATTGATCTTGTACGTGCCGGCGGGGGTGGCGTACCCCGGCATGCCGGTCCGGGTCACCGTCGGGCCCCAGACGACCTTCCCGCCGCGCACCGCCCAGGTGGTCTGCCGGGTGAGGTCGATGCAGAAGGTGGTGCCGGACGCCCCGGCCTTGCACCTGCGGGTGTCGGTGGTGGCCAGCCGCTTCGCCACGTCGTACGTGGTGGGGCCGGCGCGGCCGGCGGCCGGGCGGATGTCGTACCGCTGCTGGAACTTCTTGATGGCGGCGCAGTCGGCGGCGGACTGGCGGCCGTCCACAGTCACCCGCCCGAACCCGCCCAGCTTCGCCAGGTACGTCTCCACCTCGCGCTGGTGCTCGCCCTGCGGGCAGCCGGCGGCCCAAGTCGGCGCGGTCGGCGCGGCCCGCTCGGGGGCCACCGTCCGGGTCCGCGTCGGCTTCGGCGTCGGCTTGGGCTTGGGCTTGGGTTTCGCCTTCGTCGGGGTGGGGTTCGGCCGGGTCCGCTGGTCGGGGTCCGACGAGCCGCCCGCCCCCGTTCCCTGCTCGGCCGAGCCGGCCTGGGCGAGCCCTCCTCCACGGCCACCCGGGTCGGCCTGGCGATCGGGCGTGCACGAACCGACGCCGACCAGCGTGA
The DNA here is from genome assembly GCF_040296145.1 of Micromonospora sp. NPDC002296. Classification (NCBI taxonomy): domain Bacteria; kingdom Bacillati; phylum Actinomycetota; class Actinomycetes; order Micromonosporales; family Micromonosporaceae; genus Micromonospora; species Micromonospora sp. NPDC002296. The sequence continues at coordinate 91,651 of NZ_JBEOWQ010000010.1, forward strand.
CCACGGCCAAGGCGACGACCCTGGCGGTGAGCGGAACCTGTCTCATGAGACCTCCCAGGGTGGTCGTCCCTCTGCTAGACGCCGGGCGTAGGGGAATGGTTGCACCCTGGTGTCCGATTTTCTGCCCTCATCCGCTTCCGTGCAACACTGGATGGTCGGCCCGGGGCCACCCGGACACCCGCGAGACGGCCGGCGACCAGGCAAGGAAAGGACGCTGGCGTGAGCGGTGGACCATTGATCGTTCAGTCGGACAAGACCCTGCTGCTGGAGATCGACCATCCCGACGCCCAGGCCTGCCGGATGACGATCGCGCCCTTCGCCGAGCTGGAGCGCTCCCCCGAGCACGTGCACACGTACCGGCTGACCCCGCTGGGGCTGTGGAACGCGCGGGCCGCGGGCCACGACGCCGAGGGCGTGGTGGACTCGTTGATCAAGTACTCCCGCTACCCGGTGCCGCACGGGCTGCTGGTCGACGTGGCCGAGACGATGGACCGGTACGGCCGGCTGCAACTCGCCAACGACCCGGCGCACGGGCTGGTGCTGCGGGGGCTGGACCGGATGGTGCTGATCGAGGTCGCCAAGAGCAAGAAGCTCGCCGGCATGCTCGGCGCGAAGCTCGACGACGACACGATCGCGGTGCACCCGTCCGAGCGGGGCCGGCTCAAGCAGGCGCTGCTGAAGCTCGGCTGGCCGGCGGAGGACCTGGCCGGGTACGTCGACGGCGAGGCCCACCAGATCGATCTGGCCGAGGCCGGCAAGGACGGCGGGAAGCCGTGGACGCTGCGGTCGTACCAGCGGGAGGCCGTGGAGGCGTTCTGGGCCGGCGGGTCGGGCGTGGTGGTGCTGCCCTGCGGCGCGGGCAAGACGCTCGTGGGCGCCGCCGCGATGGCCGAGGCGAAGGCGACCACCCTGATCCTGGTGACCAACACGGTCGCCGGCCGGCAGTGGAAGCGGGAACTGATCGCCCGCACCTCGCTGACCGAGGAGGAGATCGGTGAGTACTCGGGCGAGCGCAAGGAGATCCGAGCGGTCACCATCGCCACGTACCAGGTGCTCACCTCGCGGCGCGGCGGCGCGTTCACCCACCTGGACCTGTTCTCCGCCCGCGACTGGGGCCTGGTCGTCTACGACGAGGTGCACCTGCTGCCCGCGCCGATCTTCCGGTTCACCGCCGACCTCCAGGCCCGCCGCCGGCTCGGCCTGACCGCCACCCTGGTCCGCGAGGACGGCCGGGAGGGCGACGTGTTCAGCCTGATCGGCCCCAAGCGGTACGACGCGCCGTGGAAGGACATCGAGTCGCAGGGCTGGATCGCCCCGGCCGAGTGCACCGAGGTACGGGTGACCCTGACCGACGCGGAGCGGATGTCGTACGCGACGGCGGAGGCCGAGGAGCGCTACCGGATGGCGGCGACCGCCCGCACCAAGCTGCCGGTGGTGAAGGCGCTGGTCGACCGGCACGCGGGCGACCAGGTGCTGGTCATCGGCGGGTACATCGACCAGCTGCACCAGCTCGGGGAGTACCTGGACGCCCCGATCATCCAGGGGTCGACGACCAACAAGGAGCGGGAGCGGCTGTTCGACGCGTTCCGGTCCGGGGAGGTCCGCACCCTGGTCATCTCGAAGGTCGGCAACTTCTCCATCGACCTGCCCGAGGCGGCGGTGGCGATCCAGGTGTCGGGGACGTTCGGGTCGCGGCAGGAGGAGGCGCAGCGGTTGGGCCGGGTGCTCCGGCCGAAGGCCGACCGCCGGCAGGCGCACTTCTACACCGTCGTCTCCCGGGACACCATCGACACCGAGTACGCGGCCCACCGGCAACGCTTCCTCGCGGAGCAGGGGTACGCGTACACGATCGTCGACGCCGACGACGTCCTCGGCCCGAAGCTCCCGACGGTCGACTGACCCGCTCCGGTCAGGCGGCTCGGAGCCTCCGCAGGACGTACTGGTTGAGGCTCATGCCGTCCTCAGCGGCCTGGACGGCGAGTTCCCGGTGCAGGCTCTCTCCGACGCGGAGGTTGAACTTGCCCGAGTAGCTGCGCTCGGCGAACGGCTGCGGCACCTGCTCGCCCTGCTCTTGCATGTCCTCGATCACCTCACGCAGCAGATCCTCAAGCCCTTGCAGAGCCTCGATCTGGGAGGGAGCCAGCCAGGAGAGAGAGGGAAACTCGGCACAGGTGGCGACGAATTCGCGATCCTCGGCGGACCAGGTGACGCGGTAGGTGTAGTGGGTGATTTCGGGGCGGGGATCGGGCTGCATCACATGGCCTCCTTCTTGTCGATCGCCTTGAGCACTTGCCGGACCTGGTACGCCTTCGCCTTGCCTTTGTCGTTCTGGATATTCACGCGTGGGTCGCCCGCCCAGGGCGTCTTGAACACCGCGTGAGAGCTGCCGGCTTGTCGTGGCTTCCCGAAGTAGTGTTCGCATGCCCGGTAAAGATCGTTGTAGGCGATGTTCTGCTGGTTGGTCCGCATCGCTGCAACGAGCTTGTCCATGGACGGCACACGGTCAATGGTACTACCAGCGGTACCACGGTCGCAAACACTTCGCGGTGCACCTGCTGCCCGCGCCGATCTTCCGGTTCACCGCCGACCTCCAGGCCCGCCGCGGGCTCGGCCTGACCGCCCCCTGGTCCGCGAGGACGGCCGGGGGACCTAGACGTACGCCGGCCAGGCCGTCCGCCGGCTCGCGAGCCACACCGTCACCGCCCGTGGCCAGCCGCGACCGCCCGGCGGTGTCAGGGGCGGCGGCGCAGGTAGCGGGCGCGGCGGCCGGCGTCGCCGAACCCGAGCCCCCGGTACAGCACGGCGGCCGGGTTGTCGTCATTGACGCAGAGCCACGCCTCCCCAGCACCGTCACCGGCCAACGACCGCAGCGCGACGGCCATCAGGTGCGCCCCGACCCGCCGCTGCCGCCAGCCGGGAACCACGCCCACCTGGTCGACCCAGTTGTCGATGACGTTGAGGAAGCCGACGGCGGTGCCGTCGGGACCGCGGGCGATCAGCGACAGGTCCGGCCGGTACCCGTCGTCGTCCCACAGCTCGCCCAGCCACTCCTCGGCCTCGGGCGCACGGAATCCGGGCCGGTCGGCGAAGGACGCCCGGTACGTCTCGAACAGCTCGGGGCCGGCCTCCCGAACCACCGGCCCGGTGCGCACCCCGTCGGGCGGCGGCACGTCCGGCAGTGCGGCGAGGTCGTGCCGCAGCACCCACTCGACAAAGGTCCGCTCGAAGCCGCGCGCCATGAACAGGGCGTCCGCGCCGGGGCTCCCGGACTCGGTGGTGAGCAGCAGCTCGGCGCCCCCGGCCTGCTCGCCCGCCCAGTCCAGCAGCCGGCCGCCCAGACCCCGCCCGCGCCAGCCCGGATGCACCAGGCCCGTGCTGGTGGCCGGCTCCCGGCCGGTGCCCACGCCGACGGCCGCGACCAGGCGGCCATCGTGCCAGGCACCGAGGGTACGAGTCTGCAACAGCCGGGCCCGCAGCAACGGGGGACGGGCGAACAGCGGCAGCCCTCCGTCGGCGGCCAGGCATCCCCCGGCCAGCTCCGTGAGCGCCGCGAGGTGCTGCTCGCCGACATCCCCCCAGGTGAGGGCGTCCACGCCCATATCCGTCCGGTCCACCGGGATCCCTTCCTCGTGCTACTCGCCGAGAAAGTAGGCGTCGCGGAGCCCGGTGGCGTCAACGGGTTTCCGACAGGGCCGCAGCGCTCAGAGCGCCCGGGTGATCCCCTCGGTGGCGATCAGGGCGTCCCGCCGGGCCGGGTCCAGGTTGGCGCAGACCACCACGGACGCGCCCGCGACCAGCGGCGCGAGCAGCCACTTCACCGGCTCCTCGTAGTCGGGCGTGTCGACCAGCACCCGATCGCCGGGGCGCAGGCCCAGCGAGTCGGCGATGTGCCGGGCAATCTCGCCCCACGCGTGATAGCTCGTGCCGTCCGGGGTGGCCGCGAACGACGGGTGCACCGCCGCGTACGCCGGTGGGGCCGCGTCCTGCCGGCTCACCTCGGCGAGCCAGTCCCGCCACCCCTCGGGCACCTCGGCGCGCGGATGACCGAGGCCGAGCACGAACCGGTGCCGCCCGTCGGGGACGTCCTCCAGCCAGTCGTCCAGCCGCGCCCAGGACACGAGCACGGCGTCCAGCGGCTCGTCTGCGCCCTGGTCGAGGACCGGCAGCCCGGCGGTCGCCCGGGACCGGGCCGACACGGCCACACCGATCGACCAGGCGCCCAACAACACGGCGGCGGTCTGCCAGTGCGCCGGCAGCAGCACGGCCGCCCGGTCGCCGACGCCCAGCCCGCAGTCGTCGCGCAGCAGGGCGGCGGCGCGGGCGGCCCAGTCGCCCAGCTCGGCGGCGGTCAGGTCGACCCGCTCGCCGGTGGCGTCGTCGCGGAAGGTGAACAGTGGATGGTCAACGTCGCCAGCCGTCACGGCCGGGGACGGAACGGTCGCCGTGACCGCCGGGACAGTGGTCTGCTCCACGTGGCACTCCTCGGTTTCGGGTGAACTCATGGCGAGTAAGAACGCCTTGGCCCTGACCGAGTCCGCTGGCGCGGTCGCGGCACCCCGGGCAGCGCGGCGGGCGACGGCCCACCAGCCTGGTCAGGGCCGGGTGGACTCCGCGACGAAGACACCGCGACCCGGGCGGCCGACCAGCACACCCTGCTCCCGCAGCGTCGCTACCGCCCGGCTGATCGTTGACTGCGACACGTCGTACACGTCCGCCAACTCCCGGCCGGAGGGAAGCTGGGATCCAGGCGGATAGGTTCCGCTCTTGATCTTCTTCAGGAGATCGTCGAGCAGCTCGTCCATGGTGGGCGGGATAGGCACGTCAGGCCCCTTGCAGTCGGTTGGCCCGCCCAGTATCGATCAACGATTGCGGCATAGGCAACAGACGTAGCGGGGGTGACATAGGTAGGCAGATAACTCAGAGACATCCTTGACATAGGTGAATCAGTGGCGATAGCGTCGCTGTCGGTGATGCGGTGCTGCTGCGGTCGGTTGGCACCTCTCGTACCGGTCTCGCATCGCCGCCGGAAGACCCCCCGCGCCACTCCCCCGGCGCGGCCCTGCCGCCGTACCGCCGTTCGTGGCTGCGGCGGCCGGGCGGGGCGGCCTCCGCCGACTGCGACCGGCGGGGGCCGCCCCTCCACTTCGACGTGCACCCGACGAAGGGCGGTCCCCCGTGCGCCACCTGATCCGTTGGCTGACCGGCCGACAGGAGAGAACGAGACAACCCCTGCGCCCCGCGCAGATCCGCGAGCGGCGGTTCAACGTCCGCCGGCACGGGCTCGACCCGTTCGAGATCCGCGCCTTCCTGCACGAGGTCGCCGACGAACTGGCCGTCGCACAGGCAGCCGTGGTCACGGTGCGGCAGGAGAACGTACGCATCCGGCGTGCGCTGCACTCATGGCAGTGCGGCCAGTCCGGAAAGCACCGGTACCGATGAGCGGTCGCTGGGTGATCCACCTGCCGATCACCGCGCCCGACCTGCTCCGGGCGCGGATCTTCGCCCGGACGGCCACCCGCCTGCTGGCCCGGCTCAGCCGACGCGTCGACCTGGGCGAGGTGACCGTCTCGGCCGAGGACGACCAGGGCGTACGCCATCGGGTCTTCTGCGACCGGTTACTGCCCGGAGGCGCACGGTGCGCGTTGCCGACCGACCACGCCGTGCCCTGCTCCCACCGGCCCTGGTCACCGGCGCGCAACGTCCGGGCGGCCCGGTACCGGCTGCCCGACGGCTGAGCGGGTGTGGGCTGCCGACCGATCTCCTGGCCGGCCGCCTGACCGGCGGTCGCCGGATCGTCGCGGTTTCCGCGAACTCCCGGACCTACTGCACCCCATGCCGACGCGGACTCGGCCGGCGCGTCAGCCGGCGGGCAGTTTGGGGCCGCCGTCGAGCAGCGGGGCGAGCAGATCCCCCTGCTTCTCCACCCGCTTCAGCACCTCCGCAGCGGTATAGGGGCGTGCCGCCGGCCGCTTCCCGGCGGCACCGGCGGAAACCTCGTCCCAGGTCAGCGGGGTCGACACCGCCGGCACGGACTGCGCCCGCAGGGAGTACGGCGACACCGTCGTCTTCGCCGCGTTGTTCTGACTCCAGTCGATGAAGACCTTCCCAGGGCGCAGGTTCTTCGCCATCCGCGACACGACCAGCTTCGGGTGTTCCTTCTCCAACTCCTGGGCGACCCGCTTCGCGTAGTCGGACACGAGATCAGAGGACTGGGTGCCGGCGATCGGGCAGCACAACTGCATGCCCTTCTTCCCGGACGTCTTCGGGTACGAGTCGATGCCGTCGGAGGCGAGCCGGTCGCGCAGCAGCAGCGCCACCTCGCAGCACTCGCGCAGCCCGGCCGGCGACCCCGGGTCCAGGTCGACGACCATCGTGTCCGGGTGGCCGCCGATCCTCCACTGCGGCGTGTGCAGTTCCAACGCGGCGAGGTTGGCCAGCCAGACCAGGGTCGGCAGGTCGTCGGCCACCACGTAGTCGATGGTCTCCCGGCCCTTGCTCGACCCGGGGACGGGCAGCGTCTCGGTGTGCACCCAGTCGGGGGTGGCGGCCGGGGCGTTCTTCTCGAAGAAGCTCTTGTCGTCGACGCCGTTCGGGTACCGGATCCGGGTGAGCGCCCGGTCGGCCAGGTGGGGCAGGAGCACCGGGGCGATCCGGGTGTAGTAGTCGATCACCTCGCCCTTGGTGAAGCCCGCCGCCGGGTAGAGCACCTTGTCCAGGTTGGACAGCTCCAGCGAGCGCCCCTGCACGTCGACGCGGAACCGGTCACCCGGCATCGTCCACCTCCTGCGGCGGCTTGTCCGGGCGGAGCCGCAGCACGCGGGGGAAGCGCAGCCGGCCGTCCGGGGTGCGCTGACCGTACTTCACCTCGACCACCACCGCGGGCCGTACCCAGATGGCGGCTCGGGCGTCCTCGCGCGGCACGTCCCCGGAGAACGGCGACTCCCCGGTGCGCAGCGGCTCCAGCTCGCGCAGCAGCTCCCGTTCGATGGCCGCGCCGATGCCGCCGCCGACCCGGCCCCGGTAGACGAGCCGCCCCTGGGGGCCGGGCACCCCGATCAGCAGCCCACCGATCTTGCGTGCGCCGGGTCGCCAGCCGCCCACGACGAAGTCGCCGGTCACCTCCAGCTTGACCTTCACCCATTCCGGGGAGCGGACCCCGGGTCGGTAGGCCGAGCCGGCCCGCTTGGCCATCACCCCTTCGAGGCCGTGCTCGCCGGCCGCCTCGTAGGTGGCCGGGCCGTCGGTGAAGGTGGGCGGCACCGCCCACCGGGCAGCGCCGAGGCCCAGCCCGTCCAGCAGCTCCCGCCGCTCCCGCCACGGCCGCCCCGTCAGGTCCGCGCCACCCAGCCGGAGCAGGTCGAAGATCATGTACGTCACCGGCACGGTCGCCGCGAGCCGGGCCGCCTTCGCCGCGTCCCGCACGTGCATCCGCTCGGCCAAGGCGGTGAACGAGGGCTGGCCGACCTGGTTGAGCAGCACCACCTCGCCGTCGAGCAGCGCGTCGTCGACCTGCTCGCCGAGGGTGATCAGCTCCGGGTACGCGGTGGTGATCTCCGCGCCGGAGCGGGCGTACAGGTGTTGCCGGCCGGTGGTGATGTCGGCCAGCGCGCGTACGCCGTCCCACTTGAACTCGTACGCCCAGTCGGCGCCGGCGGGCAGCGGGCCGGTCATCGCGAGCATCGGCTTCAACGGCGCGCCGGGCATTTCTCGACTGTAGTAGGGCAATCGAAGTGCTCGCGCCCGCTTCGATCCTTTGGGATCCTGAGCTGAACCGGGGAGAGGAGTGGGGTATGCGGGCGATCTGGAAGGGGGCGGTCTCGTTCGGGCTGGTCTCGATCGCGGTGAAGCTCTATTCGGCCACCGAGGAGAAAGACATCCGCTTCCACCAGGTGCACCGGGAGGACGGCGGGCGCATCCGCTACAAACGCACCTGCTCCGTCTGCGGTGAGGAGGTCACCTACGACGACATCGCCAAGGGGTACGACATCGGCGGCGGCGAGATGGTGATCCTGACCGACTCCGACTTCGCCGACCTGCCGCTGACCACATCGCGCGCCATCGACGTACTGGAGTTCGTCCCGGCGGAGCAGGTCGACCCGATCCTCTACAACAAGGCGTACTTCCTGGAGCCGGAGGGCGCGGCGACCAAGCCGTACGTGCTGTTGCGCGACGCGCTCACCGACTCGGAGCGGGTGGCGATCGTGAAGGTGGCGCTGCGCCAGCGGGAGCAGCTCGCCACCCTGCGGGTCCGGGAGGGGGTGCTGCTGCTCAACACGATGCTCTGGCCGGACGAGGTGCGTACCCCGGACTTCGGCTTCCTGGGCGAGGACCTGAAGGTCCGGCCCCCGGAGCTGGCGATGGCCAGCTCGCTGATCGACTCGATGGCCGGGGAGTTCGAGCCGGACGTCTTCACCGACGACTACCGGGCCGCGTTGCAGGAGGTCATCGACGCGAAGGTGGAGGGCCGGGAGGTCGTCCAGCCGGAGGAGGTCGAGGAGGCCCCGGCCGCGGCGGTGGACCTGATGGCCGCGCTGAAGGCGTCGGTGGAGCGGGCCCGGGCGGCGCGCGGCGAGCAGCCGGCGGCCGGTGGCGGGGAACCGACCCCGATCACCTCGGCCCGGTCGGCGAAGAAGGCGGCCAAGGCCCCGGCGAAGAAGACGGCCGAGAAGAAGGCCGGGGGTACGAAGAAGGCGGCCACGAAGAAGGCCGCGGAGTCCGACGCCGCGAAGAAGGCCCCGGCCAGGAAGGCCGCGCCGAAGAAGGCTCCCCGCAAGACCGCCTAGGGGTGCGGCGGCGGGGCCCGGTCGACCGTCGGGCCCCCGCCGCCCGCGTCAGCCGCGGCCGAGCTTCTGCGTGGGGGTGACCCGGACGATCACCCGCTCCTCGCCGGGCTGCCGGAACGGGTAGGTGTCCTGCCCGAGGTACTTCTGCGCCATCCGGTCGATGTGCTCGTCGGCGCCCTCCTCGACCAGTTCGGTGGTGCCCTTCACCCACAGGGTGCGGAAGTCGTCGGCCTTGTCGACGACGGAGACCGCGACCATCGGGTTGCGCTGGATGTTGTTGTACTTCTGCCGCCCCTTGGCCGTGTTGAACACGATGTGCTGACCGTCGGTGTCCACCCACACCGGCGTCACGTGCGGGGTGCCGTCCGGCTCGATGGTGGCCACGTGGGCGAGCTGCGGTTCGGCCAGCAGGGCCAGGTCTGCTTCGGTGAGGATCGCCATGGTCGTGAAACTACCCCCGTCGGGGGCCCTGCATCGGGCAACCCCGGCCAAAGGGCAGCGACCGGACGGGACCGGACGGACGGGCGTCACGGGCAGAAACGGGACGGGCGGGACCGGACGGGAACCGGCCGAGGCAGCACCGAGGGGAGCAGGGCGGGTACCGTGTGCGCTGGCCTCGGCAGCGGCCGCCGGGCCCCCCACCTCTTGATCAGGGAGTCGACGTGAGCGAGCGTGTGCAGAACCGGTCGGCGGGCCAGGGCCCGGGCGGCAAGGCGGAGCGGCGACTGGGTCTCCAGTTGGCGGCGAAGAAGGCCGCCGAGGCGAAGCGCCGCCGGCAGTCCATCCTCGGTGCGCTCTCCGGCCTCGCCGTCGTGGCGATCCTGGTCGGGGTCTTCGTCGTCGTGAACCAGGGCGACGACGACGCTCCGGGTGAGTTCGCGTCCGCCCCGTCGGCCGGGGCCAGCGCCCCGTCGGCCGGGCCCACCGCGCCGCCCGCCCAGCAGCTTCCCGAGGGGGCGGACCCGGCGCTGGCCACCAAGCCGAAGGTCGAGGCGGGCAAGGGCGAGCTGAAGAAGCTCGGCGTGACCACGCTGATCAAGGGCAAGGGCCCGGCGGTCAAGTCCGGCCAGCAGATCACCACCAACTACGTGGGCGTGTTCTACAAGGACGGCAAGGAGTTCGACGCGTCCTGGAAGACCGGCCAGCCGGCCACCTTCGCGATCGGCGTGGGGCAGGTTATCAAGGGCTGGGATCAGGGCCTGGTCGGGGTGAACGTGGGCAGCCGGGTGCAGCTCGACCTGCCCGCCGAGCTGGCGTACGGCAACGACGCCTCCGGCGGCCGGCCGGCCGGCCCGTTGCGGTTCGTCGTCGACGTGCTCGCCGCCCAGTAGCCCGCGCGGTCATGCGGTAGTTCACAGCGGTCTTCCTTCCGGTCGCCCACGACCAGTAGGTTCGGGGTCACCGTGGGCGGTTCCGGCCGCGCCGCGGTGATTCCCGAACCGACGCGGAGGTGCACGTGGCGGCGCTGGACGACCCGGGTCTCGCCCGGCTGATGTGGACACACTTCGAGCCGGTGCACGCGGTCACCTACTTCCATCCGCGCTCCCGTGCCGCCTACGAGGCGGTCGGGCTGCGCGGCTACTGGCGGGGCTACTTCGCCGGCCGGTCCGCCCCGCTGGGCGCCACCGAGGCGGCCCCGATCGTCGCGGCGTTCTTCAGCTTCGCCCCGCACATGGTGGCCCGGGCGCTGCCGGCGGTGTGGCGGCTGGTCACCCCGGAGGAGGCGCTGCGGGCCCGGCTCACCGGTGCGGTGCAGGCACTGGCCGAGCTGACGTACGAGCTGCCGGAGGGGCACCTCGCCGAGGCCGCCGGGCTGCTGGAGACGGCCGCCCGCGCGGCGCAGCCCGCCGGCCGGGTGCTGGGGGCCGCGAACGCCGCCCTGCCGGCCGCCGAGTACCCGCTGGCCCGACTCTGGCAGGCGGCCACCACCCTGCGCGAGCACCGGGGCGACGGGCACGTCGCCGCGCTGGTCGCGGCGGGCCTGGACCCGGCGGAGACGCTGGCCTGGAAGGTGGCGGACGGCATGGCGCCGATGAACCTGCTGGGCCGGGGCTGGTCCGAGGAGCAGTGGCGGGCGGCGGCCGGCCGGCTCGTCGAGCGGGGCTGGTTGACGCCCGACGGCGAGCCGACCGGGCACGGACGGGCCGCGTTCCGGGCCGTCGAGGACGCCACCGACCTGGCGGCCACCCACCCGTGGCGGGCGCTCGGCGCGGACGGCGCGGAGCGGCTACGGGAGCTGCTCGGCCCGATCGCCCGCGCCGGTCACACGGTGATCCCGCCGGGCAGCCCCATCGGCCTGCCCCCGCTGCCGGCCTGAGGCCGGCCCGCCGCCCCGGCTGGGGCAGGATGGGGGCGTGGCTGATGCGGTGGTCTTCGACCTGGACGGCGTGATCGTGGACTCCGAGCCGGTCTGGGAGGAGGTCCGCCGGGCGTACGTGGCGACGCACGGCGGCAGTTGGCAGCCGGACACCCAGCGCCGGCTGATGGGGATGAGCACCGGCGAGTGGGCCCGGTACCTCAGCGGTGAACTGGGCGTCGACCGGACGGCCGAGCAGGTCGCCGCCGAGGTGGTCGACGAGATGACCCGGCGGTACGCGGAGCGCGTACCGGTGATCGACGGGGCCGACCAGGTGGTGCGCCGGCTGGCGGCGCGGTGGCCGCTCGGGCTGGCCAGTTCCTCGCCGACCCGGCTGATCGCGGCGGCGCTGGCCGCGACGGGCCTGACCGACGCGTTCGGGGCGACGCTGTCGACCGAGGAGACCGCGCACGGCAAGCCCGCCCCCGACGTGTACCTGGCCGTCGCCGGGCGGCTCGGCGTCGACCCGTCCCGCTGCGTCGCGGTGGAGGACTCCTCCAACGGGGTGCGGTCGGCCGCCGCCGCCGGGATGCGGGTGGTGGCGGTGCCGCACGGGGCGTACCCGTTGGACCCGGACGCCGAGCGGCTCGCGGCCGTGGTGCTGCCGACGGTGGGCGACCTGACCCCGGAGGTCGTCGCCGGCCTCGGCTGAGCGATCCCGAATCGGTGCGGGCGCTGGCGACTACTGGGTGTTGACGATCAGCCCGATGTGGGTGAAGTAGTTCAGCGCGCCGAAGAGCAGGAACGCGAGTCCGGCGAGGCCCCAGGCCCAGCCCGCGATCAGCAGCAGCGGGCGGCGCAGGCGGCGCAGCGCGAACGGGAAGAGTACGGCGCCGACCCCGACCAGCACGTACAGCCCGGAGATGAAGGTGGCCTCGACGAGGGGATAGTCGGCGAACTGTCCGGAGATCGGCTCTTCGGGCGGGGCCGCGAAGAGGGTGTACGTCCAGCCTGCGGCGGCGATCGCGAAGCAGGCGAGGCCGAGCGCGAAGACGAACACCGAGATGGGCGCGAGGAGCCGTTGCGTGTACCGGAGCCGCTCGTCGGCAGCCACCGGCTCGCGGCCCTCGATGTCCCCGGCTCTCCCGGCGAAGAGGGGCGCCCGGCGCCACAGCACGAACCCGGCGGCCAGCAGCAGCACGCCGAAGGCGAGCGCGGGTTCACCGAAGATGATGTTGTCGAAGGCGAAGCCGCCGCTGGCCAGGGGCCAGGTGAGCGTCATGTGCAGACCGGTCGCGGCGAGGATGGCCCCGAGGACGACGAAGGCCATTGCCCATCCCTCGGCGACGATCTCCTGCCGTTGGAGCACCTGCCGGCCGAGCGCGACGACCAGCAGCAGGCCGACGCCGGCGGCGAGCGACATGATGGTGTTGTAGGTGGGCATCTCCACCCAGTTGATCTTCAATCCGTCCTGAGCGAGCGTGTCCGTCGCCATGCCGCCTCCAACGCCGTCGAGGTACGCCGCCGGAGAGCGGCACCCACTCACCGCGCTGTCCCCGTCGTAGCACCCGGGAAACCCCGCTGGTGGAAGTCCGCGCAGGTCAGCGGGGTCCGGCAGCGCGATCGTCCACTCGCCGGCGGCGGTCCCTGCGGGCCACGGGCGAACGGGGTTGCGCGTTCTCGGCCGGCCGGGTTGCGCGTGCACGGTCGGGTTGCGCGTGCGCCGGCCGGGTTGCGCGTTGTGCCGGTCGGGTTGCGCTTGCGCCGGCCGGGAGCGCCGGAATGATCAGGGCCCACCGGGGTACGGCGGAACGCACGTCCCGACGTGAGGAGGCGACGATGAGGGCGATCGTGTACGAGACCGGTGGTGACGCCTCGGTGCTGTACCTGGTCGACCGGCGGGTGCCCGAGCCGGGGCCCGGCGAGGTCCTGGTCCGGGTGGCCGTCTCCGGGGTCAACCCGACCGACTGGAAGTCCCGCCGGCAGGGGCCGCCGGCCGGCTGGCAGATTCCGGGGCAGGACGGCGCCGGGGTGGTGGAGGCGGTCGGCGCGGGCGTGGACCGGAACCTGATCGGCGAGCGGGTGTGGATCTGGGAGGCCGCCTGGCAGCGGCCCTGGGGCACCGCCGCCGAGTACACGGTGGTGCCGGTCCGGCAGGCGGTCCCGCTCGGCGGCGCTTCCTTCGACCTCGGGGCGAGCCTGGGCATCCCGTTCCTCACCGCACACCGCTGCCTGACGGCCGGGGAGTTCATGCCCGACGGGCTGCACGCCGGCGCGCTGACCGACCACACGGTGCTGGTGCAGGGCGGGGCGGGCGCGGTCGGCAACGCGGCGATCCAGTTGGCCCGCTGGGCCGACGCCACCGTGATCACCACCGTGAGCAGCGCGGAGAAGGCGAACCTGGCGGCGGCGGCCGGGGCCTCGTTCGTGATCAACTATCGCGAGCAGGACGTGGTCGAGGAGGCCCGCAAGATCGCCCCCGACGGGGTGCACACGATCGTCGAGGTCTCGGCGGCGAAGAACGCGGCGGCCGACGTCCAGCTGCTGCGCCGGGGCGGGGCGGTCTGCGTCTACGCCGACGACGGCGGGGACGAGGTGACCCTGCCGATCCGGCCGCTGATGGTGCCGAACGCCCGCTGGCAGTTCGTGCTGGTCTACACGGCCCCGACGGCGGCGAAGGCGCAGGCGGTCAACGACGTGGCTGCGGCGGTGGCGCAGGGTGGCGTACGGGTGGGCGCGGAGGCCGGCCTGCCGCTGCACCGCCACCCGCTGGCCGACACGGCGGCGGCACATCGGGCGGTGGAGCGTTCGGTGGTCGGCAAGGTGCTGGTCAGCACGGCCGGCTGAGCGGCGTTCACCGGCTGTTTTCCCCGACGTTGGGACAGAGCCGAACGAGTTTCGCGACAATGGCAGTGCGGGGCCGCGCCGTGGAGGAACGGGACGGCCCGCACATGAGACGGGCGGCCCCGGCGCGGTGCGAACGCCGGGGCCGCCCCTGGGGAGGGATGTTTAGGAGTACGTCCCTGCCCCTTCAGGCGAAGATGCGCCTGAAAGCGTTACGGGGTTGTCAGCTCCCGGACACTCAGCCCGCCGTCGGCGTACCGGGAGCGGACCACCTTCTTGTCGAACTTTCCGACGCTGGTCTTGGGCACCTCGTCGATGAAGGACCACCGCTCCGGGAGCTGCCAGCGCGCCACCGACCTCGCGAGGAAGTCGCGCAGCTCCTCGGCGCTCACCTCGGTGCCCTCGCGGACCACCACGGTGGCCAGCGGGCGCTCGTCCCAGCGCTCGTCCGGCACGCCCACCACGCAGGCCTCGAGCACGGCCGGGTGGGCCATCAGGGCGTTCTCCAGCTCCACCGAGGAGATCCACTCACCGCCGGACTTGATCACGTCCTTGGCCCGGTCGGTGAGCGTGATGTAGCCGTCGGGCGAGAGCGTGCCGACGTCTCCGGTGCGCAGCCAGCCGTCGCGGAACTTCTCCTCGTCCGGGGCGTCCTCCCCGACGTACCGGGAGGTCACCCACGGCCCGCGGACCTCCAGCTCGCCGACGGAGGTCCCGTCGGCGGGCAGCGGCTCGCCCAGCGGGCCGACGATCCGCGCGGCGACCCCGGCCGGGACCCGGCCCTGGGTGTACCGGTAGCCCCAGGCGTCCTCGCCGGTCGCGCCGGCCGGCGGCCGGGCCACCGAGCCGAGCGGCGACATCTCGGTCATCCCCCAGGCGTGGATCACGTCGATGTGGTGCCGGTCGTCGAACGCGTGCATCAGCGCGGGCGGGCACGCCGACCCGCCGACGATCACCTCCCGCAACGAGGAGATGTCCACGTCGTGGGTGTCCAGGTGGGCCAGCAGGTCGTTCCAGATGGTCGGCACCGCGCCGGCCAGGGTGGGCCGCTCGGCGGCGATCATCTCGGCGATCGGGGCGGCCTGGAGGAACCGGTCCGGCATGATCAGCGACGCGCCGGAGAGGAACGCCGCGTACGGCAGCCCCCAGGACATCGCGTGGAACATCGGCACGATGGTCAGCTCGCGGTGCGTCGGCCCGAGGCCGAACCCCTCCGGCAGGCAGACCTGGAGCGAGTGCAGATAGATCGAGCGGTGCGAGTAGGCGACCCCCTTGGGGTTGCCGGTGGTGCCGGAGGTGTAGCAGAGGGCCGCGGCGTCGCGCTCGTCCACCTCCGGCCAGTCGAAGACCTCCGGCCTCCCGGCCAGCAGGGCGTCCCAGTGGTGTACGGCGATCCGGTCGCCCGCCGCCGCCACCAGCGGGGCGGGGTCGCCGCCGCCGACCACCACCACGTGCCGCACGGTGGCCATCCCGCCGATGACCCGGGCCAGCAGCGGGATCAGCGTCGAGTCGACCAGCACCACCCGGTCCTGCGCGTGGTTGGCGATGTAGGTGACCTGGTCGGGGAAGAGCCGGATGTTGAGCGTGTGCAGCACCGCGCCCATGCTCGGCACGGCGAAGTACGCCACCAGGTGCTCGGCGTTGTTCCACATGAACGTGGCGACCCGCTCGTCGCCGGTCACGCAGCACTCGTCGCGCAGCGCGTGGGCCAGCCGGGCGGCCGTCCGCCCCACCTCGGCGTACGACATGCGGCGGGGCTCACCGCCGGTCCAGGTGACCACCTCGGCCGCGCCGTGCACCGTCGCGCCGTGGTCGAGGATCCGGGCGACCTGAAGGGGAGCGTCCATCATCGTGCTACGCATGAGTAAGAAGCTAGTGTCGGCGGTCACACGTTGGGAACCCCCGTAGGTTGTCCAGATGAGCATCTCCTGGGCCGACTCGTACGTGGGGCAACTCCGCGCCCTGGCCGGTGACCGCACCCTCATGTTCGTCGGCGCCCGCGCGGTGGTCCGCGACAGCGCCGGGCGAGTACTGCTGATCAGGCGTTCCGACAACGGCCAGTGGGCGATGCCGGCCGGCGCGATGGAGCTGGGCGAGTCCATCGCCGACTGCGCGGTCCGCGAGGTGCGCGAGGAGACCGGGCTGCGCGCCCTGCGGGTCAGCGCGTTCACCCTCTACACCGGGCCGGACCACATCAACACCAACATGTACGGCCACACCTACCAGATCTTCACGGTCGCGTTCCGGGTCGAGGACTGGGACGGCGAACTGACCCGGGTCACCGACGAGACGACCGACGCGGGATTCTTCCCGCGCGAGCGGCTCCCCACCCCGCTCTCCGCGTCGGTCACCGAGACCCTCGCCGACCTGGACGTCTTCGAGCAGACCAACCGGCTGATCCTCAAGTGAGCCCCGCTGATCATCGCGTGAGCCCGGCGCCGGCCGACGCCTGATCCCCGGACGGCCCCGCCCGGGGGTCAGAGCATGGTCTGGCTCTTGGCCTCCATGTCGGTGGCGGCCTCGTCCTTCGACTCCTTCGCCAACGGCCGGCCGCCGGGGGCGGGCGCCCTGCCGCCGAGCGGGTCGGCGCCGCCGGTGGCGCCCTGCGGGCCGGTGCCGCGAAGCTGCTCGTTCGGCATGAGCAGGGTCAGCAGCACCGCCAGCACGGCGATCAGCCCGGTGGTGAGGAAGACCAGGTGCAGCGACTCGACGAACGCGCCCTGGACGGCGGCGCGGACCGGGCCGGGCAGGGCCAGGATCGTCGCCGGGTCGTTGATCGAGATACTCGTACCGCCCTGGGCCGCCACCGCGGCCCGCTGGTCCGGCGGAAGCTGGGCGATTGCGCCCGGCAGCCGGTCGGCGAGCTGGCCGGTGAGCCGGGAGGACAGCACCGTCCCGAGGATCGCCACCCCGAACGAGCCGCCCAACGACCGGAAGAACGTCACCGACGACGTGCCCGCACCCAGGTCCCGGACGTCCACCGCGTTCTGCACGGCGAGGATCAGCGACTGCATGCACAGACCCAGCCCGACGCCGATCACCACCATGTAGCCGAAGGCCAGCCAGAGCGACGTGGTGACCTGGAGCCGGGTGAACAGCAGCATGCCGGCGAGCAGCGCCGCCGAGCCGGCCACCGGGAACCACTTGTACCGGCCGATCCGGCTCATCGCCCGGCCGGTCAGGATCGAGGTGACGATGATGCCGGCCATCATCGGCAGCATCAGCAGACCGCTGCGGGTCGGCGACGCGCCCCGGACGATCTGGAGGTACAGCGGGATGAAGATGATCGACCCGAACATCACCAGGCCGATGACGAAGCCGGCACCGTTGGCCAGCGCGAACGTCCGGCTGCGGAACAGCCGCAGCGGCAGGATCGGCTCACCCACCCTGGCCTCCTGGACCAGGAAGAGCACGGCCAGCACCGCGCCGGCCACGAACAAGCCGATGATCAGGCCGGAGCCCCAGGCGTACGAGGTGCCGCCCCAGCTCAGCGCGAGCAGCACGCAGCTCACCCCGACGACCAGCAGCCCCGCGCCGAGCCAGTCGATCGTGTGCTCCCGCCGCTCGAACGGGATCAACCGCAGGACGTGGTAGCAGACCACGATGGCCAGGATCGCCAGCGGCACGTTGACGTAGAAGATCCACCGCCAGTTCGTCTCGGCGAAGTAGCCGCCGACCAGCGGCCCGGCCACCGAGGAGATGCCGAACACCGCCCCGAACAGGCCCTGGTAGCGGCCCCGCTCCCGGGGCGACACCACGTCCGAGATGATGGTGAACGCCAGCGTCATCAGGCCGCCCGCGCCGAGGCCCTGCACCCCACGGGTCACGATGAGCTGGGTCATGTCCCGCGACAGCCCGGCGAGCAGCGAGCCGAGCAGGAACGTGCCGATCGAGAAGAGGAAGACCGGGCGGCGCCCGTACAGGTCCGCCATCTTGCCGTACAGCGGGGTGGAGGCCGTGGACGCGAGCAGGTACGCGGTGACCACCCAGGAGTAGTGCTCGATCCCGCCCAGCTCGCCGACGATGGTGGGCAGCGCCGTGCCGACGATCGTCTGGTCCAGCGCGGCGAGCAGCATGCCCGTCATCAGGCCGAACATGAGCAGGCGGAGCTGGCGGGCGGTCAGCGTCGGTCGGGCGTTGGCTTCGCTGGTCACCCCGCCTTCTATCCCGTACGGCGCGGATCATGCCCGGTGCCGGGGTTCCTTCGACGCCCGCGCCACGACGGGCGGGCTCCCGGCCCCGACGGCGGCCGACCGGCGTCAGGGCCGGCCGACCGGCGTCGACGGCCGTTCCGACGTCAGTGGCGGCCCTGGGCGAACTCCTCCACGATCTTGGCGCAGAACGCCGGAAGGTCAGCCGGCTTGCGGCTGCTGACCAGGCCGTTGTCCGTGACCACCTGCTCGTCGACCCAGTTCGCGCCGGCGTTGGTCAGGTCGGTGCGCAGGCTCGGCCAGGAGGTGATCCGGCGGCCCCGGACCACGTCCGCCTCGACCAGCGTCCACGGGCCGTGGCAGATCACCCCGACCGGCTTGCCGGCCTCGAAGAACGCCTTCACGAACCGCACCGCGTCCGGGTCGGTGCGCAGGAAGTCCGGGTTCGCCACCCCGCCCGGCAGCACCAGGGCGTCGTAGCCGCCGGCGTCCGCGTCCGCCGCGGTCACGTCCACGTCGTACGTCCTGCCGTGGTCGAGGTGGTTGAAGGACTGGATCCGGCCGGGCTTCAGCGAGACCAGCTCGGCCGTGGCCCCGGCCTTCTCGACCGCCTCGCGCGGCTGCGTGTACTCGACCTCCTCGACGCCGTCGGCGGCCAGGAAGGCGATCCGCTTGCCCTGCAGTGTCGTCGCTGCCATCTCGTGCATCTCCTCTCCGGGTACCTCTGGACGTTCCCGGGCCCGGATGCCCGAAACCCGGCCCCGAGGTGACCCGGGCCGGCCGGGCGGGCGGGGGGTGGCCCAGGTTTGACCCGGCACCCCATGGGGACCCCGACGGGCATGGCAGGAGCAGCAGCGGAAGAGCGCCGGCTCGCCACCGTCGTGGAGAGCTGGCTGGGCCGCCCCGTGCTGGTGATCGGCGACGCCATGCTCGACGAGTGGCGGTTCGCGGACTCCGACCGGCTCTGCCGGGAGGCGCCCGCCCCGGTCCTCAGCCTGCGCCGGCGCATCTCGGCGGCCGGCGGCGCGGCGAACACCGCCGTCAACGTGGCCGCCCTCGGCGGGCGGGCGGTGCTGGTCGCCCCGGTCGGCGCGGACGCCGCCGGGGACGAGCTGCACGACTGCCTGGACCGGGCCGGCGTCTGGGACCGCACCGTCAACCAGCCCGGCCGGTCGACCCCGGTGAAGCGGCGGATGCTCGCCGGCAACCAGATCCTGCTGCGCGAGGACTCCGGCGACCCGGACGACGTGCTCGAACAGGACGGCGTGGCCCGGCTGCTCACGGCGCTGGAGTGCGCCACCGAGGAGCTGCGGGCCGCCGCCCACGGCGAGGTGCCAACCCTGGTGGTCTGCGACTACGGGCTGGGCTCGCTGCCCGCGCCCGTGCGCGCCTGGCTGGTCGCCGCCCGGGACCGGTACGCCACGGTCGCGCTCGACGCGCACGACCTCGCCGACTGGCGGGGCCTCGCGCCCACCGTGGTCACCCCGAGCTTCGCCGAGGCCACCCGGCTGCTCGCCCGGGCCGCCGCCCGGTCCGACACCCACCCGCACCTCGACCACTCCGGGGCCGACCCGGGGGACGGGCCGTCGGAGCTCAGCGTGGGATCGGCCCCGGGCCGTCCCACCCCGGCCGGGAACACCACCGCCAGCGACCCTGGCGGCGACTCCGCCGACGGGGTGAGGCCGGCGCCCCGGCTGCCGCTGGGCCGGCCGACGGGTCCGACCGGCGAGCCGACGCCCGGCGAGGACCGGGTGGCGATGACCGGCGACGGGCTCAGCGTCACCGGCACGGGCGTGACCGTGAACGCCGAGGCCGGCGACGGGGTGGACCGGGCGGTGCTGGCCGAGTCCCGCCTCGCGGAGCTGCGCGCGCACACCGGCGCGGACGTGGTCGCGGTCACCCTGGACACCGAGGGCGCCGTGGTCGGCGGCGCGGACGGCGCGCCCCGGCGCAGCCACAGCACCCCGGTCCCGGCCAGCCATGCGGTCGGCGCGGGGGACGTGTACCTGGCCGCGATGACGCTGGCCCTGGCCGCCGACGCGCCGCTGCCCACCGCCGCGCAGCTCGCCCAGCTCGCCGCCACCATCACCGTGTCGGACACCGGAACCTGCGTGTGCCGGCGCGAGGACCTGCTCGGCGCGCTCGACGTCCCGGCCGGCGACCCCGGGCACCCGGTGCTGGTCGCCCCGGACGAGTTGGCGGACATCGTGACCGCGCACCGGGACGCGGGTCGGTCGGTGGTGTTCACCAACGGCTGCTTCGATGTGCTGCACCCCGGGCACGTGCGCTATCTGCAGCAGGCCCGGGCCCTCGGCGACCTGTTGCTGGTCGCGGTCAACTCCGACGGCAGCGTGCGCCGGCTCAAGGGGCCGGACCGGCCGGTCAACCCGGTGGAGGACCGGGTGACGCTGCTCGCCGCGCTGTCCTGCGTGGACCACGTGGTGGTCTTCGAGGAGGACTCCCCGGCGGACCTGATCGAGACCGTCCGCCCCGACGTCTACGTCAAGGGCGGCGACTACCCGCCGGAGATGGTGCCGGAGGCGCCGCTGGTGCGCCGGCTCGGCGGGCAGGTCCGCACCCTCGGGTACGTGCCGGACCGCTCCACCTCGGCGATCATCGAGCGCATCCGGGCCCAGGCGACGGGCGCGCCGGCCACCGGGCACCGGTCCGACGGCCCGGGGCAGAAGTTGACCGGCAGGCCGGCGTGAACCGTCCGCTCGACCCCGGCGACGCCGGGGAGTTCCGCCGCGAGCGGCAGCTCGACGTGCTGATCCCGACCCGCAACCGCCCGGCCGAGCTGGCGGTCACCCTGTCCGGGCTGGCCACCCAGGAGGGCGTGCCCGGGTTCGGGGTGGTGGTCAGCGACCAGTCCGACGGCGACCCCGCGTACGCCCACCCGGCGGCGGCCACCATGGTGCGGGCGCTGCGCCACCGGGACCACCCGGTGCTGCTGACCCGGCGGCTGCCCCGGCGCGGGCTGGCCGAACACCGGGCGTACCTGCTGGACCGGTCGGCGGCCCGGTACGTGCTCTGCCTCGACGACGACGTCTGGCTGGAGCCGGGGACCCTGCATCGGCTGGTCACCGCGATCGGCGAGCTGGGCTGCGGCTTCGTCGGCAACGCCGTGCACGGGCTGTCGTACGTCGACGACGTGCGCCCGGAGACCCACGGGCACTACGAGGAGTGGCTGGGCCGGCCGGTGCCGGAGCGGGTCCGCCCGGGCACGCCGCAGTGGCAGCGGGCCTCGATCCATCCGGCGGCGAACCTGCTGCACGTCACGCAGCGGCTGAACCTGCCGCCCGGGGCCTGGCGGGCGTACAAGGTCTCCTGGATCGGCGGGTGCGTGCTCTACGACCGGGCGGCGCTGGTCGACTCGGGCGGTTTCGAGTTCTGGCGGCGGATGCCGGAGAAGCACCAGGGCGAGGACGTGGCCGCCCAGCTCGCCGTGCTGGAGCGGCACGGCGGCGCGGGCGTCCTGCCCAGCGGGGCGTACCACCTGGAGTCGCCGACCACCGTCACCGAGCGGGACGTGGAGGCGTGGGAGGTCGTCCTCGCCGACTCGGACACCCCGCAGCCCGCCTGACGGGCGGGAAACCCCGTTTCCGCTCAGCCGAGCAGCTCGCGGGCGGCCTCGACGACCTCCACGACCGGAACGTCCGTGACGAAGGAGTCGCGGTGCGGGCAGTCGCCGTGCCCGGGGCGGTGCGGGTAGATCCCCGGGGTGCAGTCGACACCGCAGACCGGACAGCGCACCGTCCAGGAGGCGATCGGGCGGTGCCGGGCGCGCAGCGGGTGCCCGCTGTTGATCAGGTTGCCGACCCAGTAGATCCCGACGGTGGCGGTGCCGACCGCGGCGGCCAGGTGCAGCGGGCCGGTGTCGTTGGACACCAGCAGGGCGCAGCCGGCGTAGCAGGCGGCCAGCCCGCCGAGGCCGAGCGTGCCGACGAGCGGGCGCAGCGGCACCCCGGCCGCCGCGACCACCCGGTCCACCAGTTCCCGCTCGGCGGGGGTGCCGGTGACCAGCACCTCGTACCCGTCGCCGGCCAGGGCGCGGGCCACCTCGGCGAACCGCTCGGCCGGCCAGCGCCGCCGGGTGTCGGTGGCCCCGGGGTGCAGTGCCACCCGGGGCCTGGTCGCCGGGCCGAGCACCCCGGCGGCCTCGGCCCGGTCGGCGTCGGTGACCGCGAGCGTCGGGACGATCGTGGTGGCGGGCGCCCCGACCAGGCCGGCCACCTCCAGGTAACGCAGCACCTCGTGCTGGTAGTAGACGTACCGGGTCCA
Organism: Micromonospora sp. NPDC002296; assembly: GCF_040296145.1. Classification (NCBI taxonomy): domain Bacteria; kingdom Bacillati; phylum Actinomycetota; class Actinomycetes; order Micromonosporales; family Micromonosporaceae; genus Micromonospora; species Micromonospora sp. NPDC002296. The sequence goes on from NZ_JBEOWQ010000010.1 coordinate 114,006, forward strand.
ACGGTCCAGCGGCGGGGCGCCCTCGGCCCGCAGCCCGGCGGTGACCCGGGCGCCCAGGCCGGCGACGATCGGGTTGGAGTTGCCGCCGCCGCCGTGCAGTTGCAGCGCCAGGTCGAAGCGCTCGGCGCGGGCCGAGGCCAGGAAGTCGTCCATCGACGACTCCGGCTCGCCGGGTTCGGGGGCGCGGATGCCGGGCGCGGGCGGGACCACCAGCACGCGGTCCACCGGGCCGGGCCGGTCGCGCCAGAGCTTCGCGTGCCACGGCGCGCCGACCAGCACGATCTCCGCCCCCGGGTACGCGGCGCGCAGCGCCTCCAGCGCGGGCAGGACGAAGATGAGGTCGCCGAGCGCGTTGGCGCGCAGCGCGGCGATCCGCGCGACGTCGGGCACGCGCTCGCCCACCGGGCCGAGCGGGGACGGGGTGACCACGACGCGCTACGGCCGGTCGATCTCGTCGGCGGCCCGGTCCGGGTGGTGCAGTTCCCGGCCGGGGGCCAGGTCCGGGTGGTGCAGTTCCCGGTCGGCGGCCGGGTCGACCGGATGGCCGGTGACCGTGCCGGCGCCCCGGTAGCCGGCGCGGCCGACGGTGATGGTGCGCGGCGCGGGCCGGGCCGCCCTGGGCAGCCGGACCCGGAGCAGCCCGTGGTCCATCACCGCGTCGATCCGGTCGGGGTCCACCCGGGACGGCAGGTCGAGCCGGTACTCGAAGCCCCGGGTCTGAAGGCCGCCCGGGATGCCCTGGTCGGCGTTGACCTCGGCCTCGGAGCGGGCCCGGACGCAGAGTTCCCGGTCGTCCAGCTCGACGGCCACCTCCTCGGGGGCGACGCCGGGCAGCCGGACCACGGCCTCCCAGCCCTCGGCGGTCTCGGTCAGCTCCACCTCGGGCGGGCCGGGCCGGGTGCCGCCGACCAGCCGGCTCAGCTCGGCGCGCAGGGACTGGAGTTCCCCCATCGGGTCCCAGCTCGGCTGCCGGCCGCGCCAGCCCCGGCCGCCTGCGGGCTGTTCGCTCATCGCATGTCTCCGATCGAATGGGTGGCCGCCGGTGATCGCAGCGAGCTGGGGGCGTCCAGGTTGGCGTCGCGGTCGACGCCGACGCCGAGCCGGTCGACCAGCTCGCCGCCGAGCCACGCGCTGCCGCCGAGGATGGCCAACGCGACCACCTCGATGGCGATGAGCGCGCCGCCGGCCGTCCGGGAGTCGGCGTTGAGCCGGACGACCCAGACGGCGGCGAACAGCAGGATGACCGCGACGTTCGCGGCGGCGTGGCTGAGGCCCACCCGCTTCGCGCGGGTGCCGGTGGGGATGGCGAGCAGGTCGAACGCGCCGGCCGCCGCCGCCAGCAGGCCGCCGATCAGGCCGACCGTGATGTTCCAGTAGGCCACCTCGCCGAGGAGCCGCGGGCCGCCGACGGCATCGATGACGTCGAAGATCACCGCGGTGACCAGCAGTCCGACCGGGAACGTGATCAGCATCGGGTGCACGGGGTGCCCGAGCACCTTGAGTCGGCTTTCCACTGGCGGCCTCCGTTGGTGTGTTGCGGGCGCTGGCCGGCGCGGTGTCCGGTACACCGCTGGACGAACCTCCGGCCAGACGCGCCCGGCTAGGCTGGGGCGACAGGTGGCCGGGCACCGGCGCCGCACGCCGCCATCACCGAGGTCAACGGTCGGGGGAGGAAGACGTGACGGTGGAGATCACCTCGCACGAGGAACTGCGCGAGCTGCTGGGGACGCCGAACGCGCGGGCGGCGGCCAAGGAGCGGACCGTCCTGCACGAGCGGGACCGGCAGTGGTTGGCCGCCTCGCCGTTCTGCCTGGTCGCCACGGCGGGCGCGGACGGCACCTGCGACGTCTCGCCGAAGGGCGACCCGCCCGGCTTCGCGCTGGTGCTGGACGACACGACCATCGCGATCCCCGAGCGGCCGGGCAACCGGCGGGCGGACGGCTACCGCAACATCCTCGACAACCCGCACGTCGGCTTGCTCTTCCTGATCCCCGGCCGGACGGACACGCTGCGGATCAACGGCCGGGCCCGGCTGGTGCGGGACGCCCCGTTCTTCGACGACATGATGGTCAAGGGGCACCGGCCGATCCTGGCGATCGTGGTGGAGATCGAGCAGATCTTCTACCACTGCGCCAAGGCGTTCCTCCGCTCAGAGCTGTGGCGGCCGGAGACCTGGCAGCCGGACGCGCTGCCGTCCCGGGCCCGACTGATCAAGGAGGTCGAGGCCCCGGCCGAGAGCCTGGCCGACCTGGAGCGCCACTACGGCCCGGAGTACGAGAAGAAGATCTACGTCTGATCCCGCCGCGCCCGATGCCGCGGCGGCTCCGCCTTCGCTATTGCTAAAGATATCTTTAGAAAGATAGCTTTAGGTTATGTCGCTGCCCCGAGTGAAGCTCTCCGATCCGGTTGCCCTGCGCGGCTACGCCCACCCGCTGCGGATGGCCCTGATCGGGCTGCTGCGGCGGGAGGGCCCGATGACCGCCACCCGGGCCGCCGAGCGGCTCGACGAGAACGTGCCCAACTGCTCCTTCCACCTGCGACAACTGGCCAAGTACGGGCTCGCCGAGCGGGCCCCCGGCGCCGACGCCCGGGAACGCCCCTGGCGGGCCACCGCGCTCGTCACCTCCTGGGACGACGCCTCGGACGACCCCCGCGTGCGGGCGGCCACGGACGCGCTGAACGCCACCCAGCTCGCCCACTACGCCCGGCAGGCCGAGGAGCACCTCGCCCGGCGGGCCGACGAGCCGACGGAATGGCGCACGGTAACCGGCTTCAGCGACCAGCCGCTCTACGTCACCGCCGACGAGATGGCCGCGCTGACCGCGCGGATGGACGCCCTGCTCGCCGAGTACGACGGCCGGATCATCGACCCGTCCACCCGGCCGGCCGGCGCCCGCCGGGTCACCCTCGTGCGGCTCGCGCTCCTCGGCGTCCCTACCCCGGTCGACGGCGGCGGCACCGGGTCGGACGCCGGCCCGGGCAACACCCGGTGAGCGACGCTGGGAGCACCGCGCCGGTGGCCGCCGCGCCGACCGGCCCCGTCCCACGCGGCGGGCCGCTGCGGCTGCTGCGCGAGCGGACGTTCCGGCGGTACTGGTCGGCGCAGACCGTCTCGTACTTCGGCGACGAGGTCACCACCCTCGCCCTGCCCCTGCTCGCCGTGCTCGGGGCCGGTGCCGGGCCGGCCGACATGGGCTACCTCACGGCCGCCGCCCTCGCCCCGAACCTCTTCTTCTCGCTACTGGCCGGCGCGTGGGTCGACCGGCTGCCGCACAAGCGCCGGCTGATGATCCTCGCCGATCTCGGTCGCGCCCTGCTGCTGGCCGTCGTGCCGGTGCTGTACCTGACCGACCTGCTGGCCCTGCCGCAGCTCTACCTGATCGCCTTCACCACGGGCACCCTCGCCGTGCTCTTCGAGGTGGCGCGCGCGCCGCTCTTCGTGTCGCTGGTGCGCCGGCCCGACTACGTGGCCGCGAACACCCTCATCTCGGGCAGCCGGGCGATGTCCCTGGTGGCCGGCCCGAGCATCGGCGGGGTCCTGGTGCAACTGCTCACCGCGCCGATCGCGCTGCTCGTCGACGCCGTCTCGTACGTCGTGTCCGCGTACTTCCTGGTTCGGATCCGGCCGACGGAGCCGGCGCCGGCCCGGGGCGCCGGGCTCGGCATCGCCGACGGGCTGCGGTTCCTCGCGCGGGCGCCGGCGATGCGGTCCATCCTGCTCGGCACCACCACCCTCAACCTCTTCAACTTCATGTTCTCGGCGCTCTTCGTGCTCTACGCCGTCCAGGAGCTCGGGCTCTCCCCCGGCGTGCTCGGGGTGGTGCTCGGCGCGGGTGCGGTGGGCGGGTTGTTCGGCGCGTCGATCACCGGGCGGCTGACCCGGCGGTTCGGCGTCGGCCCGACGATGGTGGCCGGCTTCGTGGCGTTCCCCGCCCCGCTGCTGCTCGTGCCGCTCGCCGACGGGCCCAGGCCGGTGGTGCTGGGCATGCTCCTCGCCGCCGAGTTCGGCTCCGCCGTCGGGGTGATGATGCTCGACATCACCACCGGCTCGATGCAGACCGCGCTCACCCCCGACTCGCTGCTGTCCCGCACCATGGGCGCCCGGCGCACGGTCAACTACGGCATTCGGCCGATCGGCGCGCTGCTCGGCGGCGGGCTGGGCACCGCCCTCGGCGTCCGGCCGGCACTCTCGATCGCCACCGCCGGCGCGCTCCTCGGCGTGCTCTGGGTGCTCTTCTCCCCGGTAAGCGGCCTGCGGGAACTCCCCGACCGGCCGGAGCAGCCGACCCGCGCCTGACCGGTGCCGGAACTCGGTCGTGCGCGGGCCGGCGGCGATGCTAGCGTCGACGGCCGTGCTGATCCGGGAGTTCACCGAGGCCGACTGGCCGCAGGTGTGGGAGATCGTCGGCGCGGTCGTCCGGGCCGAGGAGACCTTCCCGTACGACCCGACGATGACCGCCGGGCAGGCGTACGACATGTGGGTGGAGCGCCCGCCCGGCCTGACCGTCGTGGCGGTCGAGGGCGACCGGGTCCTCGGCACGGCCAAGATGGGCACCAACCGACCCGGCCCCGGGTCGCACGTCTCCACCGCGAGCTTCATGGTCGCGGCGGACGCCCGGGGGCGTGGGGTGGGCACCGCGCTGTGTCGGCACGCGCTGGGCTGGGCCCACGAGCGCGGGTACGCCGGGATGCAGTTCAACGCGGTGGTCGAAACCAACCGTACGGCGGTGGAGCTGTACCGGCGGCACGGTTTCGAGGTGGTCGGCACGGTGCCGGGCGCATTCGCCCACCCGGGCCTGGGCCGGGTGGGCCTGCACGTGATGTATCGCGCGTTCTGAGCTAGCCGCGCCAGCCCTCCGGGTTGCTGAACGACTCCCGGGAGATGCCCGAACCGGTGCGCGGCCACTCGCCGAACAGCTTGTCGTGCAGATGGGCGAACAGGTAGCAGATGCTCTCGCAGCTGCCGTCCAGGACAGCCAGGGCGGGGTCGGCGCGCACCGCCTCGTAGAACTCCTGCCCGAGGGCGACGATGTGGCCCCGGCAGTAGAGGAAGCCGTCGTCGGAGCCGTCGGTCACCGCGTGTATGTCGGCGCGGTCGATGTCATGCAGCTTGCGCTCCATCACCCGGTCGAGGGAGGTCAGCTCCTCGCTGGACAGCTCGGCGCCGAGGGAGCGGAGGTTGTCCAGGAACGGGGCGAACGAGGCGTCCACGGCGTACACGTTGACGTCGTCGGCATCCGGGTCGCGCTGGACGAGGGCGCGACGCAGCGCCCGGACCTCGGGGCCCAACGGCTCCCACGCGGACTCCACCAGGGCCCAGAACCGGGCCTCGTCGCCGGTGGTCGGCAGCAGCTTCACGGGATCGTCCGAAGGCATGGTCACGGGCGGAATGCTAGCCAGCCCGACCGACACGTTCCGCCGCCGGCCGACGGCGGAAGTGACGGCCATCCCGGACGGATGTGGTTGAGACGACCGGCCCAGGGTACGGATTCGGTGGACGTGAGCACGTTTCCGGCGCGCGAGAGCGCGGAAGACCACAACCCGAAGGAGTGTCGATGACCACCACGGTCGAGAAGTCCGTCGAGGTGAACGTCCCGATCCGCACCGCGTACAACCAGTGGACGCAGTTCGAGGACTTCCCCAGCTTCATGGGCGGTGTCAGGGAGGTGCGCCAGCTCGACGACAGGCGCATGCACTGGGTCGCCGAGATCGCCGGCGTCCAGCGCGAGTGGGACGCGAAGGTGCTGGAGCAGGTGCCGGACCGCAAGGTCGCCTGGGCCGCCACCGAGGGCGCCACCAATGCCGGCGCCGTCCACTTCCAGCCGGTCGACACGAATCGCACGATGGTCCGGCTGTTCCTCGAGTACGAGCCGGAGGGCTTCGTCGAGAAGGCCGGCGAACGGCTGCACCTCGTCGAGCGACAGGCCGAGTCCGACCTGCAGAGGTTCAAGACGTACATCGAGAGCCGAGGCGTCGAGACCGGCGGCTGGCGCGGCACGATCGACGAGGGCCGCCAACTCGGCACGCCCGGCATCGAGTACGCAGCCGGCACCCGGGGCGACAGCGGCAGGGTCGACGGGTCCAGCCGGGACGCCGACGCCGGTACGACTGCGCCGACCACCACCGCGTACCCGGCCGACGCCGGGGCGACGACTGCGCCGACCACCACCGCGTACCCCGCCGACGCCGACCCCGACGGCGCGCGTCGGCCGCTCTGACCGGCTCCCGCACGACGAAGGCCCGGGTCCACGCGACCCGGGCCCGATCACGCCCCCGGGGCCCGGTCGCGTGGCGGCGCAGAGACCGCCGCCCCGGCCGCCCCGGGAGAACGGGCGGGACGGTCGGGGCGACGCGCTACCGGCGGTTCTCCAACAGCCGGGCCACGGTGGCCGGAGAGTAGACCCGGCCCCGGGCGATCGCCGCCACCACCAGCGGGGCGAGCACGGCGACCAGGCCGAGGATCGCGGTCTGCTGGTTCGCGGACAGCGGCAGCCCGAAGGCGACCAGCAGGCTGATCAAGGCCGTCCCGGCGGCGGTGATCCCGCCGACGGTGAACAGCGGCTCGGTCGCGGTCGAGTTCGGGATGGGGATGGGGGTGGACATGCGGGCCTCCTGTGTTGATCGGTCACTCGGTCACGAGGACAGGCGCGCGGCCAACTCGTCGGCGACCTGCCGGGCCATGTCCGACGGCACCGCCGCCGCGATGACCTCCGGGGTCAACCCGGCGGTCTTCAACGCCTCGGCAAGCCGTTGCGGGGACAGCCCGGCGAGCGCCCCGGCGATGATGGCCGGCTCGTCCGCCCAGTCCTTCCCGCCGAGGGTGCTGACCCCGGCGGCCACACCGTCCAGGCGGGACATCACGTAGTCGAGCTTGGCGACGATGCTGCTACTGGCCTTCTCGGGCCCGGTGCCGTCGGGGTCGGACGGTCCGGCCATGCTCGACCCACCGGTGAAGATTCCGGCCCGCAACTGGTGGATCTCGTTCTCGGCCTGGGCGCTCAGTCGTCCTCCGTGTTCGTCGCGGTGAGCAGTCCGATGGTTGTCAGGTAGCGGCGGAACAGCGGGGTCTGGTCCCGGCCCGCCTTGGTGGAGTCGCGGAAGAAGCTGAAATGGGTGTGCCACAGGTGGGAGTTGTCGCCGGTGGTGCGCTTGCCGAGCCGGTCCCACCGCCGGACGACCTTGCCGTCCGGGGAGTAGATGATCTCCCGGACGTCCCGCGTGTCGGCCGCGCCGGCCGTGCACTGCTGCACGCACCAGACCGAGAACGAGCGCAGGTCGTGGGTGCGGCCGGCCGACCGTGCGGTGAAGGAGCCGATGTCCAGGCCGGAGGCGTCCAGGGTCAGCCCCGACCTGTCCCGGGGGGACTCCACGACCGAGTAGTCATTGGTCACGACCCGGTCGGAGCCGCAGTGGTAACCCCCGCGGTGGGCCGGATCGCCGACGATGCCGACGGCGGCCGGGTCCAGGTTCTTGAGGTACGACAGCAACAGGGTCCGAACGTTCAGGAGATTCTTCGGGGCCCGGGTCATGGGGGCCCTCCTTCCGGGGGAAGGCCAAGCACGACGATCACTCCGAGTGAGAATCCGGAGGCGCAGGACACGCCCGGCCAAGGGTGCACATCGTCGGGCTGATGACCCAAGGGTAATCAGGCAAGAATGCCCCTACCAGGGGAAACGTCCGCTCTTCGGATAGTGGTAGTTGTCGAAGGAGGGTTTCGCGCGGACCGGCCCCGGGGGCTAGAACCCCCAAGATGCGCACGAAGAGTCACCATCCGGCGGCGGGAGCAGGGCCTCCACCCGGGCGGAGAAGCCCCCGCAGGGCCGCGCGAAAACGCCCCCGCCGGCCGAAGCCGTGCGGGGGCGCTGCGCGAGGGCTGCTCGGGGCCCCTTGGAGTCGGTGGTCAGCGGGTGCAGTTGATCTGCGCCAGCACCGAGTAGAGGCCCGGCCACGGCTGCGTCGTGAAGCTTCCGCCGTGGCTGCACTGCGTGTCCGGGTCGAAGCCGTCCGCGATGGCGAGCGCGCGCGCGTTGTTGGTGGCGAAGGACAGCGCCGTGAAGTAGTTGTTGTTCATGCCTCTGCCGTAAAAGGCCTTGGTCTCGGCGGCGGATGCCGGTCCGGCGAGCAGGACGGACGCGGACACCGCCCCGGCCAGCACTGTGGCTGCGACGATCCGACGAAGTGCGGGCATGCGGGCTCCACTCTGTATCGATCCGAAGCCCGAGCTTGCCAGAGAGATAGACGTATATCAACTACAGACGGGAGCGGCCCCGCCCGCCCCGATCAAAGGCCGCCGGCTCCGTCGCGTCGCGGGAGCCCGGTAGCCGCGTCAAACCGACAGGTCGTCGGGATGGCTGCCCGCACCATGAGAGCGACGTGCGGCGTCGATCTCACCGATGCGCTTCCCGGCCCATGGCGTCACCACCTGCCCCCGTCTCTGACGTCGGGCGTTGATCCGTCGCCGCCTAGGTTCGGCTCTCACTGTCCAGCCCTGCTGCTGTCACCGTTGCTGTCGACAGCAACAGGGCTGACTGCTTCGGCGAAGGAACCACCGGCGCACCTCGTTGCGGAGAGCGGCCAGCAAGGCGCTTGACTTGGGCTGCGCATACTGGGAGCAGCGATAGGTCCACGTGCTGTCAATCAGGCTGGTGGTTGCTCAATAGACGGAGGTCCGCATGCGGTGGCTCATGATCCTGATCATCGCGTTGGCGGTCGTTGCAGCGGTCTGGCTGTGGCGCCGCACCCGGAAGGCCCCGCTCGACATCGACGGCCAGGTTCGTAACCGGCAGGCATCGACTGAAGCCCGCAGACGACTTGACGAACACCGCAACCCGAGTGACGGCAGCTCCGGCAGCGGCGCTGGCGGGGTCGGCGGCGTCTGGGGCGTGTAAGGCTCCTCACCAAACAGCCCGACCCGCCCGGGTCGATGGCGGACGGGTCATCGGGAGCGCCAGGCGGCAGAACGCCTGAACTGCGACAGTTGGGCCGACCCTGGCTTGGTGTTCGCAACCAGCGTCGGTACCCCCATCCACCCGCGCGACGACTACCGCTCGTTCCGGGAGATCATCCGGCAGGCCGGGCTCCGGCAGGTTCGGCTGCACGACCTACGCCACACGGCTGCCAGTGTCCTCCTCGCCCAGGGCGTGCCTGCCCGCATCGTCATGGAGATCCTCGGTCACTCGCAGATCAGCGTGACCCTCAACATCTACGCCCCCACGTAGCTCCGGAGATCGCACCGGAAGCCGCTTCCCGGATGGAGGGGGCGCTGTGGTCGAGTGGATGAGGCTTGGCTGCTCGGCTCAGCGACGGCAAGCGAAAGGCCCAGGTCATGATCGGCGATCAAGCCGGTGACCTGGGCCTTTCCATGGAGCCGCCTGACGGAATCGAACCGTCGACCTACGCATTACGAGTGCGTCGCTCTAGCCGACTGAGCTAAGGCGGCAACGATCACCGAGTGTACGGCACATCCGGGCGGCGGACCCAGTCGGATCCCCTCCGCATCGGCGGGTTGCGGACAAGCCGGCCAGGGGATGCCCACACCCGACAGCGCGGCGGCCCGGCCGGGACTACGCTGCCCCGGGTGACCGACGATCGCACCCCCGTCGACGGCCAGGACGACGTCGACCGCCCGGACGACGACAGCGCCGACGCCGGGGCGGCGCGTCGGCCGCGCGGCATCGACCCGCTGGAGCTGGGCTTCACCCCGCGCAAGCCGGTGCCCTGGCTCGCGCCGCTCCTGCTGATCAGCACGGGCCTGCGTACGCTGCTGGCGATGCTGTTCGGGGCGTACCTGGACAAGCGGGAGCTGCAGAACGCGTTCGGTGACGGGATCTTCCGCCAGGTCGGGCCGGACGGCGGGCTGTGGCTGGACTACGTGGCCGACCTGGGCGACGGCTTCAACGCCACGTACTCGGTCGCGTACCTGCTCGCCCAGCCGGAGCTGGAGGTCGACGGGCACCGGCTGCCCCGCGCGCAGACCCTGGTGATGGGCGGCGACCAGGTCTACCCGTCGGCGTCCTACGCCGCCTACGAGGACCGGTGCAAGGGGCCGTACCAGGCCGCGCTGCCGGTCACGCCGCCCGAGCGCCCCACCCTGTTCGCGGTGCCGGGCAACCACGACTGGTACGACGGGCTGACCGCGTTCCTGCGGCTGTTCGTCCGTTCCCGGGACCGGCACTTCGGCGGCTGGGGAACCGGGCAGTCCCGCTCGTACTTCGCCGTGGAGCTGCCCGCCGACTGGTGGCTGCTCGGCCTCGACGACCAGTCCGGCTCGTACCTGGACGACCCTCAGCTCACCTACTTCGACGCGGTCGCCCGCAAGCTGGGACCGCAGAGCCTGGTGATCATCGCCGTGCCGGCGCCGACCTGGGTCAAGGCCGTCGACCACCCCACGGCGTACGACTCGATCGACTACTTCGTCCGCACCATCGTCGCGCCGACCGGGGCGCGGGTGCGGCTGCTCGTCTCCGGCGACCTGCACCACTACGCCCGGTACGCCGGCCCGGACCGGCAACTGATCACCTGCGGCAGCGGCGGGGCCTACCTGTACCCCACCCACCACCTGCCCGAGCGGATCGAGGTGCCGCCGCGCGACACCCTGGCCCGGCGGGCCAGCCGCACCCGCGCGTACGACCTGGCGGCCCGCTACCCCGACCGGGCCCGCTCCCGGCGGTACGGCTGGGGGGTGTTCGGCCGGCTGCCGCTGCGCAACCCGGGCTTCAGCACGCTGCTCGGCACCCTGCACACGCTGCTCATGCTGGCCATGGCCGGGGTGGCGGCGAACCGGGCCGGCGGCACCGAGCAGCGGCTGTTCAGCGTCCCGCTGGTGGCGATGCTGGTGGTGACGATGCTCGGGGCGGCGGTCTTCGCGAAGCCGCCCAGCGCGGGCGGGAAGCGGCACGTACGACACTGGCTGCTCGGGGTGGGGCACGGGCTGGCCCATGTGGCGCTGGCCGCCGCCGGCACTTGGGCGTGGCTGTCGCTGCCCTTCTACCACTGGTCCTGGCCGCTGCCGGCCGCCGCCGCCGCGGTGGTCTACGGGCCGGTGATCGGGTTCCTGGCCGCCGAGCTGGTGGCGGCGTACCTGCTGGTCGCCGGCGCGTTCGGGGTGAACCTGAACGAGCTCTTCGCCGGCCAGGGCATCGAGGACTCCAAGGCGTTCCTGCGGATGCGCATCGACCCGGACGGCACGCTGACCATCTACCCGATCGCCGTGGACCGAGTCGCCCGCGACTGGAAACTGAACCCCGACACCTCCCCCTCAGCCTCCTGGCTGGCCCCCGATCTCCCCCTCACCCCCCACCTGGCCGAACCCCCGATAACCCTCCGCCCCTGACCCCGGGTCAGGGATTGTGGTGCTGTTCGGGGGGCGCGAGCTCCTGGAACCGCTGGTAGAGCGGATGCTCTTACTTGATCGGAGACAGCACCACTTGACGGAGGATTTCGTTGACGACGCTCACGAGAGGTGCGGTGGCGTCGATTACGTTGGCGTTTCTCGGAATATCCTCCTTCGTTCGATGCAACCGCGCAATGAGTTCGCGTTCCGCCTGTCTTCCGCCCCACTCATTCTCCGGCCGCCCGCCAAGCCGCCGCTCCAGGTGTTCAAGTCGACTTCAAACGACGAAACACGCCGATCATCGCGCTGCACCCTCCCGGCCTGACTGGTCACGGCTCTCATAGGCGGCGCGGGAGCCGCAGACGTCGGCGCGGGAGCACATGGAGCGCGAGCCGTCAGCGTCCAGGCGGACGGTCACCGCGTCTCTCGGGACGCTGTGGCCGACCACGCGGCCCTCCCCTTCCGGCGTGGTGACGCGGGCGCCGATCCCCGGAGCGGACTCCTGGAACTTGGAGTACAAAGGATGCTCGTACTTCAGGCAGCACATCAGCCGGCCACAGGCGCCGGAGATCCGCAGCGGGTTCAGCGGCAGATCCTGGTCCTTGGCCATCCGGATGGTGACCGGCTCGAAGTCGGTGAGGAAGGTGGCGCAGCACAGGTCCCGGCCGCAGGAGCCGATGCCGCCCTGCACCCGGGCGGAGTCCCGGGCGGAGAGCTGGCGCAGCTCGACCCGGCAGTGCAGGGTCGCCCCGAGGTCGCGGACCAGGGAGCGGAAGTCGACCCGGTGCGGGGCGGTGAAGTAGATCGTGGTGCGGTCGCCGTCGGTGCCGAGGACGTGGTCGACGGCGACCACCTTCATCGGCAGGCTGTGCTCGCGGATCAGCCGCTTCGCGGCCACCTTCGCCTCGGCCTTGCGCCGCCGCAACAGCTCGTCGCGGCGCAGGTCGTCGTCCCCGGCGAGCCCGGCCAGTTTGGGGAAGGCGTCGGTGTCCTCACCGACCCACTGCGCGGCCCAGACGCACTCCGCAACCTCGGGACCGTCGTCGGTGGGCACCAGCACCCGGTCACCCACCTGCGGGCGGAACTCGCCCGGGTCGAGGTAGTAGAGCCGCCCGTACCGGTTGAAGCTGACCGCGCAGAGCATGCCCATGCCCTCACCCTACGGCGGGATGACCGCCACCACCCACCCCGCCGGTCGCCATCCGGTCACTCGACGCAGCTATTCATGATCGTCGGCAGGCGCGCCGCCGTGGCCGCGCCAGCACCGGCAGCGAGCGCGGGCGGGTCAGCGGCCGACCCGGGTGACGGTGTCGTAGCGGGTCGGCCCGCCCGCCGGCCCGCGCCAGGTCGTCTCCGCCAGGCTCGGCGACCACTGGCGCAGCAGCGTCTCCGCGCCGTCGTAGGCCACCCCCAGCACCGAGAGCACCCGGTACGCGACGTCGGCCGCCGCGAGCGGGCCCACGGCGCCGGCCTCGGCCCCCGGCGCGGCGGCGGCGCGGACCCGGACCGCCTCGGCGGAGCCGAGCACGTCGGCCAGGGCCCGGGCCAGCGCGAGCCGGCTGCCCTCCACCCAGTCGGCGAGGGCGTCCGCGTACCCGGCCGTCGCCTCCAGCCGACCCACCAGGCTCTCCGGGCCCTCGTCGAGGTGGCGCAGCAGGGTGGAGCGCGCCTGGTCGTACGCGGACGCGGCCGGCCCGGACCAGGCGGCGGGGTCGGTGAGGGCGTGGCAGACCTCGTCGTACCCCTTGACGAGCGCCCGCACCGCGTGGCCGGCGTCGGCCAGCGGCGCCGGATGCAGTTCGAGGAAGCTCCGCACCGCCTCGCCCGGGAGCACCTGCATCCGCCGCAGCAGCGGCCAGAGCCGGTGCCCGTCGGGGGCCCCGCCCGCGAGCAGCGTGTCGACCCGGCCGAGCAGGTCGAGGCCGGGCTCGGCGAGGCGGTCCAGGGCGTCCATCAGAACTCCCGGCGCAGCCGGCGTCGGGCCGTGTCGTCGACGCCCGCGTACCGGTCGGCGGCGCCCCGGACGGCGGACGCGGCGGCGGACAGCCGGCTCGCGGCGATGGTCGCCTCCCGGGCCCGGTCGCCGGTCGCCTCGGTCCACCGCTGGTGCAGCGCCCGGCCGATCTCGCCGGGCCGGCCCGGGACGTGCGTGCCGAACGCCGGGTGCGGCGGGTCGGCGGCGGTCACCGCGCGGGCCAGGACGTCGAGGGTGGCGCTCGCCTCGTCCAGCCGGGCCGCGAGGGCGCGCAGATCGTCCATCTCAGGCCCCCGCCAGCGGTCGGTACGCGGCGAACGTCTCGTTGTGCAGCTTCTCCCGGGCCCACTGGGCGGCGTCGGCGGCGGCGGTCACCGCGGCCCGCACCGAGCCGGCGACGTCCCGGGGATGGCGGCTGTGCAGCGGGCCGAGGAACCGCACGTCGGTGATCCGGCCGCCGGCGGTGACCACCACCTCGACCAGCCCGTCCGGGGAGCGCACGGTGACCTCCACGGTCGCTACCGCCTGGTCGAACTCGGCCTGCAACGACTCGATGCGGCGGTAGCGCCGCACCGCCTCCTCGATCCAGGCCTCGTCGATCTCCCCCCGAGGCATCGCGGACTCCTCCCGGCAGTGCACTCACTGAGTGTGCCGCCACCGTCACCGCGGCATACGGGACCGTACCGCACACCAATCGCGCCTGTCGATGACCTGTGGACCGGGCAGGGGTAGTGAGGGGTCAGCCCTTCCAGAGGGTCAGCATCATCGCCTCCACCGCGATCCGCGGCTTGACGTTCGCCTCGATGGCGGCCCGGCACTCCACCACGGCCTCCAACCGGCGCAGCGATCCCTCGGCGTCCCACCGCTGCGCGCCCGCCTCGGCCAGGGCTGCGGTGTCGGTGTGCACCGGGGCGACCGGCGCGCGCAGCGCCGCGGTGAGCGCGTCGCGGTAGAAGCCGGCCAGGTCGACCAGGGCCCGGTCCAGGGCGTCCCGCTGGGCCCGGGTGGCTCGCGACTTCTGCCGCTTCTCCAGTTCCTTGAGCTGACCGGCGGCCCCGCGCATCGCGCCGGCCGCGCCCCGGCCGGTGCCGCCCGCGCCGAGCGCCGTCTGCAACGCGGCCCGCTCGGCGGCGTCGCTCTCCGTCACGGCGGCCTCGGCCTCCGCCTCGGCCGCCTCGATCAGCGCGGACGCCGCGTCGAAGGCGGCGCCCACCCCGGTCAGCCGGCGCGGCACCGCGAGCACCGCGTCGCGCCGGCTGCGGGCCTCCGGGTCTCCGGCGAGCCGCCGGGCCCGGCCCACGTGTCCCTGCGCGGCCGCCGCCGCCCACCGCGCCACGTCCGGGGCGACGCCGTCCCGGCGGACCAGCACCTCTGCCACCGCCTCGGGTGCCGGCTGCCGCAACGGCAGGACCCGGCAGCGCGACCGGATGGTCACCGAGACGTCGTCCGGGTGGGTGGACGGGGCGCAGAGCAGGAAGACCGTGCGTGGCGGCGGCTCCTCGACGGCCTTGAGCAGCGCGTTGCCGGCCGCCTCGGTGAGCCGGTCGGCATCGGAGACGATCACCACCTGCCACCGCCCGCCGGACGGGGTGCTCGCCGCCCGGAGCACCAGGGCGCGCATCTCGCCGACGCCGATGGAGAGCCCCTCGGGCACCACCAGCCGGACGTCGGCGTGGGTGCCGGCGAGCGTGGTGTGGCAGCCCTGGCACTCGCCGCAGCCGGTGCCGCGCAGGCACTGGAGGGCGGCGGCGAAGGCGCGGGCGGCCACCGAGCGCCCCGAGCCGGGCGGCCCGGTGAGGATCCACGCGTGGGTCATCCCCGACTCCTGGTCGGCCCCACCCGCCCCCTCGGTGGCCTCGGCCTCGGCGGCCAGGGCGTCGGCGTCGTCGGGGTCGACCGGACCGGCGGTGGCCGCCGCGTGGACGGCTGCGGCCCCGCGCAGCACGGCCGCGGCGGACGCGGCGGCCCGGCGCAACGTGTCGACGACGTCGTCCTGCCCGACCAGATCGGCGAAGACGTCGGGCATCAGGTCCGGCGCTCCATCGTCACCAGCTCCGTGTCGGATAACTCCGGCTGCACCGAGGTGTCCGGCCCATGGGCGGGACGGGGGTGCACGATGCCGGCCGGGTCGACGAGGAACTCCCCCACCCGCCGGGCGACCAGCTCGGCGGTCTCCCCGACCGGGCGGGACGCGTCGAGCACCAGGTACCGCTTCGGGTCGCTCGCCGCGAGGTCGAGGAAGGCGTACCGGACCCGCTCGTGGAAGGCGACGGACTCGGCCTCCAGCCGGTCGACCCCGGCGCTGCGCGACGCGACCCGGGACAGGCCGGTGTGCGGTTCGACGTCGAGCAGCACCACCAGGTCGGGCTTGAGGCCACCGGTGGCCCAGGAGGAGAGCCAGGAGACCTCGTCGACGGGCAGCGTCCGCCCGGCCCCCTGGTACGCCAGCGACGAGTCGACGTACCGGTCGCTGATCACCACCGCGCCCCGGACGAGCGCCGGCCGGACCACGGTGGCGACGTGGTGCGCCCGGTCCGCGGCGTAGAGCAGCGCCTCGGCGCGCGGCGACGGGGCCTCGACGGTGGTGCCGAGCAGCAGCGAGCGGATCCGCTCGCCGACTTCGGTGGCGCCCGGCTCCCGGGTCACCACCACCTCCCGGCCCTGCCCGCGCAGCCGCTCGGCGAGCGTGGCGAGCTGGGTCGACTTGCCGGCGCCCTCGCCGCCCTCGAAGACCACGAAGAGCCCGCTGGAGACGAACTTCTCGGCCGGCATCAGCGGGCGGCCCCGGATCGACCCCCACAGGTCGGCGAGGACCGGCACGCCCTTCTTGTCGTCCATCTGGCCGAAGGCGCTGATCCCGGCGAAGATGCCGGCGGCGCCCGCGGCGAGCAGCAGCAACCGGGTGGACGAGATGGAGATGCCCAGGTCGGCGATGGTCAGCTTGCGGGAGCCGCCGACGCCGACCAGCAGGCTGCTCAGCGCGATGGCCAGGATCAGCACCAGCCGGGTACCGATCTGCACCACCGCGAAGACCCGGCCGCGCACCTCGTCGGCGACCTCACCACCGAGCAGCGTGGTGCCGGCGAGGAAGGCCATCCCGGCGCCCGCGCCGACCAGGATCGCGCCGAGCACCGCCATGGACAGGTGGATGGCGAACGCGAGCACCAGCACGGACGCGCTGGCCAGCACGATGCTCATCCCGAACCAGCGCCGCCGGGACATGTCCCGGACGATCATCGGGCCGAGCCCGATGCCCACGGCGAGGCCGACGAACATCGCGCCGAAGAGCAGGTAGAAGGCGGCGTCACCGGCGCCGAGCGAGGCGGCGAAGAACTTCGCCGTGCCGATCACGATCCCACCGCCGGCGAACGCGCCGAAGATGCCGAGCACCAGGCCGCGCACCAGCGGGGTCTGCCCGATGTACTTCCAGCCCTCGGTGAACTGGTGCCGCATGCCCTGTTCGGTGCGCTCCGCCTCACTGGCCTGTGTCTGGCTGATCTCCTTGATCCCGAACGCGACCACCAGCGCGGTGGCCAGGCGGGAGAACGCGTTGAACCAGAGTGCGATCTGGGCCGGCTCGGACCAGGACGGGATCTCGCCGCCGGTCACGCCCCGGATGCTCCGGTCGAGCACGGCCAGGCCGAGCGCTGCGGCGATCGGGGTGAGGCCGTACGTGGTGATCAGGGTGAGCTGGTTGGCCGCCTCCAGCCGGGCGCGCGGGATGAGGTTGGGAACCGCGGCCTCCTTGGCCGGGATCCAGAGCAGGGTGATGGTCTCGATCAGGAAGGTGGCTACCGCCGCCCAGCCGACCACCAGGCCGCCGCTGACCCCGGTGAGCGCGAACAGCGGGATGGAGGCGAAGAGCAGGAAGCGCAGCAGGTCGCAGATGACCATCGTCCAGCGCCGGTCGAACCGGTCGGCGAGGACGCCGGCCACCGGGCCGAGGAGCAGCGCGGGCAGCAGCCGGATCGCGATCAGGGTGCCGAACGCGGCGCCCTGCGCGGTGCTGCCCGAGACCTGGGCGGCGGCGAAGACGGAGGTGGCGAGCAGACCGAGCCAGTCGCCGAAGGAGGCGGCACCGAGCACGATCCAGAGCCGGCGGAACGGCCGGATGCGCAGCACGGAGCGGATCGCGGCGGCCCCGGACCGGTCGGCGGCCTGAGCCGTGGCCGCGCCGCCGGGCCGGCCCCCGGTCTCGTCGGTGTCGGTACCCTCGGGCCGGTCGCCGGAGGGCGACACACCGGGCGACTCGCCGTTGTTCTGGCTTTCGATGGCCGTACCTCCACGTGCCGGCCCAACGCTGGGCAGTCCCGGTGCAACACTCTAGTCCCGGCCGGGGTCCATCCGTCCGCGACATTGCCTGCTCGCCGAGCCTAGGCCGCCCACACCACCGGCCGCAGTCAGGCATACGCGAGGGTATTTCGCATTGACCGTTTGACAGTTAGCGTGCACACGTGGCCACCGAAAGCGACAAACTTCGCGAGCGCCTGAACCGGGCGACCGCCAACCTCGACCCGCCGTACGCGGTGGTCGACCTGACGGCGTTCGACGCCAATGCCACGGCGCTGCTCCCACGCGCCGGCGGCAAGCCGATCCGGGTCGCCAGCAAGTCCGTGCGTGTCCGTGAGCTGCTCGGCCGAGTGCTGGGCCGGCCCGGCTGGGCGGGGGTGATGGCGTTCACCCTGCCCGAGGCGAGCTGGCTGGTCCGCACCGGCGTGACCGACGACGCGCTGGTGGCGTACCCCACGGCCGACCGGGGGGCGCTCGCCGAACTGGCCGGTGACGAGGAGCTGGCCCGGTCCGTCACCCTGATGGTCGACTGCATCGACCAGCTCGATCTCATCGACGCGGTCCGTCCGCCGGGGCGTCGCGCGCCGCTGCGGGTCTGCATCGACCTCGACGCCTCCTGGCGCCCCCTGCGCGGGCGGGTGCACGTCGGGGTGCGCCGCTCCCCGGTGCACAGCGCCCGGGCGGCCGGCGCGCTCGCCGCCGCCGTCGCCGCCCGGCCCGGCTTCCGGCTGGTCGGCCTGATGTCGTACGAGGCGCAGATCGCCGGGCTGGGCGACGCCCCGCCGGGGCGGGCGGCGCTGGCCGCCGCGATCCGGGTGGCCCAACGCGGGTCGTACCGGGAACTGCTGGCCCGCCGGGGCGCGGCGGTGGCCGCGGTACGCGAACACGCCGAGCTGGAATTCGTCAACGGCGGCGGCACCGGCAGCGTGGCGGCGACCAGCGCCGACCCCGCGGTCACCGAGGTCACCGCGGGGTCCGGCCTGTACGGGCCGACGCTGTTCGACGCGTACCGCGCCTGGCGGCCCACCCCGGCGGCGTTCTTCGCCTGCGCGGTGGTCCGCCGCCCGGCGCCCGGGCTGGCCACGGTGCTCGGCGGCGGCTGGATCGCCTCCGGCCCGGCCGAGGACACCCGCCTGCCCGCCCCCTGGCTGCCGACCGGGCTGAAGCTGCTCGGCGCGGAGGGGGCCGGCGAGGTGCAGACCCCGCTGGCCGGGCGGGCGGCGGACGACCTGCGGCTCGGTGACCTGGTCTGGTTCCGACACGCCAAGGCCGGTGAGCTCTGCGAGCACGTCAACGAAGTGCACCTGGTCGAGGGGGACCGGGTGGTGGGCAGCGTCCCCACCTACCGGGGGGAGGGCCACGCCTTCCTGTAGCCGCCCGAGCGGCCCAGCAGGTGGGCCGCCCCGGCGGTCGGGATCAGGAGGAGGTGCTGGGAGCGGGGGCGCCGTCGGCCGGGACGGTGACGTGCCGGTGCAGGTACTCGCGGATGAGCGCCTTGGCCTCGGCGAGCACCCGCTCGTCGCCCTCGGGGTTGCGTCGGAACGCCAGCTTGATCAGGGCGTCCGAGGCCTCGACGGCGATCTCCAGGCAGAACCGCAGGCGTGGCTCGTCGGTCATCCCGAACCGTTCGGTGAGCACCCGGGCCAACTGGTCGGCGATCACGCCGTTGTTGTCCCGCTGCTCGTCGAGCAGGTGCAGGTCGACCACGTCACCGAAGTGCAGGGTGCGGAACCCCGGGACGGTGCGGTGCATGGTGATGTACTCGTCGATTCCCGCGTCGACGCCGTCCCACCAGTGGCTCAGGTCGTCCGAGGCGAACCGCTCGTCGAGACGCTGAAGGTAGGACTCCATCGTGCGCAGCGTCAGCGCCTGCACGATGGCCCGCTTGTCCGGAAAGAACTGGTAGACCGACCCGATCGCAACCTCGGCGCGCTCGGCGAGCAGGGTGGTGGTCAGCCCCTCGTACCCCACCTCGTCGACGAGTTCGGCACAGGCGTCCAGCATTCGCTGGACCCGCGCCACGCTTCGACCCTGAACCGGTACCCGGCGCAGCGGCCCGGTCGTGGCGGCTGGTGTGGACACTCGGCCACCCCCCTTCGACGGATGAACATATCTGCACGTCACGAGTGTGTGACTACCGGTACAACGAGCGGACCTCGATTGCGGTATTTACCAGGCACAACGTTCCTGATATGAAGACAGTTCATATTCACGTCGAGGAGCGCGCATGGCCCGCACCGCACCGCTCAGCAGCGCCGCCTGGACCAACTGGGCCGGCAACCAGCGCAGCACCGCCACCGCCATCCTCCGCCCTCGCACGGTCGCCGACGTCGCCGAGGCCGTCCGGGCAGCCGGAACGGCCGGCGAACGGATCCGGGCGGTCGGCAGCGGCCACTCCTTCACCCCCGTCGCCCGCACCACCGGCCGCCGGATGGAACTGACCGAACTGGACACCGAAATACTGATCGACCGGGATCGACTCCTGGTCACGGTACCGGCCGGGATGCCGCTGCACCGACTCAACACCCTGCTCACCGCCAACGGGCTGGCCATGCCCAACCTCGGCGACATCGACGCGCAGACCATCGCCGGGGCGATCTCCACCGGCACCCACGGCACCGGGGCCGCATACGGCTGCCTGTCGACCTTCGTCGAGGCGCTCACCCTGGTCACCGGCACCGGCGAGGTGCTGCACTGCTCCGCCGAGCAGCACCCGGACGTGTTCGCCGCCGCCCGGGTCTCCCTCGGCGCGCTCGGGGTGCTGACCGAGGTGACCCTACGCTGCGTGGACGCCTTCACCCTGCGCGCCCACGAGCGGCCCGCCCCGCTCGCCGAGGTGCTGTCCGACCTGCCGGCCCTGATCTCCGCCCACGACCACGTCGAGTTCTACTGGTTCCCGTACACCGACCGGGTGCAGGTCAAGGTCAACGACCGGACGCCGGCCGACGACCGGCCGCTGCCCGGCTGGCGCGGCTGGCTGGACGACGACTTCCTGGCCAACACGATCTTCGCCGGCGCGTGCCGGCTCGGCCGGGCCGTGCCCACACTGGTGCCGACGATCAGCGCGGTCTCCGCCCGGGCACTCACCGAGCGCACCTACACCGGCCGCTCCGACGCGGTCTTCTGCACCCCGCGCCGGGTCCGCTTCGTGGAGATGGAGTACGGCCTGCCGCGCGCCGCCCTGCCCGAGGCGCTGGACGCGCTGCGCCGGATCGTAGACGGGCTCCCGTTCAAGGTGCTCTTCCCGGTCGAGGTCCGGTTCACCGCCCCGGACGACATCTGGCTGTCGCACGGGTACGGGCGCGAGTCGGCGTACATCGCCGTCCACCAGTACGTCGGGATGCCGTACGAGCCGTACTTCCGGGCCTTCGAGCAGGTCGCCGCCGGGCTGGGCGGCCGTCCGCACTGGGGCAAGCTGCACTGGCGCGACGCGGCGTCGCTGGCCCCGGCGTACCCGAGGTTCGCCGACTTCCAGGCCGTCCGCGCCCGCCTGGACCCGGCGGGCATCTTCAGGACCCCCCACCTGGACACCCTCTTCGGCGCCTGACCCTGTGCACAACGTTGAGATCTTGGAAGGAAACGGCCCCCGGAAGGGCCGTTTCCTTCCCAGATCTGGGCACAAGAGCGTCAGTCGGTGGGGGTGGTGGCCTTCTTCGGGGGGGTCTTCTTCGCCGGGGTCTTCTTGGCCGTCGACCTGCTGGCGGTGGACTTCGCGGCCGTGGACTTCGCGGCCGTGGCCTTCTTGGCTGCCGTGGCCTTCTTCGCGGGGGCCTTCTTCGCCGGGGTCTTCTTCGGCGCCGGGCCCTTCGCGCGCTTCTCGGCCAGCATCTCGGAGGCTTCCTCGATGCTCAGCGCCTCCGGGGTCTGCCCGCGCCGCAGGGACGCGTTGAACTCGCCGTCCGTCACGTACGGGCCGAACCGGCCGTCCTTGATGACCATCGGCTTCTCGGTCAGCGGGTCGACGCCCATCTCCCGCAGCGGGGGCGCGGCGGCCCGGCGCTGGCGGGTCTTCGGGGCGGCCAGCAGGGCCAGCGCCTCGTCCAGCGTGACCGTGAACATCCTGTCTTCCGAGTCCAGCGAGCGGAACTCGTCACCCTGCTTGACGTACGGGCCGTAGCGCCCGTTGTTGGCGAACACCTCGACGCCGTCCGGGGCCGTCCCGACCAGCCGGGGCAGGCTGAGCAGCTTCAACGCCTCGGCGAGGGTCAGCGAGTCCGGCGACTGCGAACGCAGCAGGGACGACTTGCGCTCGCCGCTGGCCACGTACGGGCCGTACCGGCCGGACCTGAGCAGGATCGGCTCCCCGGTGGTCGGGTCGTCGCCGAGTTTGCGCTCGCCGCCTCCGCCGAGGAACAGCTCCTGCACCTTCTCCGGGGTCAGCTCGTCCGGGGCCAGCCCCTCGGGGATCGGCGCCCGGTCACCCTGGCCGCCGCCGCCCTCCTCGCCCTCCGCCTGCGCCGCCGGCTCGCCGCCGGGCAGTTCCCGCTGGAGGTACGGCCCGTAGCGCCCGACCCGGACGACGACCTCGCGCCCCTCCTCGTCGGTGAAGAGCGGGATCGAGTTGACGCTGCGCGCGTCGATCTCGCTGAGATTCTCCGTCACCAGCTTCTTCAGCCCGCCCGCGTGGGCGATGGCCTGGTCGCCGGTGCCGTTGGGGCTGCCGAAGTAGAACCCGGTGAGGAAGTCGACGGCCGCGTGCTCGCCGCCGGCGATCTCGTCCAGCTCGTTCTCCATGCTGGCGGTGAAGTCGTAGTCGACCAGCCGCGGGTAGTGCCGCTCCAGCAGGCCGATCACCGCGAACGCCACGAAGGTCGGGATGAGCGCCTGGCCGCGCTTGATCACGTACCCGCGGTCCTGAATCGTCTGCATGATCGACGCGTACGTGGACGGGCGGCCGATGCCCAGCTCTTCCAGGGCCTTGACCAGCGACGCCTCGGTGTAGCGCGACGGCGGCTGGGTGTGGTGCCCCTGCGCGGCCAGCTGGTCGGCGGTCAGCGGCTGGTCCTTGACCAGGTTCGGCAGCCGGCGCTCGGCGTCCTCGGCCTCGGCGGTCTCGTCGTCGGACGACTCGACGTACGCCCGCAGGAAGCCCGGGTCGGTGATGGTCTTGCCGGTCGCGCCGAAGTCGGCCTCCTCCTGCGCGGAGGACACCGCCCGGATGCGCACCGAGACGCTGGAGCCGACCGCGTCGGTCATCTGCGAGGCGATGGTGCGCCGCCAGATCAGCTCGTAGAGCTTGAACTCCTCGCCCGACAGCTCCTTGGCCACCTCGCCCGGGGTGCGGAAGTTGTCCCCCGCCGGGCGGATCGCCTCGTGCGCCTCCTGGGCGTTCTTCACCTTGCCGGTGTAGCGGCGCGGCTCCGGCGGCACGCTGCGCTCGCCGTACAGCTCGACGATCTGCCGGCGGGCCGCCGTGATGGCGGTCTCCGACAGGTTCACCGAGTCGGTACGCATGTAGGTGATGTAGCCGTTCTCGTAGAGCCGCTGCGCGGTGCGCATCGTCTGCTGGGACGAGAGCCGCAGCTTGCGGGCCGCCTCCTGCTGGAGGGTGGAGGTGATGAACGGCGCGTACGGGCGGCGGCGGTAGGGCTTCTCCTCGACCCGGGTGACCGTGAACGGCCGCCCCTGGAGGCGGGCTGCGAGCCCACGTGCGCCGCCGGAGTCGAGGTGCACCACGCCCGCCCCGGGCCGCACCCGGCCGGTGGTCGGCTCGAAGTCCTTGCCGGTCGCGATCCGGTCGCCGTTCAGCGCCACCAGGGTGGCGTTGAAGGTGCGCGGCCCCTCGCCCGGCTTCGCCACGGCCAGGGTGGCCAGGATGTCCCAGTACTCGGCGGTGCGGAACGCCATCCGCTGCCGCTCCCGCTCGACCACGATCCGGGTCGCCACGGACTGCACCCGGCCCGCCGAGAGCTTCGGCATGACCTTCTTCCACAGCACCGGGGAGACCTCGTAGCCGTACAGGCGGTCGAGGATGCGCCTGGCCTCCTGGGCGTCGACCAGGTCCCGGTCGATCTCGCGCGGGTTGGCCACGGCGGCCTGGATCGCCGGCTTGGTGATCTCGTGGAACACCATCCGCTTGACCGGCACCTTGGGCTTGAGGGTCTCCACCAGGTGCCAGGCGATCGCCTCGCCCTCGCGGTCCTCGTCCGTGGCCAGGAAGATCTCGTCGACCTCCTTGGCCAGCTTCACCAGCTTGCTGATCTGCTGCTTGCGGTCGGGCGAGACCACGTAGAGGGCGTGGAAGCCGTTGTCGACGTCGACGCCGAGGCGGGCCCACGGCTCGCCCTTGTACTTGGCCGGCACGTCGGCGGCGTTGCGGGGCAGGTCGCGGACGTGACCGAAGCTGGCCTCCACGACGTACCCCGGGCCGAGGTAGCCCGAGATCGTCTTGGCCTTCGCCGGTGACTCGACGATGACCAGACGGGTGGTCCTGGCGTTGCTCGGCACGTCTCCTGCGACCTCACTCCTGCTCGTGGCCGGCCGGGTCCGAGGCGCGGACCACCCTCGGTCCGCCGGAACCGCCGGCGGTCCGGATGTCCAACGTAACGCGCCGCCCACGTCTCGGGTTTCGCGGGCGGCCAACCGCCCACTTGTTTCCTGGACACCGCTGATTTCCTGGACACCGCTGACGGTCTTGCCGGACGGCGCCACCGTACACCGTGGGTAGGGTCCCGAGCGGGCCACTGTGACGATGCCGCCCCCTCGGCCGATGACTCACCAGCCCGTTCGCGCGGGAAACCGACGGCCGAACTGTCCCCCATCGGACAACCGACCACGCCTCACGTGCCCGCCCCGCCGCCGGTCAAGGACCTGCGGTGGGCCGCTGAGGGCCGATTCGCCGCTTTTGCGAGGCCCGCCGCACCGGGAGTGGGGATCAGGGATGGTGGGGCCAGGCAAGGGGTGGGGCGGTGGAGGGGGGATCACCGATCAGGTCGGCCAGGCGGGCCAGGCGGCGACGGCCGGTGATCCGGTACGCCGGCCCGCCCGCCTCCGCGTCGAGCAGCGCCGCCGGCAGGCCGACGGCGGCCAGGGCGGCGCCGACGGGCTCCCGGCACGCCTCGTCGTTCACGCCGAGGCGGAGCAGGAATCCGGGCGGGTCGGACTTCCCGGCGGCGGCCACCCAGAGCCGAAGCCGGCGGCCGTTGAGGTGGAACCCGACGGGTGGCCGCTTCACCGGACCGCCGCCGACAACCGGGCCGCGGGCAGCCGTGGCGAGGGCAGCCGGGTCGAGGGCCGGCGGGGAGGGGGCCGGCGGGGAGGGGGCGGCCGGGTCGAGGGCCGGCGGGGAGGGGGTGGCAAGGGCAGGGGCCGGCGGGTCGCGTAGCCAGGCGAGGGCCAGCGGGGCCAGCGTGCTGGCGTACGAGGTGCGGACCAGGTGCTGCTGGTCAGCGGTCGCCTCCCAGGTCGCGGCAAGCCCGCACCGGGCCAGCTCGGCGACGAGCACGTGCACCCGCCAGGCGGCGTCCACCACGATCGACAGCCGCGCGGTGCCACCCATCCGGACCATCTCCCCCGGACCGGCGAGCAGGCCCGCCAGATCGGCGACGGACGGGTCCGCCGCCTCGGCGCCGAACAGGGAGAGCTGCCGGACCGGGTCGGGTGGTCGGTCGGGGGACGTCAGCGGCACTCCGGGACCTCGTCGAAGGCCTCTTTGAGTTCCTCGGAGCCGAGCCGGCTGGTGTCCAGGGCGCCGGCGTCGTACTCCTTGTTGAGCGTGTCCACGGCGGCGCGCACGCCGTCGTAGAAGGCGGTGGGATCGCCGGCGCCCAGGCCGCCGATGGTGCCCCGGGCCCGGCCGTACGCGTCGCGCACCTTGGCCAGCGACGCCTGGAAGCCCTGCGAGATCTCCTCGCCGCGGTCGGTCTCCGGGACGCCGGCCTCGTCGACCTTGCGGCGGGCCGTCTCGCTGGCCTGCTCCGCGCCGCCGAAGAGCCGCACCAGGTTCTCCTTCGCCTGTGCCGGGGTGGTCTGCGCGGTCATCTGCTGCTGGGTGCTGCTGGTCAGCTTGTTGATCTCGGCGCGCCACGGGGTGAGCGCCTCGCACACCGACGCCGCCCAGGCCCGGGGGCTTGGGCCGCCGCCGCAGGCGGTCAGCGTCAGGACGAGCGTGGCGAGGACCACCGTGAGCTTTCCGGCGGTCGCCGCCCGGCACGTGCGCATGCGAAGCAGCGTACGGCCTCCGCGCCGATGTGCCACCGCTCGGTTTGCCGGACCCCGACCACCGGCCGGCCCGGACGGGAGCCGACCGCCTGCTGATCTCGCTGACGGCGCGGATGCCCGCTCGCTGGGCGGGGCGGGTTCCCGGCCGCGGGTGTTGGACCGGCCGGGAACCCGCTGTGTCACCGCTCAGACGTTGACCGCCTCCGGCCGCTGGTCGGTGCTGCCGGCACCGGTGCCGCTGCCGTCGGTGTCGCCCATCGCGACGCCCTTGCGCTTGCTGAACACCACCGACGCGACGATGATCAGCGTGGCCACCACCGCGATGCCGACCCGCAGGCCGACGTTGCGCTCGTCGCCGACGCTCCATGCCACGACGGCCGGCGCGATCAGCAGCGAGACCAGGTTCATCACCTTGATCAGCGGGTTGATCGCCGGGCCGGCGGTGTCCTTGAACGGGTCGCCGACGGTGTCGCCGATGACCGTGGCGGCGTGGGAGTCGGAGCCCTTGCCGCCGTACGCGCCGTCCTCGACGAGCTTCTTGGCGTTGTCCCAGGCGCCGCCTGAGTTGGACAGGAACACTGCCATCAGGGTGCCGGCACCGATCGCCCCGGCCAGGTACGCCGCCAGCGCGCCCGGCCCGAGGCCGAAGCCGACCGCGATGGGGGCGAGGATGGCGAGCAGGCCGGGGGTCATCAGCTCGCGCTGCGCGTCCCGGGTGCAGATGTCGACGACCTTGCCGTACTCGGGACGCTGGGTGCCGTCCATGATCCCGGGCAGCTCGCGGAACTGCCGGCGGACCTCCATGACGACCGCGCCGGCCGAGCGGGACACCGCGTTGATGGCCAGGCCGGAGAAGAGGAAGACCACCGCCGCGCCGATGATCAGGCCGACCAGGTTGCGCGGGTTCGCCACGTTCAGCGAGTTGAGGATCTCCGCGCCGACGTCGCCCACGCCCGCGTCGGCGTACGCCGTGCGCAGCGTGTCGGTGTACGAGCCGAACAGCGCGGTCGCGGCCAGGACCGCCGTGGCGATCGCGATGCCCTTGGTGATCGCCTTGGTGGTGTTGCCGACCGCGTCCAGCTCGGTGAGGATCCGGGCGCCGTTCTCGTCGATGTCGCCGGACATCTCGGCGATGCCCTGGGCGTTGTCGGAGATCGGGCCGAACGTGTCCATCGCGACGATCACGCCGACGGTGGTGAGCAGGCCGGTGCCGGCCAGCGCCACGGCGAACAGCGACAGCGTGATGGAGCTGCCGCCGAGCAGGAACGCGCCGAAGACGCCCGCGCCGATCAGCAGCGCCGAGTAGACCGCCGACTCCAGGCCGATGCTGATGCCGGCGAGGATGACGGTGGCCGCGCCGGTCTGTGAACTCTTGCCGATGTCCTGCACCGGGCGGCGGTTGGTCTCGGTGAAGTAGCCGGTCAGCGCCTGGATCGCGGCGGCCAGCACGATGCCGATGACCACCGCGGCGATGGTCACCCCGCGCGGGCCCAGGGGCGGGTCCCCGCCGTCGACGCCGAGGCTGGCCCGCCACTCGGGCCCGAGCAGGTCGGCCCAGGTCGGCTTCAGGTAGGCGTAGGAGGCGATCGCGACCAGCACCGCCGAGACCAGGGCGGAGATGTAGAAGGCCCGGTTGATCGCGGTGAGGCCGTTGCGGTCGGAGGCGCGCAGCCGGGTGATGAACACGCCGACGATCGCCACCAGCACGCCGATGGTGGAGATGATCAGCGGGAGGACCAGCCCGTCGTTGCCGAACGCGGCCCGGCCGAGGATCAGCGCGGCGACCAGCGTGACCGCGTACGACTCGAACAGGTCGGCGGCCATGCCCGCGCAGTCGCCGACGTTGTCGCCCACGTTGTCGGCGATGGTGGCGGCGTTGCGCGGGTCGTCCTCGGGGATGCCCTGCTCGACCTTGCCGACCAGGTCGGCGCCGACGTCGGCGGCCTTGGTGAAGATGCCGCCGCCGACCCGCATGAACATGGCCAGCAGGGCGGCGCCGAAGCCGAAGCCCTCCAGCACGGTCGGGGCGTCGCCCTTGAACAGCAGGACAACGAGCGCCGCGCCGAACAGGCCGAGACCGACGGTGAGGAAGCCGACGACGCCTCCGGTACGGAAGGCGATCTTCATGGCGCCCTCCCGGCCGCCGGTCACCTCCCGGGCAGCGGCGGCGACCCGCAGGTTCGCGCGGGTGGCCAGCCACATGCCTGCACCGCCGATGAACGCGCTGAACAGGGCGCCCACCACGAAGAAGGCGGACCGACCGATCTTCACCGCGATCTCGCTGCCATCGGTGTCGTGCACCGGCAGCAGGAAGAGCAGCACCACGGCGATCACCACGAAGATCGCGAGGGTCCTGAACTGCCGGAGCAGGTAGGCCGAGGCCCCCTCCTGTACTGCCCCGGAGATCTCCTGCATGTTGGTGGTGCCCTTACCGGCTGCCAGCACGGCCTTGGTCAAGGCGGCGGCGAAGACGAGTGCCACCAGCGCGATGACCGCGGCGATGACGACGTACGTCAGGTTGGCTCCGGTAAGGGACAGTGCGCCGCCCTCGGCGGCCAAGGTCCCGGACATCTGTGTCCTCCTGTACCGAACGCTCGCGCCGGCCGTGGAGACGCAGAGACCGACGCCTGGATGCGGACTCGCAAGCGCGCCGACCCGCCCCAGCGGGCCAGCGATGAACACCCATACCCGCTGGCTGCGGGAAGGATCACTTGCTGACAACCCGCGTACTGTAGCCCTCCGTAGTGCCGGAGGTCACATCACTGGGCACCGTGTTCGGATGATCTTCGTCGCTGTGTTATGCGAAAAAATCTGATATAAGGCCCGGGAACGACGGAAGGGCCGCCCTCCCGGTCGGGAGAGGCGGCCTGATCAGCGAATCAGTTGGTTGAGCGGTGGGTCAGCCAGCGAAGTTGATCGACGGGTCAGCGGGAGTCAGTGGCCCACCGGCCAGACCATCCGGACCTCGGTGCCCACGCCCTCGTCGACCGGGCGCACCTGGAGGTCCTCCACGAAGCCGGCGAGCAGGGCGAAGCCCACGCCGGTGGTCAGGTCGTCCTCGTCCAGCGACTCGTTGGCGAGCTGGTCGGCATCGAGCGCGGTCAGGCCGATGCTCGCCTCGATCGGCGCCCGGTCCACCACCCGCACCGAGTACGACCCGGTGTCGGACATCTCCACCAGCACCGGGTCGGGCACGTGGTACTGCCGGTGCAGGGCCACCGCCCGGGTGCACGCCTCGCCGATGGCCAGGCGCACCTCGTCGAGCAGGGACTCACGCACGCCGGCCCGCCGGGCCACCGCGACGCCGACCAGCCGGGCGGTGCGGACGTGCACCGGCGCCGGCGAGAAGGAGAGCCGGACCGTGGCCATCAGGCGCCGGCACCGGTCGGATCGGCCCCGATGGCCGCGTCGACCGTCGGGTACAGCGGGAACACCTGGTCCAGCGCGGTGATCCGGAAGATCTTGAGCAGCGGCTCCTTGTCGCAGACCAGCGCGAAGCTGCCGCCGACCGAACGCAGCCGCTTGAGCGCGCCGACCAGCACGCCGAGGCCGGTGGAGTCGAGGAAGTCGACCCGGCCCAGGTCGACCACGACGTGACGGGCCCCACCGTCGATCAACTCCAAGAGCCGTTCCCGCAGCCGGGGCGCGGTGTAGACGTCCACCTCACCGCCCACCTCGAGCACCGTGTGCTCCCCCACGGCACGGGTCGCCAGCGACAGCTCCATCGGTCCTCCTCGCAAGAGTCGTAAACTCTCCTGGGCATCTAACCATCCCCGCCGCCGGCGTTCGTGACGTCACCGGTGGAGGTTCCCCCTTACCCACACCCATGCCAGCCAACTCCGAACACTTGTGCGAGAGTGCAGGACGTGAGCCCCGCAGCAACCGTATCCGCAGGCCGCGGGCCCGACCGCCCGCCGGTGGGCGCACCGGCCGAGCTGCTGCGCCAGCTGCGTGCACGTACCGGCGCCGACCCGGTCACCCACGTCGAACGGGTGCCGGCCCGGGCCGGGGAGCAGGTGCCGTGGCCCGAGTGGACGCCCGAGGAGCTGCGGGCGGCGTTCGCCCGGCGCGGCGTGGTCGCGCCCTGGCGGCACCAGTCCCGGGCCGCCGACCTGGCGTACGCGGGCAGCAGCGTCGTCGTCGCCACCGGGACCGCGTCCGGCAAGTCCCTGGCGTACCAGCTCCCGGCGCTGGCCACCCTGCTCGCCGACCCCCGGGCCACCGTGCTCTACCTGGCGCCGACCAAGGCGCTCGCCGCCGACCAGCTACGCGCCGTCGCCGGCCTGGAACTCGACGGGGTACGCCCCGCCTGTTACGACGGGGACACCCCGCGCGCCGAGCGGGACTGGATCCGCCGGCACGCCCGGTTCGTGCTGACCAACCCCGACATGCTGCACCACGGAATCCTCCCCGGGCACGCCCGCTGGTCCGGCTTCCTGCGCCGGCTGGCGTACGTGATCGTCGACGAGTGCCACACCTACCGGGGGGTGTTCGGCTCGCACGTCGCGCACGTGCTGCGCCGGCTGCGTCGACAGTGCGCCCGCTTCGGCCGTACCCCCGTGTTCATCCTGGCCTCGGCCACGTCGGGCGACCCGGCGACGGCGGCCGGGCGGCTCACCGGCCTGCCGGTGGCCGCCGTCACCGAGGACGCCTCCCCGCGCGGCGGGGTGACCTTCGCCCTGTGGGAGCCGCCGCTGCTGCCCGCCGACGCCGATGCCACCGTCGCCGACCTCGCGCCGGTGCGCAGGTCGGCGCTGCGGGAGACCGCCGACCTGCTCGCCGACACGGTCGCCGCAGGGGTACGTACCCTCGCCTTCGTCCGGTCCCGCAAGGGCGCCGAGGTCGTGGCCGCCAACGCCCGCCGCGCCCTGGACGAGGCGGTCCCCGGGCTGGGTGAGCGGGTGGCCGCCTACCGGGCCGGCTACCTGCGCGAGGAGCGGCGCGAACTGGAACGGGCGCTGCTGCACGGCGATCTGCTCGGGCTCGCCTCGACCAACGCGCTGGAGCTGGGTGTCGACCTGGTCGGGCTGGACGCCGTGCTGATCTGCGGGTGGCCGGGCACCCGGGCGTCGCTGTGGCAGCAGGCCGGCCGGGCCGGGCGCTCCGGCGACGAGGCCCTCGCGGTGCTGGTGGCCCGGGACGACCCGCTGGACACCTACCTGGTACACCACCCGGAGGCCCTGTTCGGGCGGCCGGTCGAGGCGACCGTGCTCGACCCGGCCAACCCGTACGTGCTCGGCCCGCAGCTCGCCTGCGCGGCGGCCGAGGCCCCGCTCACCCCGGCCGATCTGGAACTCTTCGGTGAGGGCGCCAAGGAGGCGGTGGACGACCTGGTCGCGGCCGGGGCGCTGCGGCAGCGGCCGACCGGCTGGTACTGGCGGCACCGCGAGCGACCCGAGGTCGACCTGCGCGGCGAGGGCGGGGCGCCGGTGTGCGTGGTGGAGGCGGCCACCGGACGCCTGCTCGGCACCGTGGACGGCGGCTCGTCGCACTTCCTGCTCCACCCCGGCGCGGTCTACCTGCACCAGGGCGTCTCGTACGTGGTCGACGCGCTCGACCTGGCCGACGGCTGCGCGCTGGTGCACCCCGAGGAGCCGGACTGGTCCACCCACGCCCGGGACGTCACCTCGCTGACCGTGGCTTCGGTGCGCTCGTACGTCGACGCCGGCCCGGTCGGGCTGTTCCTCGGCGAGGTCGACGTGACCAGCCAGGTGGTGTCGTACCAGCGGCGGCGGATCGCCTCCGGCGAGGTGATCGACACCCGGCCCCTGGACCTGCCGGCCCGGGAGCTGCGCACCGTCGCGGTCTGGTTCACCCTGTCCCCGGAGTCGATGACCTCGGCGGGGATCGCTCCGGCGGACGTCCCCGGGGCGCTGCACGCCGCCGAGCACGCCGGGATCGGGCTGCTGCCGCTGATGGCCACCTGCGACCGGTGGGACATCGGCGGGCTCTCCACGGCGCTGCACCCGGACACCGAGGCCCCCACCGTCTTCGTGTACGACGGCCACCCGGGCGGGGCGGGGTTCGCCGAGCGGGCGTACCGGACGGCGGCGCAGTGGCTCCGGGCCACCCGCGACGCGATCGCCGAGTGCGGCTGCGAGGCGGGGTGCCCGTCCTGCGTCCAGTCCCCGAAGTGCGGCAACGGCAACAACCCGCTGTCGAAGCCGGACGCCGTCCGGGTCCTCGACGTGGTGCTGGCCAACCTGCCGGCCGACCATCCGCCCCGGCAACCCGGGCCAGCCGACGCGCCCGACGCCGAGCCGGCCGGGGGCGGGGAGCCCGATCGGGTGGCGGCGTCCGGAGCGCAGGAATAGATCACGGCCCGGCGGGGCATTGATGCATGGGAGCGCTTCCATGCGCTCGTGTACCCCACCACCGCCCGAGCACGTGTTACCCGCCGGAGGAGGAGTCGTGGCCGACACCATCGCCGAGACCGTCGACCTGCTCTACACCATCGACCAGGACCAACTCACCCCCGACCAGCAGATCGCCCTCGGCAGCGCGCTGGCCGCGCTGGCCCAGGCGGAACGGCTGGAACAGATCAACGAGCGGCTGCGCGGCATCCACCAGGTGCTCAACGCCTGGGCGCTCAAGGCCACCATCGACGGCGGACGCTGAGGACGGAAACTCCCGGGCCCCCGCGTCGCGGCCGGGGTCGGATGCCGAATCGGGGGCTGTGCGACACTCCGGCGACGTCCTGAAGGAGATTTGATGCAGCTCGACGCCTTGCAGCACCAGCGGCAGTTCCACATCCGGCAGCGGATCCGGATGATGGTCAACCAGTACCAGGTCCACGCCGTCGCCCCCGACGGGTCGGAAGGCGAGATGCTCGCGTTCGCGCAGCAGAAGCGGCTCGCCTTCAAGGAACAGGTGACGATCTACACCGACGACACCAAGCAGTACCCGCTGCTGGGCTTCAAGGCCCGCCAGCGGCTCGACCTCGGCGCCACGTACGACGTGACCGACCACGCCGGCAACCCGATCGGGCTGTTCCGCAAGGACTTCGCCCAGTCGCTGCTCCGCTCGACGTGGCACGTCGAGCAGGCCGGGCTGCCCCAGGTGACCGGCCAGGAGCGGAGCATGCCGGTGGCGCTGCTGCGCCGGTTCGTGGACTCGCTGTCCTGGCTGCCGTACCACTTCGACTTCACCGCGGGCGGCCAGCCGGTCTTCTCGGTCGTCAAGAAGTGGGGCCTGCGCGACCGGTACATCGTCGAGGTGCAGAACCCCCAGGTCGACCGCCGGCTCGTGATCGCCATGGCGATCGGCCTGGACGCTCTCCAGGGCCGCTGACCGTCACTGCCTCCGGGGCGCGTGCCGATTGCGGTACGCGCCCCGGCTGCTCCGGCTGCCGATCAACCCCGTGACGGCGAACGCCCAGCGCGTCCAGCTGCCGATCGAGCTTCTGCCCGCCGGCAGCACCGGACGTCGCGGCCGGGGAGGCGTACCGGCAGCAGACCTACGTCGGTCAATCCCGGTGCGGTGACCGACGAGCGGGAACCGGGGGCTGGTCTGCGTCGAGCCGGCAGTACCAGACGCTCAAGGCCGTGGTGCGCCGAGCCCAGCGGCGTGAGTCCGCGTACGGACGCCCAGGTTACCGAGGGCCAAAAAACAGAAGATCAATACTCCGAGGAGGGCCTGCGCGACCAGCGCCTCATGGAAGGCGGGAACGGGCAGGCCGTGGGCTCGTCCGAAGGCCGCCCCGAGCGGATACATCGACAGGGCCACGACACGGCTGGCCACCACCACGAGGGCCAACCACACGAGGGCACGCTGGACGGGAAGGAACCGTACGGACCAAATGCCCATGACGTGAACGACAAGCATCGTCACCGGCAGCCCGACCACCATCTCCATCCGGTCGTCGAAAAGTTGCTCTTCGTCGCCTGTCGCCTCAATCGGCTCGAAGCCCGAGACCACCCCGGTCACGACGGCGACCGCGAGGTAGACCGCCACGGTCAGGAGAACGGCGCGCAGGAGGATCCGGGGAGCACCGTGACCCGGCGCTTCGCCCGATGGGCTCATGCCTCGATTCCGCCTGATCACCACGAGCGCGCCGACAACGGCCGCGGCCACCTGGGTCGACTTCTTGGCCGCGTCGGTGCTCCACCCGAGCGCCGTAAGGACGAGATACAGCGACGGAAACATCAACACGATCAGAAACGTCGCAGGGATGCTCGACCTCGTGGAAGTCACCCAACCGCCCTTACGCCAGTGTGTGCCGCGCGGGAGTCGGCCGGTCAGGCCAGGATAGGCGGCGGCTCGTCGGAGGAGCCTTCCCGGAAGCGTCAGCTGAGCCGTCCAGGCGGAGCATCGGCCAGCTCGCGCCACGGCCCGTCGGGTGGGTCTGGCAACCCGATCTCGACGCGCCGATGCGCTCACGTCATGAAGGACTGAGGTCGGCAACCCATCGGAGCCATCTCCCGCCGGCAGTTCTGCGGGCTTGGGCATCCGGGCCCATCGCGACCACGCCGTCGGCGTCAGCCCGTGCCGGTCCGGCACGGGAGGTCACCGTGGCGACCCGGGTGAGGCCGGGTGCCGGGGTAACCGTCACCTCCGCCGTCACCACGGCGTCCGGCCCGTCCAGCCGACAGCCGGTCAGCCGCGCCCCGTTGGCCCGTACGACCTCGTCGGCGGACGCGCAGGCGACCTGTTCACCGGCCAGGGTCCGACCCGCCCCGGCGAGCGCGCCGAAGTCCGCCGCAACCCGGGCCTGTTGCCGGGCGACCCGCGCCGCACCGACCGCCGCCCCGAACAGGCCCACCACGACGAACACCAGCCCGACCGCGAGCAGGCACACCGTCGCCCCGCCCCGCTCGCGCCCAGCCCGGAGCGTGCCGGCACCTCGCCACCGAACGCCGGAACTTCCAGGACGCCGGGCCCGATGCCCGCGCCCGCCGTGGTGTTCGCGGGCATTCCCGGCCCGATGCCCCCGACCGCAGTGGTCTGCGCGGGCCGTCACGGTTGCGGTCCCGGGGTGCCCGGCTCGACGGCGGCGACCGCGGTGGCGGTCACGGTTATCCGGGGCAGGCGGGCACCGAGGGCACGTACCGGTGCCCGTACCGTCGCGGTGACCCGATCGCCGTTGCCCACGACCGAGACCTCGGCCCCCGCCGGGGCCGCTGCGGCTCCCGCCGCACCTCCGGGCTGGCCCCGGGAGGCGGCCAACGCCGCCTCCCGGGCCGCTCCCAGGCAGGCCGCCTTCGTCACGACCGCGTTGACGGCGGTGAGCCCGGCCAGCAGGAGCAGCAGCAACGCCGGCAGGCCGGCGGCCAGTTCGGCCGTGAACGACCCGCGGTCCCGTGGCGACCGGGACGAACACGGCCGCGCCGACGCGGTCGGCCGAGCCGGCCCCGGCCGTCGCCCGGGCACTCGCCGCTCACCCCTCGCCTGCCGGCGGTCGGTCACTTCAGCGCCCGGTCGATGACGGCGGTCAGCGCGGACTGCACGTTGCCCGACGTCAGCACCTTGAGCAGGATGCCGGCGAACGCGACGGCGGCAAGGGTGCCGACCGCGTACTCGGCGGTGTTCATCCCGGCATCGCCTCGCAGGCGATTGAGGATCATGCGCATGCTCTTCCCTTCTGAACGTTCGCCGTCGGCCGGGCGACCGGCGGCGCTCACAGGACGTCGCCGAGGACGGCGACGATCACCGGCACCAGGCCGGCGAGAATGAAGGCCGGCAGGAAGCAGAGCCCCAGCGGCAACACGATGAGGACCCCGGCCCGACGAGCAGACGCCTCGGCGGCGGTGGACCGGTCGGCGCGCAGGTCGTCGGCGAGGCGGGTCAGCGCGCCGGCCAACGCCGCGCCGCTGCTCGACGAGCGCAGCGCGGCACCGGCCAGCCGCTCGGCACCCGGCACCGGAACGAGGTGCGCCCAGGCCTCCTCGGGGCCGCCACCGAGCAGCAGGGTCCGGCCGACCCGGCCCAGGCGGTCGGCCAACGGGCCGCCGAGCGACTCCGCGACCGCCAGCACGGAACGGTCCACCGGCGCGCCGGCCCGCAACGCGGCCGCGAGCAGGTCCGCCGCTAGAGGCAGGTCGGCGGCCTCCCGGAGCCGCCGCTCCCGGACGGCGGGGGGCTCGATCCGGCGCAGACCCCGGTCCGCCGCGACGGCGACGACGGCGCCACCCAGGAACCCGGACCAGCCACCGATGACCACGACGGTCGCCACCCCGGCGAGGCCCGCCCCGAGCCGGATCCGGTCGGGCCACCACGCCGGTCTCGACTGCGCGGTCGACCCGGCCCGCCCCTGCAGGCCACGCAGGCGACGGGTGGTGCCCGCTTGCGAGCCGACGGAGAGGGCGAGCGCCGCCGCCGCGACGAGGCAACCGGCCGCCACCGTCTGCAGGGTCATCAGCGGCTCCCGTCCGGCACCGCGCCGAGGCGCTCCGTCCAGAGCAGCCCGGCCGACTGGAGGACGACGGCCGCGATCGCGCAGCCGCCTCCGACGGGTGTGTGCAGCAGGACCTCGACCGGGTCGACGCCGACCCCGTACCCGAGCCCGATGCCGCCGAGCGGCAGAGCCGCGAGCAGCAGTGCGGTGGCCCGGGCCCCGGCCGCCTGCGCCGCCGCGCCGGCCAGCCCTCGGTCGGTGGCTCGGGCGTCGGCCTCGACGCGTTCCAGCAGGTCGGCCAGCGGAGCACCGGTCCGGTCCGCGAGCCGGATCGCCGCCTGGGCCAACCGCCCCAGCCGGTCCGGATCGGGCGCGGCAACGGCCGGCCTGCCGGCGTCCGGGGCCGGACCGGGGATCAACCCCGGATCGTTCACCGTCCCGGAGGCGGCCGGCGCACCATCGGGGACCGGCGGGGCTCCGACGGTCAGCGCGACCTCGACCGGTGGGACGGTGGTGGCGGTCGGGGCGACCTCAGCCGAGGGCAGGCGAACGGTCAGGGTGGCGGCTGCGGTCAGCACCGGCACGCCGGCACGCAGGTCCGCGGCGAGGGCGCTGAGCTGGTCCAGGCTGTTCCGTCGGGCGCGCTCAGCGGCACGCGCGAGGCCTCTGCGCAGCACCGCCCGCGCGGCCAACGCCCCGTACGTGCCGACCACCACGGCGGCCACGGGCCCGGCCAGCAGGCCACCTGCCCCAGCGCCCACCGCTCCCGCCAGCAGCAGGCTTCGCCGGGGCGAGGCGGACAGCCACCCGGGCACCCCCGGCCGACGGCTGCCCGCCGCGCCGGCGGGAAACCACCCCGGCGACGACCCGGTACGCCAGTTCCCGGCACCGGGGAGCAGCCAAGCCAACAGCGAGCCTCGCTGCCCCGGCAGGGCGACCTCGAACCGGTCCAGGGTGGCGGTGGGCCGGCGCGGGTCACGACGACCGGGCGGCCCAGACCGTCCGCCGCAACCGAACGGGTCGGGCGGCCTGGACGGGCCGGACCTCGGGGACGGCCCCGACGGGCCGGACAACGGGGACGCGCCGGAGAAGGGGCGTGGGCCGGAGGCATCGCGCGGGCGGGATGGCGGGCGCGGGCGGGACTCACCGGACGGTCCGGAGAGCGGACGCGGGCCGGGCGGCCTGCCCGGGGCAGGGCTCGGGCCGCCATGTTCCCCCGGCACCGCCCCGTTCCGGGGGTGCCGCCCGGGATCCCGGGCGTCGCGGGGGTCACGCTGCCGGTTCGACGCCCCGCCGACAGCGCTCGGCGCGGCATCCCCGGTGGGGGTACGTACCGCACCGACACGATCGGCCCGGTCAACGGGTGACGACGGCCGGCCCGGAGGCGAACCGAGCAGTCGCCGTCGCCGGGACCGGCTGCTGCGCAGCGGCCACGCCACAGCCGCAGCGGCGACGACGAGAAGGGCCGCCACCAGCCAACCCGCCCTGGTCACTCGGATCCTCCCTGCCGGGACCCGCCGCCCGGCACCTCGAACCGGTCGCCCCGATGGGAGCGGCCATCCCGATCGGGGTGGCCAGGCCACACCTCGCAGAGGACGGGCGGGACGGGCACGTCCCGCTCGCGCAGCAGCGTGCCGAGGACCGCTGCGGCGGGGCCCGGCCCGTGGCCGCGTACCCAGGCGGGGACGACGGTGATCAGGCGGTCCGGTCCCTCGGGGAGCAACAGGCAGACCGACTCCAGCACTCGGCCCCGGGCACCCCGACGGACCTGGAGCAGCACCTGTAGCGCGGCGGCGACCTGAGCGTGCAGGGCGGCCCGGGGCAGCCCGCCCAGCATCCCGAGCGCCTCCAGCCGGGCCGGCACGTCGGACGGTGCGTTCGCGTGCAGCGTCCCCGCCCCGCCGTCGTGACCGGTGTTCAGGGCGGCCAGCAGGTCGACGACCTCCCCGCCCCGGCACTCCCCCACGACCAGCCGGTCCGGCCGCATCCGCAACGCCTGCCGGACCAGGTCGCTGAGCCCGACCGCGCCGGAGCCCTCCACGTTGGAGGTGCGGGCCTGCAACCCGACCACGTGCGGGTGTACGGGCCGCAGCTCGGCGGCGTCCTCGACCAGGACGATCCGCTCGGTACCCGGGACCAGCCCCAGCAGCGTGTTGAGCAGCGTCGTCTTGCCGGAGCCGGTGCCGCCGACGACCAGGTACGCGAGCCGGGCCGCCACCACGGCGGCCAGCACCGGCGCGACCGGCCGGGGCACGGTGCCCTGCCGGACCAGGTCGTCGAGGGTGAACGGGCGCTGCCGGAAGGTGCGCAGGGACAGATAGGGCCCGTCCGTCGCGACCGGGGGCAGCACGGCGTGCAGCCGGGTCCCGTCGGGCAGCCGCGCGTCCGCACAAGGAGAGCCGTCGTCCAGGCGGCGGCCGGCTCCGGCGGCGAGGCGCTGGGCCAGCCGGCGGACGTCGTCGATCGTGCCGAGCGGAACAGCGACCTGGCGCAGGCCCTGCCCCCGGTCCACCCACACCCGGTTCCCGTTGACCAGCACGTCGGTCACCTCTGGGTCAGCGAGCAGGGGCGACAGCGGACCCGCGCCGACGAGGTCGTCGTGCACCCGGCCGGCGATCCGGAGGACGGCGGTGTCGCCGAGGACCGCCGCGGCGGGCTCGGCGCGTACGGCGGAGACGACGGCGGCCGGGGTGACCGGAGTGTCCGCGGCGGCGAAGCGCTGGCGTACCCGGCTCGAAAGCTCCTCGCCGCCAGGAGGCGCGGTCATGCCGCGCCCGAGGCGGGCAGGCCGGTCAGTTCGCCGACGATCCGCTGGCAGAGCGCGGCGAGCGGGCCACGCCCGTCGGCGGCGGGCGCCTCACCCCGTTCCAGCCCCCGGCACAGGCCCGGCTCCGGTCGCAGCGTCCCGGCCAGCGGCAGCCCCAGGGCGCGGGCCACCTCGACGGCCTTCAGTCGCCCCGGGGCCGGTCCGCGTACGACGACGGAGAGCTGGGCGCAGTGCGGCGCGGCGGCGGCGACCACCCGGGCCGCCGCCGCAGTCGCTCGAAGCTCGGCCGGCACGACCAGAAATGCCTGGTCGGCGGCCTGCAGCGCGAGCACGGCCGGGTCGTCGAGGTGCCGGGGCACGTCGGCCACGACGAAGTCCCGCCCCCGGCGGGCCGCCTCCAGGGTGGCCGCCATCGCCTGGGCGGGCAGGGCCAGCAGGTCCCCCCGGTCCCACGAGAGCACCACCAGGTCACCCCGGCTGGGCAGGGCCCGGACCAGGGCAGGCGGGTCGACCCGGCCGTCGGCGTCGGTGAGCGCCGGCCAGCGCAGCCCCTCCAGTTGCTCCCAGCCGAGCACCAGGTCCAGCCCACCGCCGAGCGGGTCGACGTCGACGAGGAGGGTGCGCAGCCGGGCCCGGGCGGCGGTGACGGCCAGCCCGCCCGCCAGGACGCTCGCCCCGGCGCCACCCCGCCCGCCGAGCACCGCGACCACCCGGGCCACGCCGTCGCCGGCACGGTCCGGGGCGCACTCGGCGAACCGGTCCACCAGCCACGGCTCGGCGGCCGGGAGGACGGCGACGTGCTCGGCCCCGATCAGCTCGGCGATCTCCCAACCGGGGTCGAGCTGCCCGGAGCGGCCCACCAGGACCATCCGTGGCCGGCGTGGTAGTCGCGCCCGCAGGCACGCCTGGGCCTGGTCGTCGCCGACCAGCACCAGCGGCGCCGGTGTCCACCGGGACCTGGCTGCGGCCGGGTCGGCGGCCACCTCGACCTCGGTGCCACCGGCGGCGGCGAGCCGGAGCAGGTCGTCGAGGAGGTCGTCGTCCGAGGTCACCAGCAGGGGGAGCCGCCGGCGCGGTGGGAGCGAGGTACGGGGTGGCATCGCGGCCTCCAGCAGTCGGGCTCGGGGGTGCTGCCGCAGAGCGTGCCGGGAACCCGGCAGTCTCCGCCGGTGGTGCACACCCGCCTGTGGACAGCCGAGGCCGCTGTGGACAACGCCCGGAAGACGAGTCGATCTGCTATGGCGGTGCGCTCCGGAGCAGGTGGGCGGGCATCAACGCCGACCAGCGGGCGCACCGGCGAAATCGTTGGCTCGGAAAGACAAGGGCACGTGTCGCTCGGTATCGGCGGCCGGTGGTCAGGCAGGTGCCAGGATCAGCCATCCGAAGCCGACCACGTCGCGGTACCCGTTGAGGTATTCGTCGCGCCGCTGATCAGCGAACTCGCGCGCCTCCCGTGTGCCGAGGCGTTCGATGCCGGCACGCCAGTCGGACTCGAAGTCGTCCCACTCGGCGAGGGTGGACACGGACACATGCAGGGGCCGGAACCCTGCGTCCACGGCGAGTTGGGCCAGGGTCGCCAGGTCGGGCAGGTCACCGAAGGTCTCCCGGACCTGGTCGCCGGGGCTGGCCTGGTAGAAGCCATCGGCGAACAGCAGCTTGCCGCCGGGCACGGTGAGACGGTGCAACGCGGCGAGGGCGTGCGCGGCACCGCCCCAGATCTGGCTGGCTCCGACGTTGACGACGAGGTCGGCGGGCCGGTCCCAGGTGGCGGCATCCGCGCTGTGGTACGTGACCCGGGCGGACGCTCCCCTCTCCGCCGCATGCCGCCGGGCCCGTTCCACGCCCTCGCCACGATCGACGCCGTGGCCGGCGATGCCGTGGGCCTCACACAGCCGCAGGAGCAACTCGCCGTTGC
Organism: Micromonospora sp. NPDC002296; assembly: GCF_040296145.1. NCBI lineage: Bacteria > Bacillati > Actinomycetota > Actinomycetes > Micromonosporales > Micromonosporaceae > Micromonospora > Micromonospora sp. NPDC002296. The sequence goes on from NZ_JBEOWQ010000010.1 coordinate 154,778, forward strand.
CGCAGCCCAGGTCCAGGGCACGCCAGTCGGCCCCGGTGGGAACCAGCCGTCGGATCAGGTCAGTCACCCGACCCTCGCTCAGCGGCGAGTTGAAGGTCAGGTTGGCCGCGGCAGCGGCCAGGTACGTCTTGGCGTCCTGGTCGGTCACCGGCACACGGTACGCGTGTCCCGACTGCCCGGGGAACGTCGAAGGCCCCGGCCGCGGCCGTCGCTTCCAGCCAGGGTGTCAGCGAAGCGGGCGGAAGAACCTCCGCACGTCGTCCACCAGGAGGTCGGGTGCCTCCAGGGCGGCGAAGTGGCCGCCACGGCTGAATTCGCTCCAGTGCACCACGTTGTGGTCGCGTTCGGCGAGGGGACGGAGGGTGATGTCGTTGGGGAACACCGCCACCCCGGTCGGGACCGGTGACCTCGGACTGGCCTGGCCCCAGGTGCGGGCGTCCTCGTAGTAGATCCGGGCGGCGGATCCGGCGGTGCCGGTCAGCCAGTACACCGAGACGTCGGTGAGGATCAGGTCGCGGTCGATGGCGTCCTCGGGCAGGCCGGCGCTCGGGTCGGTCCACTCCTTGAACTTCTCGACGATCCACGCGAGCTGACCGACCGGCGAATCGGTGAGGGCGTAGGAGATCGTCTGCGGCCGGGTCGACTGGACGATGGCGTACCCGGACATGTCCCGGCCCCAGGTCGTCATGAACGCGAGGCGGGCCTGGTCGGCCTCGGTGAGGCTGGCCAGCTCGGCCGGATCGCCGGAGGGGAAGGTGCCCAGGTTGTTGACGTGCACCCCGATCACATGGTCGAAGTCGATTCGGCCGAGCTCCGGGGTGATGATCGCTCCGGTGTCGCCGCCCTGGGCGCCGTAGCGGTCGTAGCCGAGGCGCTTCATCAGCTCGGCCCATGCCTGGGTCACCCGGCTGGTGCCCCATCCGGGTGCGGCGAGCGGGGTGGAGAAGCCGAAGCCGGGCAGGGACGGGGCCACGACGTGGAAGGCGTCGGCGGGATCGCCACCGTACCGGGCGGGATCGGTCAGCGGGCCGATGACGTTCATGAACTCCACGACCGAGCCGGGCCAGCCGTGGGTGACGATGAGCGGCACCGCTCCCGGCTCGGGCGAACGAACGTGCAGGAAGTGCACGGTCTGTCCGTCGATCTCGGTCGTGAACTGGGGAAACTCGTTCAGCCGAGCCTCATGGGCGCGCCAGTCGTACTCGGTGCGCCAGTAGTCGGCCAGATCCCTCAGATAACCCAGCGGCACCCCGGCCTCCCAGCCCGTGGCGGGCGACTCGTCCGGCCAACGGGTGGCGGCGAGCCGCTGGCGCAGGTCGTCGAGGCGGTCCTGGGGAATTTCGATCCGGAACGGGGTGATTTGGTCGCTCATGAACATCACACTACGGACGAGCTAGGACAGCTCTGGTCCTAGCTTCCTGGCAGACTCGGGCCATGTTGGAAACCTCCGCCCGGTTGCTGCGGCTACTCGGGCTGCTACAGACACCCCGCGAGTGGTCCGGCGCCGAGCTGGCGCAGCGCCTTGAGATCGACGTACGGACTGTGCGCCGCGACATCCAGAAGCTGCGTGACCTCGACTACCCCGTGCACGCCACCCCCGGCGCTGCCGGTTACCGGCTCGGCGCGGGAACGAAGCTCCCGCCGCTGCTTCTCGACGACGACGAGGCCGTCGCTGTCGCCATCGGGCTGCGCACCGCCGCCGGCGGCACAGTCGCCGGCATCGAAGACACCTCGCTACGCGCGTTGGCCAAGCTCGAACAGGTCCTGCCGTCGCGCCTACGGCACCGGGTCAACCTGCTGCACTCGGTCACCCTCACGGTCCCCGCCACCGGCCCCACCGTCGACCCGGACGTGCTGGTCGCCATCGCCACAGCCTGCCGCGACCACCAGAGGCTCCGCTTCGACTACCGTCGCCACGACGGCGCCTCGTCGGTACGCGACGCCGAACCCCACCGGCTCGTCCACAGCGGGCGACGCTGGTACCTCATCGGTTGGGACACCGACCGAAGCGACTGGCGCACCTACCGTGTCGACCGGATCCAGCCGCGCATCCCGACCGGACCCCGATTCACGCCACGACAGGCACCCGCCGCCGACTTCGCCACGTACCTGACCCACGGCGCGTCCACCGCCTCCTACCGCTACCAGGCCAAAATCACTTTGTACGCCTCGGCGGAGGCCGCCGCCGAGCGGATCGCGCCCACCGTCGGCGTCATCGAAGCCATCGATCCGGATACCTGCATGCTGTACACCGGGTCGGACTCCCTGGACGAGATCGCCGTCTACGTCGCGCTGTTCGGCTTCCGCTTCCGCATCCACGAGCCACCCGAGCTGATCACACACGTCCGAGGCCTCACCGCCCGACTGATCGACGCTGTCGAGGCCTACTGAGCAGCGTGGTGGCGGCCGGCCCCGCGTAGCGATTCGCTTCGACGTGGTGCAGGACGAGGATGGCCTGCACGATTGCGGTGGCGCGGCGGGGGCAGCAGCGCAGCTTGGCCAGGTTCTTCCAGGTCTTGAAAGCGGCAATGGCTCGTTCGCCACGAGCGCGGATCCTCTACAAGCGGTCGATCCGGCGCACGGTTCGGCGTGGTCCGAATTCGATTGACGGATGATTGAGCGGGTTCTACGGTCGCGCGATGCGACCCGGAGAGATCGTCGTCGTTGTCGAGCAGGTACGCGCTCTGATCGACGAGCAGTTCCCCGAGTGGTCGGACCTGCCGATCGTTGCGCAGCCGTTGAACGGCACCGACAACGCGCTGTTCCGGCTGGGTGATTCCCTGACCGCACGGCTGCCGCGGGCGCAGTGGGCGGTCGACCAGGTGGCGACCGACACGACCTGGCTGCCACGTCTGGCGCCGCATCTTCCGGTGTCGGTGCCGGTGCCGATCGCGGTTGGCCGGCCGGGCGGGGACTATCCGTGGCCGTGGACGGTCGTCCCGTGGCTGGACGGCCGCAATCCGGGAGCCGGGCAGGACCTCGTCGACCTCGCCGTCGACCTCGCCGGCTTCGTGCGCGCGATGATCGCGATCGACCCGATGGGCGGGCCGGTCAAGGAGGGGATTCAGCGCGGCGTACCTCTGGTGCAGCGGGACGAGCTGACCCGCCGGTCGATCGCGGCGCTGGGCGACCGGATCGACGGGCGGGCGGTGACCGCAGCGTGGGACGAGGCGATGGCGGCGGACGAGTGGCCCGGACCGCCGGTATGGCTGCACGGTGATCTCCTGGAAGGCAACCTGCTGGTCGACCGGGGCAGACTCACCGGGGTGATCGACTTCGGCAGTCTCGGCCGCGGCGATCCGGCGGTCGAGGTGCGGCCGGGCTGGAGCCTGTTCGATGCCCGCGCGCGGGCCGCCTACCGGGAGGCGCTCGGGTTCGACGAGGCGACCTGGGTGCGGGGGTGGGCCTGGATGCTGTCGGGGTCGCTCTACTGGCTGGCGGACCTGTGGGACTCGATCAGCGAGGACAACCGCGAGGACACGATCCGCTACATCGAATACATCGTGCGTCACCGCCACGACTGACCTGCGGTGCCGCTGCGAGCAGCATGACCGCTGTCTTACCTGGAGCCTCGCCTTCATCGATCTCCGGGCTCGCCGCCTCCACCCTGAGCTGCAAGATCAGCTTGAAAAGGCTCAATGACTCCGTACGGGTGTACCCCCGCACCCGTTCAGGCCCGCATATGCGATCTGGGCCGCCTCGGTTGCATGACGGGGGCGATTCGTCGTTGCATGATCAAACCCGCCGGCTGGACGAAGATCTCCCGACGGGCGACGGCCTCGCCCTTGGCATCGAGCTGGTACCCGTCGAGCCAAACCCAGCCGTCGTAGGTGATCAAGTCAGTCCGAACCTTGATCAATCTGAACATCATCGGCCTGACGAACTGGACGCTGCATACGGCGGTTATGTACAGGACGTCGCCGGCCTTGAGTTCGATCATCGGCGCGGGCCGTACCGACGCCAGGCGGTGATCCGGTTCTTGGCCGCCCGAACCAGCGGACACCAGCCGCTCGGGCCGCAAACGGCGCACCGGCGGTGCCTGTGCCAATCGAGCGTGTGCCAGGCGGCCCGTATCAACAGGGGCAGCCGACGCGCGGTCACTTCGCCCCCGCCCGGCAAGACCCAGCAGCGCGGGTGAGGTCAAGCCGGTCCCTGCTCCTCCAGAGCCACGACACGCAAGAGTCCCACCGAAAGTCCTGGCGCAGCTTCACGAGTTCGAGGTTCCGGGCGTCGTGCAACCTCATCGATGCCTCCCACGGGGTCCGGTTTTCTGCGGCACCCCGGCCCGCCGGGCTCCGCCTCCACCAGACCGGGGGTACCGCGCCACCGATCACACACCCTCCATTACCCCCGTGTCAATGTTGGCACGTTAACCATGTCGCGCCTGGCTTGCCGCGTGCATAGCATCGCGCGTCCTTTAGCGTGTTAAGCTGCGCGTGTCAACCATGGCGCGAACGCGCTGTTCTACCTTGCTGACATGACCGATGAGGTGCCGGGGCCACTCGTCGCCGCAGGCGAGATTCTGAAGATGCTGGGCGTGGGCCGGTCGAGGTTCCGCGCCATCGCGCTGCACCCGAACTTCCCGCGCCCGTTCCAGACGTTGTCGGTCGGCTCGGTGTGGCTGCGGTCAGACGTCGAGGCGTACATCCGGGACTACCGCCGCCCCCGGCCGCCAGCAGACGAGGACGCCCCGGGCTGACCAAACGCCCCCGTACGGGAGGCGGCGGCATCGGGTGGAAGTAAGGGCCGGAGGCCGCCCGCAGGGCAGTCGCGCAGCCCACTGGGCCGCAGTACTGGGACCTGGTTCAGCAGGGCCAGCAGGCGCGGGCCCTATGGAAGGATCCGGCCATGAACCCCTTCGCTGCACCACTGGACGGCATGAGCACCCTGGTGATCGGAGGTGGAGGCGAAGGCATCGGGCGCGCGATCTCACGTGCCTTCGCTGCGGCCGGCGCAGCCGTCGCCGTCGCCGACGTCGATCCGGACCGGGCACATGATGCCGTTCATGAGTTGACCGAGTCTGGTGCCCGCGCGGTTCCGCTCGTCGGTGACGTGCGCTCGCGCTCGGATCTGGACGGGTTCGTCACCCGCACCACCGGCGAGTTCGGTCGGCTCGACACACTGGTGACCGTCGTCGGAGGGCAGGTCGCGTTCGTACCCGCGGTGCGCCTGCACGAGATGGACGACGACGACTGGGATCTGGCGTACGAGATGAACCTTCGCTATGTGGCGCGCGCGGCCCGGGCTGCCATCCGTGCCTTCCTGTCCCAAGGCGACGGCGGGTCCATCGTCAGCGTCGGGTCCGTCGCGGGCGTCATGGCCGCGCCCATGCAGGCTGGCTACGGTGCTGCCAAGGCCGGGCTCGCCAGCCTCGCCAAGACCGTCGCTGCGGAGTACGCCGGCGACGGCATCCGCATGAACGTCGTGGCCTGTGGTGCCATCGCAACGGCGGCGGCGAATTCCGCCCAGCGCACCGCGGAAGTCCCTGAGATTCCGATGGGTCGAATCGGCATCCCTGATGAGGCCGCCGCGGCAGCTGTCTACCTGGCCTCTCCGCTTGCGGCCTACGTGACCGGGCAGAGTCTCGTCGTCGATGGAGGAGTCACTGTACGTGGCCCGTTCCCAACCTAGCCATGGAGGCGCGGTCGGTAAGCGGCGCGCGGGTGAAGATCCGGTTCAGACCGTGTTGCGGTAGCCGACGCTGATGACCCGCTGGGCCGTCTCGTCGTAGTACTTCGGATCGCTCGGGGCGAACGTGCCGAGGCCGTCGACGTACCGGTTGACCATGCAGAAGGCAGCCGCGATCAGCACCGTGTCGTGGATCTCCTCGTCGGTGGCGCCCTCGGTGCGCGCCGCCCCGACCAGTTCGGGGGTGACGCTGCGCCCACTGTGCTGCACGGCCCCGGCGATGTGCAGCAGGGCGCGCAGCTTGGCACTGACCGGGGCGTTGTCCAGGTCTGCGCGTACCTGGTCGACCAGGGTCATGCCCTCGTCGAGCAGGGCTGCGGCGAACGCCGAGTGCGCCGAGCAGCAGTAGGTGCACTCGTTCAGGCCGGAGACGTACGAGGCGATCAGCTCGCGGTCGGCCGTCGACAGGCTGAGCGGCCCACGCAGCAGGGTCTCGGCCAGTTCCATCATCGGCTTGCCGGTCACCGGCCGGTACTTCAACGGGCCCCGGACCCCGGGAAACTCGTTCTCGTCCACGCCCAGGTCGATGTGTGCCATGACGTCACGCCCCTATTCGGCTAGCGGGTGAAACTTCGGGTGACCGGTACGGGTCAGCGGTCCAGCACCGGCAGGTAACCATGGCTGGCGACCCGTCCGGCCGGTCCCAGATACCACTCCTGGTCGTCGGGTACGAGCGTGCCGAGGCCGTCGACGTACCGGTTGAACATGCAGTACGCCGCCGCGATCAGGACCGTGTCGTGGATCTCCAGGTCGGTGGCGCCCTCGGCACGGGCGGCCTCGACCAGTTCGGGGGTGACCTCGCGTCCGCTGACCTGGACGGCCCCGGCGATGTGCAGCAGGGCGCGCAGCTTCGCAGAGATCGGGGCGTTGTCCAGGTCGGCGTGAACCTGGTCGACCAGGGTCATGCCCTCGTCGAGCTGCACGGCGGCGAAGGCCGAGTGCGCGCCCTGGCAGAACCGGCACTCGTTGCGGCCGGAGACGTACGCGGCGATCAGTTCCCGTTCCCCGGGGGTGAGCGGGTGCGGCCCGCGCAGCAGCGCCTCGTTCAGCGCCAGCAGGGGGCGGCCGGTCTCCGGCCGGTAACGGATCAGGCCGTGGATGCCCAGGTAGACCTGCTCGTCCTGGCCAAGGTCGATATGTGCGATGACCTGATGCTCCGGGTTCTGCTCGTGGGCGGGCGGGGTTCGGTCCGGTGGCGTCGGCCGGAGTCGTCAGACGACCTGCCGGTAGCCTGCGTTGACGATGCGCCCCGACGCCCGCTCGTACCACCCGGGGTCGGCCGCCGGTTGGGTGCCGAGGCCGTCGACGTACCGGTTGAACATGCAGAAGGCCGCCGCGATGAGCACCGTGTCGTGGATCTCCAGGTCGGTGGCACCCTCGGCACGGGCGGTCGCAACCAGTTCGGGGGTGACCTCGCGTCCACTGACCTGGACGGCCCCGGCGATGTGCAGCAGGGCGCGCAGCTTCGCGGAGATCGGGGCGTTGTCCAGGTCGGCGCGCACCTGGTCGACCAGGGTCATGCCCTCGGCGAGCTGCGCCGCCGCGTACGCCGAGTGCGCCGAGCAGCAGTAGGTGCACTCGTTGCGGCCGGAGACGTACGCGGCGATCAGCTCCCGTTCCCCGGGGGTGAGCGAATGCGGCCCGCGCAGCAGCACCTCGACCAGCTCAAGCAACGGTCGACCGGTCTCCGGCCGGAAGCGCAGCGGCCCACGGACGCCTGGGAGCTCGGTCTCATCCACCCCTAGATCGATGTATGCGATGGGGTCACTCTCCTGAATCTCGAAGCCGGTCCCTGATCGTGGTTGAGGATCAAATCTAGTGAGTCCACAGTGGCATCTCAAGGGTGTGCGCCGGCTGCTTCTCGGGCCCGCTCGTGACCGCTACGCGCCCCGGCTACGGGCCCATGGATGACCCGTGACGGCCTCGGAATCACGCATACTGCCGATCATGGTGTCAATCGTGACGACGGTGGACCAGACTCGGCGCTGGAGCGGCGAACATGCGAGTGGTGTGACGATCACCCGCGTTACCGAGGTACCGGCAGGCGTTTCCGTGAATATGTTGAAGCTCGATCCCGATGGCTACGTGAGGTACGTCGAACTCACGGACCATGAGGCACTGTGCGTGCTCAGCGGCTCTGGCTGGGTGGAAGGGCAGGGCTTGGACCGGACACCAATCGCCGAGGGAATCACCATCTTCGTGGGACCGGAGGACGACATCACGGTGCGGACCGGCGACGGTCTTGTCTTGCTCTCCATATTCGGTGGCTGGATGCTTCCGGGGTGAGGAAGTCGCACAGTCGCGAGCTGGCATGGGGGGTCTCCGGGGTTCGGGGCGAAGCCCCGAGGTCTTCCAGTTCCGCAGGGTGATCCGGCTGGTCGCCGAGCGGGGCGGTGACACGATCGCTGGTGGTTGGCCGGGGCCGGCAGTGGTCGCTCGCCCTCGCCGATCGGGTGTTGCTGGTCGCGACCTACTGGCGGACGAACCTGATAATGCGGCAGATCGGCCCGCTGTTCGGGGTGTCGCACTCCGCCGCCCACCGGGTCATCGACACCCTCGCACCCCTGCTCGCCCTGACTCCAGTGCGCTACGTGTGCGACAGTGCTTCATGCCGTTGAGCACGTATCACCTCAGAACTTCGATCGCCGTGTCCGACATACAACGGGCGGTCGCGTTCTACGAAGGCCAATTGGGCCTACAGGCGCTGCAGTCGGGCCCCAGCGCCAACATCGCCGATGGCAGCCGCGTCTATGGTTCCGGCGGCGTGGCGGCACTGAACGTGTACCAGTCGGTTACTGCTGGAAAGAGCCCGGCGACACTGGCGACATGGTACGTCGAAGACATCGACCAGATCGTTGGCGAGCTCGTCTCGTCCGGCGTCGAGTTCATCCGATACGACCAGTTCGAACATGACGCCAAGGGAATCACCGCTCGGGCCGGCGGTGGACGTATCGCGTGGTTCCAGGATCCGGACGGCAACACCTTCGCCCTCGAATCCGACGTCTGACGGCCGGGCGTCCATCCTCTCCTGACCGGCTGGGGTCGAACTTCCGTCGACGGATCTGGCTGCCCTCGCTGGTTCGTGCCGGCCTGCTCGGCCAGATCATCGCCACCGGCCCGCATCGGTACCGCGCTGTCTGGCCCGACCGGGAGGGTGTCGAGTGGTCGGCCGAGTTCACCACCGAGCGGGAAGCTGTCGCCTGCGTGGCGGCCAAGGCTTTCGGCGGGATGCGATTTCACGACCTGCGGCACGCCTACGCCACCTGGCTCGTCACCGACGCCGTCCCGATCAACCTGGCGCAGCGGGTCATGGGCCACGAGCAGGCGTCCACGACGCTCAACCGGCACACCCACACTCCGGACGACTACGCCGCTCGCGTCCTGGAGGCGTTCGACGGATCTGCTGCCTCCCTGCTGCCTCCGGCCAAGGAAACGCCGTCTGCGGACCACCTTGATGGGAGGAAGCCGACCTGTGACCTGCTGTCGCGCGTTCACCTCGAAAAGGGACGACCCCCGTCGGGGGGAGACGGGGGTCGTCGGGCGGTTCGGCTCCGGGGGGGTTGAGCCGAACCGGCTCAGCGGTTACGGGGGGTGCAACCGCCGAGGGCCTGCTTCGCACGACACGTGAGTCCTCGTCGCAACCACAAGCATGCCTGAGCAGACCCGTATACGTCGAGTGGTGTTGACTCCACTCAGTGCGAAATCGTGTTCGGAGAGTGTGACCGCCGTCACTGACGGGCAGCAGTCCTAGGGGTCGCCCCCAGGTCGGGCCGGAGTCCGTACCCCAGGGACCCGCCGACGATAGTCCATCGGGCTAGACTTTCGCGCCGTGGGCCGAAGTGCCGCTTTTTTCGATCTGGACAAGACCGTCATCGCCAAGTCGAGCGCCTTGGCGTTCGGTCGGCCGTTCTACCGGGATGGGCTGATCACCCGGCGGGACGTGGTCAAGTCGGCGTACGCGCAGCTGATGTTCCGGCTGGGTGGCACCGACGAGCAGACCATGGCCAGGACCCGGGACTACCTCGCCGCGCTCTGCAAGGGCTGGCAGGTGGAACAGGTCCGCCAGATCGTCGCGGAGACACTGCACGAGCTGATCAACCCTTACGTGTACGCCGAGGCGGCGGCCCTCATCGAGGAGCACCAGGCCGCCGGCCGGGACGTCGTGCTGGTCTCCGCCTCCGGCGAGGAGATGGTCCGGCCGATAGGCGAACTGCTCGGGGTGACCGACGTGATCGCCACCCGGATGACGGTGGCGGACGGCCGCTACAGCGGTGAGGTGGAGTTCTACGCCGCCGGGCCGAGCAAGGTCGAGGCGGTCAGCGAGCTGGCCAGGGAGCGCGACTACGACCTCGCCGACTCGTACGCGTACTCCGACTCGATGAGCGACCGGCCGCTGCTGGAGTGCGTGGGCCACCCGAGCGTGGTCAACCCGGACCGGGCGCTGCGCAAGCTGGCCAGCGAGAACGCCTGGCCGGTGCTGGAGTTCCGGCACCCGATCCCGCTGGGCCGCCGGCTGCGGGAACGCCCCGCCGTCCCGGTCGCTGCGGCGGCCCTCGGCGTCGGCGTCGGGGTGGCCATCGGCATCGCCTGGTACGGCCGGCACCGCCGCACCCGCACCGCCCCGGTCGCCTGACCGACGCCCGGGGTCACTTCACCGACCGGCGTCCACCGCGCCCGGCCACCTCTCCGCGCGCCCCCGCCGCCTGACGCCACCTCTCCGCGCGCCCCGCCGCCTGACTCCGCCACGGGGGCGCGACGCCTCGTCCCGGGCGCGACGGGCCCGCCCGAGGGCGGCTGCGCGCCCCAGCGACACCACAGTTCCGGGCGATCGACCCTCAGCCCCCAGGCGAAACTCCTATTGAGCGTTCGCTCAATTCCGCCTATGCTCCGCTTGAGCAGTCGCTCAAAATTGGGGAGGATGCCATGTCGGAGCAGGGCGAACGGCCACCGCGGCGGACCGCCGCCAACTGGGTGCTGGCCGGGCTGATCGCGGCCTTCGGGCTGGTGGTCTACCTCGTCACGGTCCGCGCTGGGCGGGCCGACAGCGCCCTGCTGTTCGTGGCACTCCCGGTGATCCTCGCCGCCGCCCTGGCCCTCACCCCTGGCCGGACGGCGCACGGCCGGGTCTTCGTGGTCACCACGATCGCCCTGCTGCTGGCGGCGGTGGCGCTGCACGAGGGAGCGGTCTGCGTCATCCTGGCCGCCCCGCTGGTGTACGCGGTGGCGCACGGCACCACCGCGCTGATCCGCGCGCTGCGGGACGCCTCGCGGACGTACGCGGTCCTCGCCGTGCCGCTGCTGCTCCTGCCCGGCCTGGAGGGCAGCGGGATCGGGCCACGGCTGGACCCGGAGCAGTCGGTCGAGGTGGTCCGGGTGGTGGCGCTGCCCGCCGACCAGGTCGCCGAGCGGCTCGCGGCCGGCCCCCGGCCCGTCCCGGTCCGGTCCATGCCGTTGCGGCTGCTGGGCGCGCCCACACCCACCGAGGTCAGCGGCGACGGCCTGGCCGTGGGCGACCGCTGGATGTTCGGCTACCACGGCAGCGCGCACGGGCCGGGCGGGCACCTGCTCACCGAGGTCGAGACCGCCCGGCCACAACAGGTCGTCTTCCGCTTCGTCGAGGACACCTCGATCACCGCCCGCTGGTTCACCTGGCGGCGTGCGGACCTGCGCTGGCGGGCGGTCGACGCCGGGCACACCGAGGTCCGGATCAGCGTGGACTACCGGCGCGGCCTCGACCCGTCCTGGTACTTCGGCCCGGTGCAGCACGTCCTGCTCGGCGAGGGGGTCGGGCACCTGCTGGACATGACGGTCCTGCGATGACGGTCGCCCGCCACCTGAGCCTGGCGGTACCCCTGCTGGCCGTGCTCGCCGCCGCCCGGCTGGAGCGGGACCGGGACGCCCGGGCGGCGGCGCTGCTGGCCTTCGTGGCCGGCGCCGTCGGCATCGCGGCCCTCGACGAGGCGGCCCGGCGCACCGGCTGGTACACCTTCGCACCCGTGCGGGGCGCGTACCGGGGGCTGCCGGTGGACCTGTGGATCGGCTGGGCCGCCCTGTGGGGCCCGTTGCCGGTGCTGCTGCGCAGGGTCCTCCCGCTGCCGCTGGCGCTGGGCCTGCTGCTCTGGTTCGACGCCGTGGCGATGCCCGCCCTGCACCCGCTGGTCCGCCTCGGTCCGCACTGGCTCGTCGGGGAGGCTGCCGGGCTGCTCGCCGTGGCCCTGCCCGCCCAGCTGCTCGGCCGGTGGTGCGCGGACCGCCGGCACCTGGCCGCCCGGGCGCTGCTCCAGGTCGGCCTCTTCGCCGCCCTGCTGTTGTGGTTCGTGCCGACGCTGGCCTTCGAACTGGGCGACGGTTCCTGGGCCGGGCTCACCGGGCTGCCCGCGTCCCGGCTGCTGCTCGCCGGGCAGGTCGTCCTGCTGGTGGCGACGCCGGCGCTCGCCGCCGTGCGGGAGTTCGCGGTCCGGGGCGGCGGCACCCCGTACCCGTGGGATCCGCCCCGGCGGCTGGTCACCACCGGCCCGTACGCCTACCTCGCCAACCCGATGCAGTTCGGCGGCGTGGCCCTGGTGCTGCTGACCGCCGCACTGACCGGGAGCCTGGCGCTGGCCGGCGCGGGCGCGGTGGCGGTCGCCTTCGCGGCGGCGGTGGCCGGGCCGCACGAGGAGCACGACCTCGCCGGCCGGTACCCGGAGGGCCGGCGGGCCTACCGACGGCGGGTCCGGAACTGGTGGCCGTGCTGGCGGCCGTACGTGTCGGGGCCACCTGCGGTCCTCTGGCTCGACGCCGACTGCGGGCCGTGCGCGGCGGTCTGGCGCTTCCTCGCCCGCCGGCACCCGGTGGGCCTCGTCCTCCGGCCCGCCTCGGCGTACGACGGGGTGCTGCGGCGGGCGGAGTACGCGGGCGGTGACGGCCACCGGGAACGGGGGGTGGCCGCCGTCGCCCGCGCGCTCGAACACGTCCACCTCGGCTGGGCGCTGGCCGGCTGGACGCTGCGGCTGCCCGGGGTCGCCTGGCTCGCGCAGTTGGTGACCGATGCGATGATCGCACCGCCGCGTCCGGCCGCCGACCGGCGAGCCGGGCAGGCGGGCACGCGAGAAGCTCGAGCCGCAGAGGCCGGCACGGGAGAAGCCGAAGCCGGACGAGCCGGCACGCGAGGAGAGGGATGTCCGACACCAAGCAGCGCCTCCTGGACGGCGCCATCGCCGCGATCCGCCAGCACGGCATCGCCGGGGTCTCGGCCCGTACGATCGCCGCCGCAGCGGGGGTGAACCAGGCGCTGGTGTTCTACCACTACGGCAGTGTGGACGACCTGCTCGCGGCGGCGTGCCGGGCCAGCACGGCCGAGCGGGTCGGGCACTGGTCGGCGCGGCTGGCCGGGGTCGGCTCCCTGCGTGAACTGCTCGCCGTCGGCAGCGCCCTGCACGAGCAGGAGCGGGAAGTGGGCAACGTCTCCTTCCTCGCCCAGATGCTCGCCGGGGCGCAGGCCGACGAGCGGCTGGCCGCCCCGACGGCCGGCGCGCTCCAGCTCTGGGTGGACGAGATCGAGGCCGTCCTGGGTCGCCTGCTCGCCGGATCCCCGTTCGCGGAGATCGCGGACGTGCCCGGCCTGGCCCGGGCCGTGTCGGCCGCGTTCATCGGGCTGGAGCTCTACGAGGGGGTGGACCGGGCGGCGGCCGAGCGGGCGATGTCCGCGCTCGACCAGCTCGCGGTGCTCATCGAGATCGTGGACGACCTGGGGCCGATCGCCCGACGGGCCCTCCAGGCCAAAGTCAACCGGGCGGCCCGGCGCGACTGAGCCACGGCCCGGGAGACGGGACCCGGCACGGGTGGCACGGGCGTCGACAGGGCGCGGCTCAGGCGGCGGCGAGGATCTCGTCGCCGACGGCGGTGAGCTGGTCGGCACCCACCTCGACCGCCGTCAGGTAGTGCCGCAGCCAGGAGCGCAGCCCGTCCGGGGTGCCGGTGGCGAAGGCTCCGGCCGCGCCGACGTACTCCGGCTCGCGCTCGCGGTGGCCGACGTCGGTGCCGACCAGCCCGCGCGGGTCGAGGCCGGTGGACATCAGCACCAGCCGGGCGGCGCCCCGGGCCACGACCCCGGACGGCCCGGCGAACGGGCGCAGGTTCAGCAGCTCGCCGTGCACCACGGCGGCGAGCACCAGCGGGGGCACGGCGGTGCCGCCGGCGACCAGCCCGGCCAGCGCGTCCAGCCGGGCGCCGACCACCGGATCGGCCACCGGCCGCCCCAGCTCGTCGGCGGGTACGACGTCCCGGGCGGCGAGCACGTGCAGCCGGGCGAGGACCTGCCGGGGGGCCCTCGGCCAGGGCTCGGTCAGCCCGGGCAGCGCCCCGGCCACCCGCAGCGCGCCCTGGAGCACCGGGTCGGTGACCGTTCCGGCGCGGACCGCCTCGCGGTCGTGGGCGGCCCCCTCCAGGGCGGCGCTGGCCACGGCGCAACGGAGGCTCACCTCGGCCGCGACCTGGCCGCCGTGCCGGCGCAGCGCACGGTGCCGCAGCGCCTCGTCGACCCGGTCGCGGGCCCGCTCGACGGCGGGGGCGATGTCGGCGAGCGCGAGCAGCGGGGCGAGCGGGTCGGTGGTCACCCCGTCACGCTAGCGACCCGCCCGGGCGTCCGGCCCGCAGCCGCCCGACAACGCGACGCCCGCCACCCGGTCCCGCCCACCCCACTCCATGCAGTTCGGCGCGCGGCGGGGGCCGCTCGGCGCGGGTGTGCTCCGGGAGTTGTCGCGGGCGTCGACCGCCCCGGCTAACCTCTGCGGGGGTAGGGACGCAGGTCACGGATGCGATGAGGGAGTCACGGCATGAGCGAGGCACTGGCCAATCTGCTGAACGAGACCAGGCAGTTCGCGCCCCCGGCTGAACTCGCCGCGAACGCCAACGTCACCGCCGACGCGTACGCCGAGGCCGCCGGGGACCGGCTCGCCTTCTGGGCGGAGCAGGCCGGGCGGCTGGCCTGGGCGAAGCAGTGGGACCAGGTGCTCGACTGGTCGAACCCGCCGTTCGCGAAGTGGTTCGTCGGCGGCCGGCTCAACGTGGCGTACAACTGCCTGGACCGGCACGTGGAGGCGGGCCGGGGCGACCGGGTGGCCATCCACTGGGAGGGCGAGCCGGGCGACACCCGGACCATCACGTACGCGGACCTGCACCGGCTGACCTGCCAGGCGGCGAACGCGCTGACCGAGCTGGGCGTGACCGCCGGCGACCGGGTGGCGATCTACCTGCCGATGGTCCCGGAGGCGGCGGTGGCGATGCTGGCCTGCGCACGGATCGGCGCCACCCACAGCGTGGTCTTCGGCGGCTTCTCCGCCGACGCGCTGACCAACCGGATCCAGGACGCCACCGCCAAGGTGGTGATCACCGCCGACGGCGGCTACCGCCGGGGCAAGCCGTCGGCGCTGAAGCCGACGGTGGACGAGGCGGTGGCGAACTGCCCGTCGGTGGAGCACGTGCTGGTGGTCCGCCGCACCGGCGAGGAGGTCGCCTGGACGGCCAAGGACCTGTGGTGGCACGAGGCGGTGGAGCAGGCGTCGACCGAGCACGCCGCCGAGCCGTTCGACGCCGAGCACCCGCTGTTCATCCTCTACACCAGCGGCACCACGGCCCGGCCGAAGGGCATCCTGCACACCACCGGCGGATACCTGACCCAGGTGTCGTACACGGCGCACGCGGTGTTCGACCTGAAGCCGGAGACGGACGTCTACTGGTGCACCGCCGACATCGGCTGGGTGACCGGCCACTCCTACATCGTGTACGGCCCGCTGGCCAACGGCGCCACCCAGGTCATGTACGAGGGCACCCCGGACACCCCGCACAAGGGCCGGTTCTGGGAGATCGTCGACAAGTACCAGGTCAGCATCCTCTACACCGCCCCGACGCTGATCCGGACGATGATGAAGTGGGGCGATGACATCCCCGCCGGCTTCGATCTGTCCTCGCTGCGGCTGCTGGGCAGCGTCGGCGAGCCGATCAACCCCGAGGCGTGGATGTGGTACCGGCAGCACGTCGGCGGGGGCGAGCTGCCGATCGTGGACACCTGGTGGCAGACCGAGACCGGCGCGATCATGATCTCGCCGCTGCCGGGCGTCACCGAGACCAAGCCAGGCTCGGCGATGACCCCGCTGCCCGGCATCGTGGCCGACGTGGTGGACGACCAGGGCCAGTCGGTGCCGAACGGCGGCGGCGGATACCTGGTGCTGCGCGAGCCGTGGCCGTCGATGCTGCGCACCATCTGGGGCGACGACGACCGGTTCGTCGAGACGTACTGGTCCCGGTTCGAGGGCATGTACTTCGCCGGGGACGGGGCGAAGAAGGACGACGACGGGCACATCTGGCTGCTCGGCCGGGTGGACGACGTGATGCTGGTGTCGGGTCACAACATCTCCACCACGGAGGTCGAGTCGGCGTTGGTGTCGCACCCGTCGGTGGCGGAGGCGGCCGTGGTGGGCGCGACCGACCCGACCACCGGCCAGGCGATCGTGGCGTTCGCCATCCCGCGCGGTACCACCGACACCACCGGCGAGGCGGGCGAGAAGCTCATCGCCGAGCTGCGCAACCACGTGGCGAAGACCCTCGGCCCGATCGCGAAGCCGCGGCAGATCCTGCTGGTGCCGGAGCTGCCGAAGACCCGCTCCGGCAAGATCATGCGCCGGCTGCTGCGGGACGTGGCGGAGAACCGGTCGCTGGGCGACGTGACCACCCTCCAGGACTCCTCGGTGATGGAGCTGATCTCCTCCGGGATCGGCGGCGGCAAGTCCGACGAGGACTGACAACAGGCGTACCCATCGGTGGGTGGCGGTCCGCGCGGACCGTCACCCACCGCTGTCTTCTCGGGGTACGTCGACAGCAGGTCACCCGGCCGTCCCGCTCGGTCGGTCGGCGGAGGGCGCACCGGCC